>CALEPS010000078.1 GCA_937910305.1 uncultured Bacteroidales bacterium | reverse complement strand
TATATAAATAAATTTTTATTTATTTACATTCATTAAAAAATTAAGTAAATAGATTAAATTTTCATTTTCTTCCTCTTCTTTTTCAATCCAACGTTGATATTGTCTTTCTTCATTATCCATAATTTCAATTTTTTTTTTCATTTTATCAATATTATCATAATTATTTTTAATCAATTTTTCTTTTTCATTTATTTTTTCTTTCTTTCTTTTTATTTCATTCATTCTCATCGAAATAAAATAATTCTTACTATTTCGATGTAAATTATCCATTCTTATTTCCACTTCTTTATTATTTTTTAATTCCACAGGAATTATTCCCATACCTTTATTACTCATAAGTTCATTATAATTCGAGACTAATTCTTGCGAATCACTTCGACCATAAATAGAACTCGCGAATGATTTATTACTTTCAGTAGGTCGCACAGAACTAAATACATATGAAGATAATATACTTCGATTATCATTGGCATTATTAAATTCATCGATGGAGCCGACTTCATCTTCGATTTCCTCGGAAATGCTTTCTTTTTGAATGTTGGAAGTTTTTGATTCTTCTTCTTTTTTTTCTTCTTTTGCTGTATTTGATGGACAAAATTCGGTTAAATAATTTAATTTTATGCTTATACCTTCTTTTATTGACATTTTATTATTTGATGATTTATTATCTTTTATTGATTGAGAATCTATTATATTTGTATTGTCTATTATTTCTTGATTTTGCTCATTATTGACTATATTATTATTAATTAATTCTTTTTTTGATTTATTATCTATTTGCTTTTCTGAATTTTTTTCTATTTTATTATTATTTGAATCAAATTTAATTTTACTTAGATTTGCTTTGAGTTCTAATGCTGAATTAAATGAATTAGCATCATTGTTAATCGTTGAAAATTTTGGATTTCCTTTTTGACAACTTTTTTGCGAGATATGCAAGGGGAAAGGCTATTTTCTTAAATTTGCCGGTTAAGGCTTACCCCCTGGAGAAAGAAAAAAGAAAAAGAAAAGAACCAAAAGAATAATAAAAAAGAAAGCCCAACCCCGCCACCACCGTAGGTGGTAGCTACCACCTTTAATTAAAGGTGGTGGTACTGCGCATACGCGCGTAGAGACGCCGCTGAAGCGGCATGGCGGTCAGTCGGACTAATTTTTTAAAGAAGATTTTTTAGGATGTCCTTCGGACTTCAGCGGGTCGTTCCCGGGACATGGTCCCGTGATGGTCATGTGCTTCCTCCGTCATGGGAACGCGCTGTCCTTCGCCTTACCATCACGGGACCATCATACGAGGAAAGGCTGACCAGAAGCGGCTCACATTGCCGTGAGCCGCTTTTATCATGCCTCGAACTGCTGACGGTGCTTCATGATTGTCGGCAGGTTCTTGGATGCCCATGCTGTTAGCTCCTGCACAATAGGCACTAACTCTGCGCCGATGGGCGTGAGACTGTATTCCACGCGCGGCGGAATTTCCGGATACACCTTGCGGACGATGAGGTCATCCGCTTCGAGCGTGCGCAGCGTACCGCTTAAAACGCGCGTGCTAATATCCGGTATAGCGCGGCTCAGTTCGCTAAAACGGATTGTGCCGTGTTCGCTGATGACAAGCAACACTAAGAAACCCCATTTATTACCAAAACGGGCTATTACATTGCGCACCGGGCACATCTCAAACATGGAATTCTGACTGTCTTTCTTTCGCATAAAGGCATTTACAATTTAATCATTTACCATTTACCATTTATTTGGACATTGAGCCAATTGGTCATTTTCGACGGCAAAGATACGACTATTTTCCCATTTGTACAATACTTTCAAAAAAAAAGTAACTTTTTTATCAAAATTTTATGTCTGAGATGCAAGTTATTTCCAAAATGGCGGAATAGGTTACTAACTAATCTATTTTACCTCTCTTGCGTATTTCAAAAAAAAGCAGTAATTTTGTAGCCGAAAAATCATCTCTTTATGAATTTCTTTGAATTAGTCAAATACCGTCGGTCGATACGCAAGTACGAGGACAAGCAGATTCCCCGTGAAGACTTGGAACGTATCATCGAAGCCGGTTCGTTTGCGCCGAATGCAGGCGGCGGACAGCGCAGTATGATTGTGGCAATCCGCGACCGCGAGGTGTCCGAGAAACTGGGCAAACTGAATGTGGCGAGCCTGCGGCGTGACCATCTCATCGGCGGCAATGTGTCGGCTGAGCAGCCCAGCATCATTGATGACCCGACCATCAAAAGCGGTTTCTACGGTGCCCCGACGGTGGTGGTAGTGTTTGCGCAACATAACTTCCTCTACAGCGTGCCGGACGCTTTCTGCTGTGCGGAAAACATGGTTCTGGCGGCAACGGAATTGGGCATCGCATCGTGTATTATCGCCCGTGCGGAAGAGACCTTCTACAACGACTACGGCAAGTCGCTCATGGCACAATGGGCCGTGCCCGATAACTACGCGCCGAGGTGCTTTGTGCTGCTCGGTTACTGCAAAGGCGAGTACCCCAAAATCAAGCCCCGCAAAGAAAACAGAACACTCATTGTTGAGTAAATATTCATTATTCATTATTAATTATTCATTATTATGAAACGTGTAAACGATCTTTACGTTCCTCACAGCGCACAAGGTATGCTGTGCGAGGAGAAACCCGCCGCTTGCGGTAGTGCATGTGGTACAGGTGACAAACCCGAAGAGAAACCGGCAGCTTGCGGTAGTGCTTGCGGCGCAGGTGACAAACCCGAAGAGAAACCCGCTGCCTGCGGTGCTTCCTGCGGAGCCGGAGACAAGTAAGCATGGAGTATTTTGCCTTTCAGTGGCATATAACCGACGAGTGCGACCAGCGGTGCAAACACTGCTATATCTTCGCTGAGGGACACCCTGCGTTGATAGAAACGCCGTGGGAACGGCTGGTCAGTACTCTCGATAACATCTGTCGTATGGCACAGCGGATGAACCATGCGCCATACCTCTATATCACCGGCGGCGATCCTATTCTGCACCGCCGTTTCTGGGACTTGCTGGAGCTGGTACACAGCCGCGGAATACCCTTCACGCTCATGGGCAATCCCTTCCACCTCACGCCCGAAGTGTGCCGGAGGATGCACACACTCGGCTGCCGCAAGTACCAACTCTCGCTGGACGGTCTGAGAGAGACGCATGACCGTTTCCGCAAGCCCGGTTCGTTTGACGCCACACTCGCGGCAATCCCTGTCATCCGCGAAGCGGGTATGCATTGCGCTATCATGTCCACCATCAGCGCAGCGAACATAGACGAGATACCCGAACTGATTGACATCATCGTCGCCCACCACGCGGACATCTTCGCTTTCGGCCGTTACTGCCCGACCTCAGAGGACAAGGTTAAGGGACAAAGTGACAAAGTACAAAGTACAAAGGGCAATGCCGGGTGGCATGTGGAGCCTTTGCGCTACCGCGATTTTCTTGACCGCTGCTGGCATAAGTTCGAGCAATACAAGGATTCCGAAACCACCTTCAACCTCAAAGACCATCTCTGGACGCTCTATCTCTACGAGCGCGGTCTTTGGACAATCCCGGATAACTTAGCCCCGGATACCATCTACGACGGTTGCAACTGCGGCAACTGCCATTTCACTATTTCTGCCGACGGACGGCTCATGGCGTGCCGCCGTTTCGAGAGTTATGTCGGCTCCGTGTCGGAAGAGATGTACGATGTTTATCACGGACCGAGGATGAACGCGTACCGCGAGCATGAGCGCTTTGAGAAATGCGCGAAGTGCGAGTTGCTGCGTTTCTGCCGCGGCTGTCCCGCTGTAGCGTTCGGCTACACCCATAACTTCTACGCCCCCGACCCGCAGTGCTGGAAAGAGGGGTGAGTCGCTGATAAAGTCAATATGCGTGTTTCTGTCAAAGTTCCAGACCTTTGATCCAGCTCTCGACTTTCGCTTTGTTGGTGCGCACCTCGTGACCATAGATGCTGAAGCCTTTCTTCACATCGGCATTGGGGTATGCCTTGCGAAGATCGCTCACGCATGAGCCCAAGCCGCTGCCCTCATGGGTGGTAAACGGATAGATGGTCTTGCCGTTGAGGTCGTAGGTGTCGAAGAAGGTAAACATCACTTGCGGGTAGGTGCCCCACCAGACGGGACCGCCGACGAAGATGACATCGTATTGGTCAAGGTTATCCAACTTGCCCTCGAATGCCGGACGGGCATCGGCGTACTGCTCTTCCTGTGCAAGGTCGCAGAGCGGCTTGTATGCCATACCGTCATACTTATGGGTGACAATCTCAAACTGGTCGGCACCCGTCAGTTCGCTGATGTAATCGGCAACAATCTTGGTGTTGCCCACTTTGATGTTTCCTACGGCGTAGTTGTCTCCGGCATGGGAGAAAAAGACTACAAGACATTTGTTCATTTTATCATTTACCATTTGTTCATTTGTTTTAGTTGTTTGCGCATTGCAACCCGTCAAGGCAACGATGCCTGCGAGGATTGTTAAAAATAGTTTTCTCATTGTATATCAATTTTCTTTGGGCGGAATGGTTTTGATGATTTTGGCAGGGTTGCCGGCGACGATGGTGTTGGCTGGGACGTCTTTGGTCACGACCGCTGCAGCGGCTACCACAGCATTCTCGCCGACCGTCACGCCCGGCAGGATAGTTGCACCTGCGCCCACCCAAGCATTCTTACAGATACGCACGGGCTTGCAGATGAGTATCTGCCGCTCGTAGAGGTCGTGGTTATTGCTGATGAGTTGCACGTTCGCCGCAATCATCGCGCCGTCCTCTATCGTAATACCGCCGCGCGACATCATCAGACAGTCCGGCATGATCATGACGTTTTTGCCGATATGTACCATGTCAAAGCAGACACCTTTCAAGGGCGGTTGGACGATGCTTCCTTCGCCGAGGTTCTCACCAAAGAGGGCTTTCGTTGCTTCGATATTCTCCGGCGTAAAGGGAACGGTCTGGTTGAATGCAAACAGTTTGCGGCCCTGCTCTATATACACCGCCTGCGCTTCGGATGTCGTCACCCGCGGATCTACACGAAATTCTTCCATATTACGTAGTGATTTTAATTTGCGACTGCAAAGGTACTGCTTTTTTCGGACATGTGCAAGAGAAGGTGCCATTTTTATAACTTAATGACGAGACGCAAAGGGAGTTTTTCGTTAGCATCGCCCTTGTATTCCAGCAGAACAGGGTCATCGGGTAGTGATAGCCGGACGCCAACCAGTTCTGTCCACGGAGAGAGTTTCTCGCGTGTTCTGCGGCTGCGCTGAGTTGACCGGACGGATTGCTTGCGTTTCGGCTGCTTAGGCGGGGCAATCGCTCCTTTCGCTATGGCACTATCTACCTCCGCTATCGAAGCGACCGCCAGCGGTTTGTCTGCCAGACGGCTGCAGGTCTCCGCAAAACGCAATCGCTCCTGCCGGCTCATGCCGACAGCCAAGCCGCGCTCCTTGTCCGGCGGTTCCGCAGCCATGACACGCTTCCATTGATTCGCACTGATCTCATCGGAGATATAATAGGGTGCTTCGCCCGGCACAAGGTAAAAATGCAGTCTGCGGCCTTTGATACGTACCTTTTGCGTGAGAGATAGATAGCCCTTCTCGGCGGAGGCCGCTCCTCCCGTTAATCGGGAGGACGCTCCGGGGTCGTCAGGCAGACTCAGCGCCACACGCAGGCCGATATACCCCACGGATGTCTCCGGCTCGTACCACCGCCGCACGGACAGATGGCAGTTGGCTTTCGCCTCATCGTAACTGCCGCCGCGCACAATACGGAACGAGCCTGTGTCCGCTCCGCAAGGGTCAGGTGCCGTGGACAGGTGGTAGGGACCGTAGAGGTCTTGACACCATTCCGCCACATTGCCCGTCATGTCATACAGCCCTAACTCATTCGGCTGCTTGCGTGCCACCGGGTGCGTCCAGTTCCCTGCCACCGAATAGAGCCAGCCTATGCTGTCAGGGACATCTCCGCCTGCAAAACGATAGTGCTTGCTCTTGGCTCCGCCACGCGCTGCGAACTCCCATTCCGCCTCGGTCGGCAGACGGAAAGGCATGCCGGTGATACTATCCAGCCGACGCACGAACCGCTGTGCTTCATGCCAGCTGACAAAAGAGACCGGGTGTTCGGGATAACCGGACAGCTCCAGCATCTCCTTTTCGGACATGACCGCCCGCCAGAGACGGTTGGTGACTTCGGTTGTCGCCATATAGTAAGGGGAGAGAAAAACGAGGTGCGCGGGCTTGTCGGTATAGGTGTCCGGGTCGTGCTGGTCGGGCGTAGCACCCATCACAAATGAACCGCCTTCCACTCGCTGCATCCGAAGAGGCACGCCGTTCACTTCATATGTGAGCGTCTGCAATGAATCGGGCACAGGCTGCCGTTTCTTCGCCGCCAAAGGCAGCAAAAGAAGCAGTAACAGAGCGGTTATGGCAGTACGGTAGGAAGGCATCACAAGGCACGGAATTTTTATCCTCGGCTATGAGAACAAATACCGTGCCAAGCGGTTATGTGAGTTATTCGCTGTGCAATCTCTTCAGGATGGTCGATGAGGAGCTGGCCGTGGTTCATGCCTTGGAAGACCTCGATGTGGGCTTGCGGGCAGAGGGAAAGCAAGTGTTTCACTTGCGGTTTGGCGACGAAGGCTTCTTTGGTGCCGTACCAGAAATGGATGTCGGCGCCATGAATGGCGTTCAGGCGGTTGGTATAGACCGATTTGTAACCATCCACTACCGCCTGCGTTCTGCCGAAGGGCCAGACCTTCTTGCACTCGTCCAGCAGCACATCGAAATAGTGCGAACGGAAGACCGCTTTCCAGAAGCCCGTCCAGTGGTAACATGTCCACACATTTGCCGCCTGGTAGTACCGTAGCGGATTGACGAGCCACCGCGGCAAAGGCAGCAAAGGCGCGGCATCGAGGATGGCATGGTCGATGGTCAGTTCGTCACGCTCCAAGACACGCGAGAGGATCTTACCGCCCAGCGAAAGCCCGTACGCACAGTCCAGATGTCCGTCAAAATGCGCTTTGATATAGGCGATGACTTGTGCGGCTTGGTCATCAATGGACGTGAAACGCGTATACTTGCCGAGCGTGAAACCGTCCACTTCGGCGGCGATGATACGGAACTTGTCTTCCGTCAGACGAATGAGCGGAAGGAAAATCTCGTACGACACGCCCAACCCGGGAATGAGGAGTAGCGTCGGTGCTTCTTTATTGCCGAAGAGCTGGAAGTTCATATCACCAAATATACGGAATGACCTTTAATCCGCGTGCAAAGGTACGACAAAAAATCCGAATACGCAAGTAAAATCCATACAAAAATACACGCCACATAAATATTTCTGCTTTCATTCCTTGCATATTTCAGAAAAAAGCAGTACCTTTGCAGGCAAAATTGATACAGAGTAACCAATGACCACATTGTCGCATAGCGAAAAAGAGAGTATCATGGCGGATATGAAGTCCTTTGATGAACCGATGCCTGCTGTCGGAATCTTCTGGTATGACCCAGACGAGCATGATTTCTTCGGCGTATATAAGAAAGAACTGACACCCAAAATGGTAGAAGAAGCGGCAGAAAAAGGATTGCCCTTTATCAACTATCAGACTCTGCATCGCCAGATTTGGCAAAAGCAGTATTTCCGCGCATTGGCAAAACATGAGCCGACTAAGTTTACCGGCGATTACACGCAGGTTCCCCGTGGCCGCGTAGCATGGAATATTGACAAGTTCATCGTTTTTGTCGGACAGTGGGCAAAAGACAAGGAGGAAGAGCTGACTGCATTGATAGAGAAATACTTTGCCCTACCGTATTTTGAGTTCCGGTACGATGAACACTGGGATTTAGGTCACGGATGGTCAGGCGATATGTAACCGCGTTGCTTGGCAACGTAAGAAAGACCTATTGTAGGACACATACGCAACACAAAGGACATGAACAAGTTCGCAAATACAGGCGGCGCATAGTCTCGTGCTATGTGCTACCTTTTTTGCATGTGTGTGGTAAGTATAGCAACCCTATATGAAATCTTAATAATCGGCAACTTTGATTAGAATGGTATGTAGCAATTTAACGGCTTAACCGTTTAACGGTTTAACGGTTTAACGTGTCAACCTAAAACCACATCGAGGACCATCATCAGCACGAAGCCGAGGGCGAAACCGATAGTGGAGATATTGGAGTGTGCGCCTTGCGAGGCTTCGGGAATAAGTTCTTCCACCACGACGTAGAGCATTGCTCCTGCGGCGAAGGCAAGGAGATACGGGAGTATGGGTGTGAGCCATGCCGCCAAAAGGATGACCATGAGACCGCCGATGGGTTCCACTATGCCGGAGAGCGAACCGATGAGAAAGGATTTGGCACGGCTGTTCCCCTCCGCCCGCATGGGCATGGAGATAATCGCCCCTTCGGGGATGTTCTGGATGGCTATACCGAGCGAGACGGCGATGGCTGCGGACATGGAGAGTCCGGCTGTGCCTTGCGTGGCTCCGGCGAGGACGACGCCGACTGCCATACCTTCCGGCAGGTTGTGGATGGTGACGGCGAGGGCAAGCATGGCTGTCCTTGAGAGCTTGCTGCGCGGACCTTCGGGCGTGGCGTCACCGGGATGCAGGTGAGGCGTGACCTCGTCAATCAGCAGCAGGAAACCGATACCGAGCAGAAAACCTACCGCCGCAGGCATCACCGCCCATGCGCCTTGGTCCGCCTCCGCCTCGATAGCCGGAATGAGTAGCGACCAGACAGACGCCGCCACCATCACGCCGGACGCGAAGCCTAACAGGGCTTTCTGTAGGCGGACAGGCATGTCTTTCCTCATCAGAAAGACAAATCCCGACCCGAGCATCGTTCCCAAGAAAGGGATGAGAAGACCTATAATAATCGTTGAGTTCATAATGTGTATATACGTGTTATTGGACAGTTATAGAGAGTGTGTTTTTGTCGATATGAATATCGGTGCTGACGGAACGGAGGATGGCGGCGGCAAGCATGTTATCCTCGATGTCGAGCGCATCAGACGGGATGAGGTGCGGCGTGCGGACGGTGAGCAGCAGCGAGTCGTCCTGCTCCGTATAAGAGAGCGTGAGGCAGGAGCCGACAGCGGTGCCGAGGATGGCTAATGACTCGTCCACGGCGCGATAGACGTTCTCCGTGCGTTGGTGCGAGAGGTTGTATTGGCGGCAGAACTGCTCCATCTGCGCCATCATAGCGTACCAGTCGAAGTGTTCGCTGCGGATGGTGAACTCCGTCTCATGTATCTGGCGGATGAAATGCTGCGTGAGTGTCCGCTGCGGGTGGTGGAAGAGCTGTTCGGGTGTGCCTTCCTCGTAAATCACGCCTTCGGCGAAGAAGAGGACGCGGCTGCTGACCTGACGGGCAAAACGCATCTCGTGGGTGACAATAATCATCGTCATGCCCTCCCGGGCCAGACGCGTGATGACGCCTAAGACCTCGCTGACCATGGTGGGGTCGAGGGCAGAGGTGGGTTCGTCGAAAAGGAGTATCTCCGGCTCCATCGCCAGTGCACGGGCTATCGCTACACGCTGTTTCTGTCCGCCGGACAGTTCGTCTGGCATGGCGTCGGCACGTTCCGCCAAACCCACCATCTCCAAGAGGCGGTGTGCCTGCTGCTCGGCTTCCTCGCGGCTCTTGCCCAAGAGGAGAATGGGGCTCATGGTGATGTTGTCCAGCACCGACTTGTCGTTGAAGAGGTTGAAGGACTGGAAGACCATGCCCATCCGCCGCCGCAGAAGGGGTACGTCAGCGTCCGGCGAAAGGATGTCCTGTCCGTTGATACGGATGGTGCCGCCGGAGGGTTGCTCCAAGAGGTTGAGGCAGCGCAGGAAAGTGCTTTTGCCCGTTCCCGAAGGACCGATGACAGAGATCACATCGCCCGGACGGACCTCCAGACTGATGTCCCGCAGCACATGAAGCGAACCGAAAGACTTGCTGAGGTGAGAGACGGAGATAAGAGGGGAATTTGAGTCAAAAGTCGAAAGTCGAAAGTCGAAAGACCGCTTCGCTGTTAGATTGCGTTTGCGACGAAGAACAATCCATATTCCGCCTGCTGTTAGTAGCAACAGGAAGCCTACTATCCACAGCCAAGTGGTGCTTGGCTTCGTACTTGGTACTTTGTCCCTTTGTTCCTTAGTCAAGATGTCTGCTTCCCCTTTGCGGGTGTAGAACATGATCCGGGCGGCGTTGTAGCCGTCGGAGAAAAGCACCTGTTTCTGCCTCTCTTCGGTGACCGCCACCGAGCCCAAGGCGATGTCCGCTTTGCCGGTCTGCAAGGCAGGTATCTGCGAGGCGAAATCCATCATCAGGAACTCCAAACGGTAGTTGCGGCGGTTCGCCCATTCGGTCAGCAGGTCTATCTCCATGCCGGACGGTTGGCCTGAACAGATGAAGTTATACGGCGGCATAGCGGGATAAGTAGCTACGCGTATGAGTTCGCCCGTGCCGTACTGATGCGGAGCCGGGAGTGCGGCAGGGTCATCGGTCTTCAGCCAGCGGTCGAAGATCTTTTGGTACGTGCCATCCGCACGGATGTCAGCGAGGAAGGCATTGAAGTCCTGTTGCAGAGCGGTGTTGCCCAGTTTGAAACAAGCGGCTACGTAGCGTGGCGGCAGTCCGGCATCGACGGTGTCCACCACGGCAGCGATGGCTTTGTTGGCGGTGACGGTGAAGTTCTCCTGACACAGCACATCCACCTTGCCGTTCTCCAGCGCCGCCATGATGTCGGTCATGGATGTGTACCGCCGAATGTCAGCTTTGGGGGCGTATTGGGTTACGGCGATGTCCTGGATACTCCCGATGATGACACCGACCCGTTTACCCTCCAGCGCATGGAAAACCGGCGGAGCGGCTGCGGCAGTTTGGCTTTCGGCTTTCGACCTTTGACTTTCGGCTATGGAAGGTATTGCTCCCGCCACGCCAAGCACTATCAGCAGGCTTGCGGCTACGGCGACACGCTTGGTACGGCGTTGCACCAGCCCTGTGAGTACCAGACCTATGAGCCATGCCACTAGAAAATAGATAGCAGCGGTGACCAGCAGCGGGAAGAACGCATCGAACGTACGGCTGCGGATGAGGTCGGAGGCACGTGTCATGTCCATCACGGCGATGTAGCCTACTATGCTTGTGCCTTTCAGCAGACTGATGATCTCGCCCTGATAGACCGGCTGAACCGCTTTGACAACCTGCGGCAGGATGATGTGGAAGAAGGTCTGCCGCGGCGTGTGCCCCAATGCCAGACCGGCCTCTCGCTGCCCGCGGTCGATGCTCTCGATGGACGAGCGCAGCATCTCGCCGATATAGGCGGAGGCGTTCATGGCGAAAGTGACGACTGCCACGGTGATGCCGGTTGTGCCGAGAGGCGCCATGAACACATAGTACATCAGCATGAGAAGCACCAGTACCGGCGTTCCGCGCATGAGGTCAATATATATTTTCGCCGTCTGTCTGAGCCACGGCTTGCGGCTCATGCGTGCCCAACAGACGACACCACCGAGCAGCGTACCTAGCACCGCCGCGCAGAACGTAATCAGCAGCGTCACCTGCAGACCGTCCAGAATCATCCGGTAGCGTTGCTCCGCTATCAGGTTGTCGGTGAAACTGTTTGCTATGCCGGCGATGAGGGAGTGCATAAAAATGCGTTATTGGATTAGCTTGCTACTTTCTTTACCAGCGTGAGGATGTTCTTGCCTTCTACGCGTTCGTAGCGGATCTCGTCCATGAGTTGGCGCACCAGATGTATGCCCAAGCCGCCTATCTCCCGGTCCTCCGCCGAAAGCGAAGTGTCCGCCTCTTTCTGCTTCGTCGGGTCGAAAGGTATGCCGGAGTCGGAGACGGTGAAGATCAGTTGTTTGCCCTGCTCGTTCTCTATCTCGGTATATTCGACAAACACTTTGCCGTCCTTGCGTCCCGGGTAGGCATAGAGCATGACGTTGCAGACCACCTCTTCCAAGGCGAGGTTGATAGGCATGTTCAGTTCGTCGGGCACATGCAATCCGTCCACCCATTCGGAGAGGGTCGGTATCTGCTGTATGTCGTTGCGCATGACGATCGCCGATATCTGGTAACGGATGGCAAGCATGGTGAGGTCGTCGCTCTGCGGCGCTCCGTTGACGAAGGCATCGACATCTTTCTGGAAAGTCTCTACGAGGTCTCTCGGCGGCATGCCGTCGGTGGTGGCAAGCAGTTTCAGCATCCGCTCCTCGCCGTATTGGGCATGCACTTTGTTCTCCGCCTCGGTGAGTCCGTCGGTGTAGAGGAAGAGTGTGTCGCCGCGTTGTATCTGCG
The DNA here is from genome assembly GCA_937910305.1 of uncultured Bacteroidales bacterium. GTDB lineage: Bacteria > Bacteroidota > Bacteroidia > Bacteroidales > Paludibacteraceae > Colicola. Next base: position 7,739 of record CALEPS010000078.1, on the reverse strand, counting down.
TAGTCTGGCCGACATACTCGAAGCCGCCCATGATACCTATCGGCAGGTTCGGCAGCACTTCCAACCGGCGGCTCTCCCGCTTGTGTACCAGCACCGGGGCATTGTGTCCGCCGTTGCAGTAATCAAGCACGCCGGTCTCCATATCCAGCACGCCCACAAAGAGGGTGGCGAACATGTCCTGTTCGTTCTGCTCGGTGAGCGGGTCGTTCATCTGGCGCATGATTTGTTCTGCCTGTTCCTCATGGGCTGTGACGCTGCGGAAGAGCGACCTGATCATCGCCATCACCAGCGACGCCGGCACTCCCTTGCCGCTCACGTCGCCCACGCAGAAGAAGAGTTTGTCGTGGCGTACATAGAAATCATACAGGTCGCCGCCCACCTCTTTGGCAGGATGCACCATGCCGTATATATTCAGGTCGGGACGGTCCACAAAGGGCGGGAATACCTTGGGCAGCATGGCGCTCTGGATGGTCTGCGCAATCTCCAGTTCGCCTTCCATACGCTCCTTCTGGTTGTTGATCTCAATCATCTTGAAAGCGTTCTTAGTGCTGCGGTACATGATAAACACTAACAGAGCAAGACTGAGCAGCATCAGGATATTCACAATCAGCCCGACGCGCTTGAGGTCGGCATACAGGATGTCCTCCGGGATGATGATGGACAGTTTCCAGCCCGTAGCGTCGATCTCCTCGTCAAAGATGAGGTACTTGCGTCCAGGTACGGTGTCCGGCGTGACGATATCCTTGCCGGAAGCCGTGTAGATGGAGTAATAACTGTCCGGATAGACCTGCAGGTAATCGAAGATGAACTTCAGTTTGCTGAGCGAAATGTCGATACAAACGACTCCCACGACATGGTTGTCGGCATCGCGGACGGGATAGGAACAGGTGACGACGATCGCATGCGCGCCCTCGTTGTCCGCGTACGGGTTCGACCAATAGGCATGGTCTTTCGTCAGACCGTTGTTGAACCACTCCGATTGTGTGTAGTCGTGGTCGGCACCCCCTATCTGACGAATGGCAAAACCCTTCTCGGTCCGTTCGTTGCGGGTGCCATAGACCTCGTACCAGTGTCCCTTCTGCGGGTAATAATCCGGCACGAAAGCTATTCCGGCTCCCTCCACGTTCTCCAGCGTCTCGAACAGCATGTTCACGCATCCCGGCATGGCATCGGGGTTGTTCAGGCAGAACTCCGCCATCTTGGCAAGCATCTTGGCAGCGGCTTCGAGCTCCACGGCGGCGGTGTTGATCTCCAATTCCGCCGACCGTAGCTCGGATTGTGCACGATAGACGGCATCCGCTTTGATGGTGGCACGCGTGTAGAAATACTGTACGCAGGCAATCGACTCCATCGCCAGTATGGCAACGAGCATCAGCCACAGCCCTGCATGGGACCGTAGGGATTGCTTGTTAAACTTTTCTTTCAGGTTCATATGTATTTTGGGTATTTGTCCACTTCTGACTCTTTACTTTCAACCTTGGACGATTGCTAACTATGTGTTATTTTCTTTCTGTCAAACCAGGTCGCAAAGGTACAACTTTTTTCTGAATTGCGCAATAGGGTGAGCAATTTTTATGTATTTTTGTGCGTTTTAGTGTGCATTCTTGTTTTGATGGCTTATATCTTTCGAGTTCGAATTATTTTAGTCAAGGCTAAAAGTTTACGATTATTAAGATTTGCGTTTACTTGTTCCCTTTCACCTTTCACCTTTCACTTTTCATGCCCCTCTATATATAGTCAAAAAAGAGGCGAAATCTATCACCTCTTTTGCAACTTTTTTTCATTTTATCTACCTGGTTTGGTTGAGATAATAATTCTCCACCCATTCACAGATTCACTCCCAAATATATGTTCAAAAAAGCGATGTGGCTGTTTGTAATGCCTCTAAAAGTTGAACATAAAACTTTTTTGAGGCACCTCAGTTGCGATTGCCGCGTGTATTGAGAAATAGAAAATAGTTACCTATTCTTGGAGATATGCGAATATACATAATTGAGCCTTTTAGTGCACTCTTGATATAGTTCTATTTCTTCACCTTTTGAAATTTTAGCTATCCATAATAAAGCTTCAATATTTCGTTTTGCTTTGAGTACTTCAGTTTGGAATTTTCCTACATCATATATATACGTAAATTTTCTCGGAGAATAGTAAATCACTTTTGGCGTAGAAGGATCTTGATGGTTATCAATATAACTCTTTAGCACTCCTATTACAAAGTCTAAATTATCTTTACATTGACAAAATACGGAGAAACGATCAGATTCTTTCTTATACATTATCTCACCGAAAAAGTCTTTTCTGTTCTCATACCTTTTCACAGACTCATGTACATTTTCCATTACTTTTGTTAACAAAGTAGAGGCTGCCTCTAAGTCCATTTTTCTTTTATAAATATAGTTCTCCATAAAATTATTTTTTTATGAATTTTCTTGAATTCGGGTATCTATTTTGTAACAAACCAGCTTCTTTTAGCATTCGATATGCTGTTCTTGCATGATTATGAAAAGCAGTAAGACTTGGATAGTATTGAGAAATCTCCCATGCTTCTTCTACTGTTTTTACTCGACGAAATTTTGCATCAGTAGGCTTTGCTACTTTAAAAAGATTATTCTTTTTAAGATAGTTATACAGACGATAGTTCTGTCTCCTGATTTGATCAAGCGTAAGGAAGTTATTTGCTTCCTGTAAGGCTTCTTCTCGCGTATATTCTTTAGGCTTTGGAAAGATTTCATCCAGCATGCTCTTTTTATAGAGTATTCTATATGCCCATGAGCATTCTCGATATAAATGCATACGATTTATAAAGTTACCTTTCCTTGCTACGAGAAGTGCTTCTTCAATAGTGTGATGGGTGTGAATAGATCGATGCGGAAATAGTTCGTTAAGCAGACCTCTATAACGGCTCAAAATCGCTTCGTAGGCTCCAATGTAGAGTTCTTGAAATAACTTGATGTCAAAGTTGCATTCTTTGGCTTTTTCTCGAATGGCCTTTTTCGTCCATTTAAGCGGATAGGTTAGGCCAATAGAACTTTCCCTTTCTCCAGTCTTGGCTCTATTCAACAATTTCCAACTAAGTTTCTTATAATGCTCTACCCAAAATGCTTCTCGTTTGCCACTTTCAAAAATAGGAATACCATCTTCTAATATTCTTGGAATTGGAATCTCGCACCCATATTCAGTCGCAAAACGAAATACGGATGAGTCATTATGGTTACGGTGCTGCCAGTCTCGTCTTATTATGCTATTCGTTAAACCAATATAAACCGCTTTTTGACTTACAAATTCATAGGCATATATGTATTTCTTGTCTTTAGCGTAATCAGCAGTTTTAGGCGGGCGTTTGGTTAGCCAAGTATAATCCTGCAACCATCCATTGATGCGTGCTTTATTGTATGCTGCGGAAGCCCTTATGCTAAAATCGGTAATATATTCATACTTATGAGCTTCTTCCTCGCAGGTCTCCTTATTCCATTTCTTTGCATTTCCAGAGCAATAAGGACAGCCTTTACCTCGAAGATGGTTAGAAGGCGTTTGCCAAAAGTCACCATGGATAGGACATACTATACACACTTTAGAGTTTGTGTTTACATAGTTTACTTTGTGGTATTCATATAAGCCTCCGTGAACTTTTGTAGCTTCTTCAGTAAATTGCTCAACAGGCTTACGCTGTGCTTGGCTTCTTCGGTCATCATAACATTTTGGACATTCTTGGTGGCTAGAGAAGATATTATCTGGGCGCATAGTAAACGCTCCATGTTCAACTCCGTTGGCATCTTTCTCGTGACAAATAAGAGTTATGGGTGTCTTCATATTCTTGAAGACCACCTGCTCATAACTATATTTTTCTCCAAACAAGGATCGAAGGCGTTCTATTATCTCATCTTGCGTATAGGTCTGCCGTTTCTTTTTGGGCGTAGACATGTCAATTTTATATGAAAGCCACGTATAATCTTTTAGCCAATTATGTTTGAGAGAAGCATTATATGCTGCTTCGGCTTCAGTTCTAAATGAATATAAATTTGTGTATTGAGAGGCAACCTCATGGCATTTTTCTTTAGTCCAAATTCTCATTTTAGCCGCATTAATCTCAGCGGCACATTTTGAGCACCCGTGCCCTCCAAGGTGATGAGATGGTCTCTGCAAAAACTCTCCGTGAATAGGACAAATAATGCGTACATTTGTAGAAGCATTTACATACTCCACCTTGGAATAATCATACTTATCCCCATGAATGGCTTTTGCCTTTTGTATGAATTCTTCAGTGGTCATTCTATGCTATAAATATTGGATTAGAGTAAGCGGATGGGATAATAAGGCACACGGATGTCGTGAAACTTACGTGACCAAGTCCATTTTTTGAAATGTGGAATCTCTTCTCGTATTTCAATTTTGCCAATTTCTCTACACACAACATAATGTTCCGGATTTGGAGAGGATTGATATAATAAAACTTTTTCCTCATATCCTTCAAATACACGATACTCACCAGAAAGGTATGTTATGCGCATACCACCTTCTTTGAAATGTTTACAATTATAGTAGAAATTGGAGATGTTTCCACATACTGCAAATAAGGTAACAAGGCTTGCAAGCAAACTGATTATTGCAATTATGAGTGATAATGTTTCCATTATGATTTGTATTCAATGATTATTTTGATTAGTTCAATTTTGTCTGGCTCTATTTCAAAAATTTTGTCTAAAAGAGGTTTTATTTTCCATCTTCTTTGTTGGCGCTCTTGACCAAGTTGCTTTTTCTTTATTGTTTCTTCGTTTTTATATTGTTCTTCATGATTTACCCACCGTAAATTTGTTACATCATTGTTTGCCGGATTACTATCTATATGATCTACTTCCGTTTTGTTTTCCGGGTTAGGAATAAATGCTTGTGCGACTAATCTATGTACTGCATAATGATGCTTAATACCATCATTATCTGTTATATAAACATACCTGTATTTTTGAACTAAGTGACCATATATGATTTGATTCGTAGCCTTAACATAAATTCTCCCTTTATTGCTTACTTGGTGTGTGGCACAATTATAAATATCAGCCCAAATCTCACCTTCAAAGGAATTTTTGTTAATCTTTGGAAGTTGTCCTCCAAAGGTATCTACTAAATATCTTCGAACAGCCTTTACATCTCTGTGGTGTTTCTCTGCTATTTCTTTTATTGCCAGCCCATTTTCGTAATCGGTCTTAAATGATAAAACCTCGCTATCGCTAAATCTGCTTTTTTTCTTATCTCTAATTTTTCCTTGAGTACGTAGTTGCTTAGCATATATACCAATTACATCTAAAGCTAATCCGAGTTTTTCTCGGATGATGATCGTCGCAGAAGAACTTTGGTTATTCTCCCATATTTCAATAAAAAATTGTTCTTGCTCTTCTGTGAGAACTACTGGTGTTTTCCGTATTGGTTTCATTTGTACGTTGAATTTTATTTCAAGCCTGGGATGATGAGTTCCTTTATCTCTTGATATTCCGCTAAATTAGGAGTTGCCATAAATTTGAGTTGATGACCTTCTATAAGTTGGAGTATGATTTGTTTCGCAAGTTTATTTTGTCCTAATCCATTAGCATTTAAACCGGTAGTAAATTCATTCTCTTCATTATACTCAAACTTAATAATAGAAAATCTTTTATCTTCGCCATCTCTAAATACATTAAAGAAATATGTAGCTTTCTCTTCCCAAAAATAGAATATCTTTGGATTTCCTTCCTGATCTCGCGCATTTATCATCAATTCACAGATTGTATCACCTTGCATAGATATGTCTATGTACATTTGGAAGTCTGTACTATCATTCAGCGATAAGAAATACAATCCATTTATATTATCATGGCTCAAAACAGTTTTCTCATGGTATTGTTTCCATCCATTATTCCAAGTAATATACTCTGCACAATTTCCAATGCCTGCAAAGCATAGCATAAATGCAAATAAAAGTGATTTCTTCATATTGGTAAAAATTATTTTCTTTTAACGATGGATATTTGATTTATTTTATCATTTTCCTCTTTCATAATCAACATGAGAGAGTCGCAATTGTTTCCTGTTTTTCGCAAAATTCCATATTCCTCGAAATCTTTACCTTCCTCTTTTGTATACAACAAAGAATCATTCCTTATCTCATATTGATAAGCCTTTCGAATATCATCTTTTTTGTCTGTAAAGGATTGTGCAAAATCAACAATTCCACCCTTGGTTTCTGTAACTAAGGAATCATTGTCAAAAGTCAATGTCATTTCCATATCTGATACTAAAATCTCTGCAAAAGCTAATGCAAATGGGTCGTTTTTCATATCTTCATCCTCATTTAATAATTGTTTGAGGAGTGAAGAACAATCTGCATCATATGTACCTTGTAGATCTTCGTTTGTGATACCACTTTGATTTTTGGTACAAGAAACCATTACGGCAACTGCCATAAAAATTAAAAATAACTTTTTCATGATTATTTAAATTTAAATTAACAAAAAGTGCGAGTCTCTTATCGCGCAACCAAGGCAGCCCTGCAAGGAAACCTTTGCCTGTTCTAAGAAACTCACACAAGATGAGCATCTATTATGAACAGGCAAGGCATACCTATAGATATGCTGCCACATATTATTTCTGTGCATTATTTCCGTCAGTTTTGCAGGGCTTTCGGTTTGCGCGAAATAATAGTAATGCTTATTATTTTAATATGTTGTTGCGCAACGCTTTGCGCTTGTCTTTCTCCGGTTTAGCGTCTCGGAGAGGGACGTGTATTTTATTTTACATCAGTTGGCGTTATAATGATTGCGCCAGATATTCATCGCCCATTAGGTATAACCCGGTAGCCGGATCATGCAACTCGCTGCAAAGAGGCGAAGTATAGAATAAGTCCAAGGCTTGGGATGCACTGATACCTCTCTGTTCGCTCACACGCGTAACCACGCGCCCGATCTTATTCCACATTAATACATTGCTTAACATACCAAACTCTCCTTAAAATGCAGGCACTCATCAATAGCCTGTTGGTTGAGAATACAAATCTGATGATTGGGCTGGTGTTTGCTCAGTTCGCTCAATGCAAACTCTGCTGTTGCCGTACCTGCAATATAGGCTTCTACCATGTCAATGACGCGGTCATTGGCTATTCCGCCTTCTATGCAGTCATAGTTCGCCCACGGACGTTTACCGGTGCGGCTGTTCGCAATGAAATTGAGCCAGTCACTATCGTATTTGGGAAAGAAAAGATAAGAATACTTTTTGCGCAGAGCACCCATATCCAAAGTATAAACAGAAAGAATTTTATCCGCTTTACGGCGACGAGCCATGCGGTCTGCCCATAACTCGGCTTGCTCTCGCATAGCCGTGACATAGAAACCCTGCCCGAAATCCAAGCCGGGACGGCCTGCACTCACTAACGGATGCTCAATAGGTTCTGTTCCGCCGTGATAAACTTCTATGATGCCTTCTGTTCCCATAATTCAAGCGTTTGGATAATATCTTGTGTGACATTCTCGCGGCTCTCGCTATGCAATACCTCATAGCACGGGAATATATATTCGTCTATCAGGTTAACGCGTTTCATCCTCTGATAAACCTCCGCTGCCGGTTGCCGCAAGGCTATAGCTACAGACTCCACGCAGGATGCCGCAAAGATATTGCGGTTTTCGTTTCCGGATGGTGTATATGTATATGTCTCACTCATGTCTTTGCAACTTTCTTATCCCTAAAGGGAACGATTAATTGCATTTTTCGGCTGC
>CALEPS010000077.1 GCA_937910305.1 uncultured Bacteroidales bacterium | reverse complement strand
ATTGACACTCGCAAATAAAAGTGTCAATTTTTACACATTCATGTGTATTTTCTGCTAAATGAGCGCCAGTATCGCTACCGCCAGCGTGGAGAACATCAGTACCGGCATCTGTCTGTCCAGCTTCTCGGTATGCGTGCCGACATACCGTACATGCCATGCCCAGACAGGTACGATCAGTCCTACCCAGTAGTGACCGAGGCAGATAAAGGTCGTCAGGCTGAACAGCAACAGGGAGTAGTGATACACCCGTGCACCGGTGGGTCCGAGCAAACTTGCGAAGGTGCGTTTGCCGTGTGCGCGGTCGTTCGCCATGTCGCGTATGTTATTGAGATTCAGCACACCCACGCACGGAGCACCGATAGCCGCGCCGCACCATAGGACCTCCCAACTCACCTTCTGCATCTCCAGATAATAGGCACCTGCCGTACTCAGCAATCCGAAGAACAGAAACACCCCTAAATCGCCCAATCCGATGTACCCGTAGTTGTGCTTTCCGAGGGTGTAAAAGACCGCTCCGCAGACCGCCAGCAGACCAAGAAAGAGGAATCCTAGACTTTGTATACTCCAAAGAGTGCCGAACGCGCTGTAAATCAACGCACTGCCGAATAGTATGGACAGCCCCAAAAACAGCCCGATCATGCCTTTCATTTGCCGGATAGTTATCTTTCCGCTCTGCAATCCGTATGCGGCGCGCTCCTGTTGGTCGGTGTCCGTCCCTTTCTGCGCGTCGCCTAACTCGTTGCTCAGGTTGCTCAGTATCTGCAGACTCAGCGCCGTCAGGACTGCCAGCCCGAAGACGAGCAGGAAATGACTGTCGCAGTTCTCAAATCCTAACTCTGCGCCGGCAAGTCCTGCGCCTAAGATGATACCTGCTACCGATAGCGGCAATGTCCGCAAACGTAATGATTGAATGTATGGATTCATAGTGCCTAAATTTGGCTGCGAAGATACTACAAATTTCTGAAATTGCCAAAAAAAACGATATTTTTTGTGTAAAAAGTCACGATTTTCTTGCACGATTGAAAAAAAAGCAGTACCTTTGCACCGCTTTTTCTGTGCTGCGCCCGCATCCATGCTTGCGCATACATGGGAAAACGAATTGGCAATATTTAATGATAAATGATAAACGAAATGCTAATTTAAAAACAAAAGATATGAAAATGACAAAGAAAAGTTTTTTAACAATTAAGATGATGCTGTTGTTCGTGCTCATGATGAGCGTGAATGCAGCGTGGGCGCAATTATCAATCGGAGGACCCGCTGATTGGTATTATGTGAACTTTGAAACAAAAGTTTCCACTCCTTCCTGTGGTAACACGGTTCCCGGTCTGGTTAAACTGAATTACACAGACAATAGCGGAAATCCGGATAATCCGTGGATCATTTCGGAAGCAAAGCCGACTAATCCATATGCGGAGAGGGAGGAATTTATGGACTGGGAAGCTTCCAATGCCTGGGAGTATGGCATCCGGGACGCTGTATGGGATAAGAAAAACGGCAATGCCCAATATACTACCAAAAGTAGTGGCGTTCCCGAAAAATATGAATCAACCATATACATCAACGGCTACGATGCCGCGTGGGAGTGGTACGCAACGTATTATAAAGCGGCTGCAACAGAAGAAGAACAGCAGGAGATGATGATGAATTACCCGTTATGCCCATATAATCCTAACGTTATTGGAGAATATGGTTATTGGGAAGATGGTTTTGCAAGCGGAAAAAATGCTGCAGAAAATGGAAATTCACCTCAAGTATATGACTATACAACGAGTATTTATGATTCGATTTACACTAACCAGTGGATTAATTATGTTCCCGACAAATATGGTAACCAATACCGTAATGAAGGTTGTATGGCGGGGTACAACTGGTATAAATCCGGTTATCCTTTAAACGAGACAAGTCCTACCGACTGGGGCACTTCCGCTTCGTTAAATGGCTATGCCATGATTCATATGGATGGAATGGATTTGGATCTAATGTCTTCCTATGCTTATTTCGAAGCAAAAGTTAAAGAAAATGACGGATGGTATTTCACTGGCTGGTCTTATACCGAAGGAGAGAGCGACCTCGGCGGACATGTAGATACAGATACTGAAGAAGATAAGGGCTATCTGTTTAAGATATTCCCGAGTGATTTGCAAGGCTGGAACAATAAATCCAAAGTATATGCCTATGCCACCTTCAAGCCGGTCATGGTTTCGGACTATAAAGTAACCGGTCTGATCAATGGTACCGGCAATTCAACAACGGTTATCTTTGACGCAGTAGGTGAACGCGTTTCTGCATCAGACTTCACAGTATCTGTTCCGGATGCTAATTTCTCGGCTGCAATCACTTCTTGTGAGAATAATAAAGTAACTGTAACAGTGACTTATAGCGGCTCTGCTAATGGTGAGTTTCGCGGCAATGTGACGCTGGCGTCCAAATCCGGCTGCTCGCAACTGACGGCGGCAGTATATGCCCGTGTCGGTGGAACAAGCGATAAAGAAGCGAGCCTCTATGACACCAAAGTATTAGAGACGAATCTGGTTAAGTCCGATGATTTAACCAAACTGCTTGAAGAGGCTACGACTAACCAAATAATTGCTCTTAATGCAGACTATAATAAGGCATTAACAATAAGCAAAAATGTAACTATCTTTACCAATGGTTATAGCATCAGTTCTCTGAACGTAACCGGAGGAACTGTTACGTTTATCTACGACAAATATAATGGAGGTGCAGCTGCAGTTTCTGTAACCGGAGGTAAGCTGGTTCTCAATGGCGGAGAGTTCGGTACTCTGAATATCGGTACAGACGGCGAGGTAGAGCAGAATGGTGCTACCTTTACCGGTGTCGCAACCAATAATGGTATATTGACTACCAATGAAGGTCTGTTCAACGCAGGTCTGACTTCTACGAATAGCT
>CALEPS010000076.1 GCA_937910305.1 uncultured Bacteroidales bacterium | reverse complement strand
GCAGGGCTGATTACCCTGCATGGTTACTAAACAAACAACATATATTAACCGAGCCGAAGGCTCAACAAAACAACAACCATTATGAGAAAATTTTTCACTCTTTTATGCGCTGCCTTTATGGCGGCAAGCATGTGGGCTTATGACTTCTCCGCTGTAGTCGGAAGCGGTCAGACTCTCTATTTCAACATCACCGACTCCGAGAACCATGTATGCGTGGTCGTGGCCGGCAACTCCAAACCGACCGGAGATCTGGTTATCCCGGCTACCGTTGAGCACGAGAGTATTACCTACACCGTCAGCGGTATAGGTGATAATGCCTTCCGGGCTTGCTCCGATCTGACCAGTGTGACCTTCCCTACTGAAGCTACTTTTACCCATATCGGTATCAGCGAGTCTATGTCTTTCGTCTTTATGGACAGCTATGACTTCCATTCGCTGGTTATCCCGGACAACGTGACATCCCTCGGAGGACAGGCTTTCCGTGGTACGGGTATCCGTAACATAACTTTTGGATCCGGAGTATCTGCTCTTCCCGAAGGACTCTTTGGATGGTGTACCTATCTAAAGCGCGTGGTACTGCCCGACGCCGTCACTGCCGTCGGAGTGGATTGTTTCAGTAGCAGTGCCGTCAAATACGTAGAATTAGGCAACGCTATTGCCGATGGATTTGAGGCTTCTTCGCTGGGCCAAAGCACCCCTTACTACGCTAAGACATCGATTGATACCGTAGTGATCCATACTGTGACTCCTCCTACGGTCAACGGCAGTTTCTACTCCGACTTGCTGAACCGCGCTATTTTATATGTGCCGGTAGGTTCAAAAGCCGCTTACAAAGCTGCGGACGGATGGAAAGATTTCAAGTACATCCTTGAGATTGGAGAGACGCTGCCTATCTATGATATCACTGTAGAAGGAGGATACTCCTCGCTGGAGCAAGTCAGCTTCACGGTGGACGGATTGGATTACGCCTCAAATACAAACTTCTCCTTCAAGCGCGCAGAAGGGGATGAGTTCACTATTCAGGTGAACTTTGGCAACCCCTACTACGGCATCAAAAAAGCTCTCTACGGCGAGACGGATGTAACAGATCAGTTCAACGCAGAAAACACAGCTACCCTCTCTGTAACGGCGGATGCCACGCTTAGTTTTACCTACGAGCAGAAGACACATCCGTATGACTTCGCAGAAACGGTTCCTTCCGGGCAGACTCTGTATTTCAAGATTCTGGATGCCGGAAACCACAAAGTAGCTGTCTGCAACCAAACCGGTAGCCGCTCTCTCTGGGGAACTATCATGGACGCTTATGACTATAACACGACCGTTCCTTCCGGTGACCTGGTTATCCCTGCAACCATCACGCACGACGAGGTGGAATATACTATCGAGGAGATCGATACGCTGGCTCTCCATGATTCATACATTACATCGCTGACCTTACCGGAAGGCCTCAAGGCCATTCGTGGAGGTGCTTTCTTCCATTATTCCAACTACAACTTAGGCAATAATGCTGAACTGGTTATCCCGGGAAGTTGCACGATTGTGGAGATGCGCGCGTTCCAGGGATGCAACTATTTCTCTCTCAACCCGGGAGGCGCACAGGAACTGGGCGAATATGCGTTCTCGGGTTGCCCGCTTACGGAGATAAGGGCTTCCGATGCCTTGCAGTCGATAGATGCCAATCTGGTTCAATCTGCTGCGCTTACCAAAGTGGGACTCGGCGCCAATGTGGAGTTTGTGCATATGTCTGCTTTCTCCGGATGCCACAATATCCAGACAGTGACGATGGAGGCTACCACTCCTCCTGAAGTTTCCAATGAGAAAGGCGGATATGCTCCTCCCGAGTGGTACGGCTTCGACCCGACAGAAAAGACCCTGTATGTGCCTTTCTCGGAAGACCACTCCGTCCTCGCTGCTTATCAAGATGCTACCGGATGGAAATTGTTTGGTACTATCCAGGAGAAGTCGGAAGAGCCTACCGGCATTGACCCCATCACCGGTAACCCGTCACCCGTAACCCATAAGTTCCTCCGCAACGGCGTTCTTCTCATCGAGCGCAACGGCAAAACCTATAACGCCCTGGGCGCACAGGTACGGTAATACTACTAAGTTAGACTCCTAAAAGCCTTGCGGCGTTGGTTCGCCGCAAGGTTACAAAAATACGGAATACTTATGAACACGAAACACATTCTTTTTCTCACCCTGGCGGCGCTGCTGTCCGCTATGCCCGCGAGTGCCCAGTTCGGCGCTATCAAAGGGGCGATTAACCAACTCAGCAAGATAAAGGAAAAAGAGCCGGAGAAAGTGCAGCAGGCTCCCGTGAACCAACCCTCCCAGCAGAAGAGCCAGCAGACGAACCAGACTGCGAAGATCTACTACGTGAGCGTGAACGGCAAATCACGCGGCGCGGACGGATTGAGTGTCGGGACGGCGAAGAAAGACATTCAGGCGGTGCTCAATATCATCAAGGAGAATAACGAATCGGGTTCGGTAATCCGCGTGAGCGAAGGTGATTTCCTGGGCGCTGCGAACGCCGGATATATCGAGATCAGCAGCTGGGTCACTATTGAAGGCGGATGGAATGCATACTTCACGGAGCGCAATCCGCTGAAATACATCACCCGCATCCAGCCTACCCAAGACCAGTTAGGCACCAACGGCGCCAAGGGTCTGATTCATATCAGCGGTCTGGACGATGTGATGGCGAAGAAGCCCAAAGGAACGATCATCATCGACGGTATCATGATCGACCAGGGTCTGGAGGCGTTCTATATGCCCAATGACCCGACGGACGAGCGCAACGGATGTCCCTCTGCGGCCTTTGAGACAGGGCGTATGGTGGACGCTATCCCGCCCCAAGTGGAGCACCCGGGTATCCGGTCGATGGGATGGATAGCAGGAAACGTGATTATCCGTAACTGCCTCATCGCTAACTGCACCTATTTCGGCATCCAGATCAATACCCGTTGCGGCGAAGTAGAGATCTACAATAACGTCATCATCTCCAACCGTTACGGCGGTGTACGCATCGCCGGAGGCGACAAGAACGGCGAAGCATCGCATATCAATTTCCACCATAACACCGTGGCTTTCTCCTGGTGTCGCGACAAATATATGGAGGATATGGGGTACGGCTATGAGTTCATGACGCTCGTCAACGCGGATGTGCATCATAACCTCTTTATCGGTAATAACTACGCCGCCGTAGCCCGTACGCATGTCCTTTCGGGCCCGGACCGCGTCATTGAGGCTAAGCGTGTCACCAACCTCTACGATAACTATTATTACATCAATGCCGCGGACCTCCAACTGCCGTCTGCCGGTGGAGGCAAATGGACAAACGTTCAATGTACCGATATCGAAGATATGGTGGACGAGAAGATCCTTCCGAGGGCAGAAAACAACCTGCGCATGGCGGAGAACGATGCCGCACTGGATGCGTTTGACCAGGACTATCTGACAGGCGTAGCGAACCTGAAGGTCATCTCCTCCAGCCAGAGTTTCAACCGTAACTCGGCGTCCAACCAGTTCCGCACGGCTACGGGGCAGAATATGCAAGGCTCGGAGACACGCCGCGTGTCGATGTACGGCAACCGTTATAATTTCGACAAAGCCCTCCGCCTCTTCGGTGCAAAAACCGCTTACGGCGCCCAAAAACCCTGAATACCCATAACCCCTTGCGGGGAGAGACTGGCCATGCAGGGCTGATTACCCTGCATGGTTACTAAACAAACAACATATATTAACCGAGCCAAAGGCTCAACAAAACAATTAACATTATGAGAAAACTTTTTACACTTTTCGCTGCTGCGATAGTGGCGGCAACCATGTATGCCACCGAAGGCGCGCTGCCTGGGGCATTCACCATCAACAAAGACGGCGACAAAATCCAGTTCGCGCAAGGAAACTTGCAGTACCAAGAGAGTACCGAAGAGTATTATTTAGCAGATGAGCAATGGAAGGCCAATATGGTGTTAGAAGCTGGTGAGATTCTTTTGGCTGATGAAGCAAAGAAGGAGAAAATCTACAAGAATATATGGAGACTATTAACCATTGAGGAATGGCATTATCTTTTGGAAGGGCGTAATAATGCCGCCAATTTAAGAGGAGCTGCTACCGTTAATGGTGTAGAAGGGTATCTTCTTCTTCCTGATAATTGGACACTACCTCAAGGCCTCAGTTTCACCGCAAACGGCTCCACAACGGACAATATTTATACTTTGCAAAAATGGGCGACCATGCAGAATGCAGGTGCTGTGTTTTTACCGCAAGACGGCAGTCAATGGAGAGGTGAACTTCTTTATTCTTGTTATCTGTCTTCATCCACTCGTGGCTTCAGCATGGATATGAGTACCTATTCAACAGTGCATATCTTTAATTTTCAGGCAGATGGCTCAATTGGTTTTAACGTCTTTGGGTTTGAAGGATATGAGCGTTTTTATCCTGATGATGGGCCAGACTATACAATCAACTATAATAATAGTCTCTATGGTTCCTTCCGCCTCGTGACGGAAGTGACTTTCAGCACTGTTACCTTCAAAGACTGGGACGGAACGGTGCTCAAGACCGAGGAGGTGAATCTGGGAGCAGACGCTACGGCACCGGCGACCCCTGTACGCGAGGGATACACTTTCGTCGGATGGGATGCCGTGTTCACCAACGTATGGTCCGACCTGACCGTTACCGCCATATACAGCAAGCCCTTGACAGGACGTTTCTCCGTCGCTGCTGACAAACAGGTCATCTTTGCGCAAGGAAACCTGCAATACAAAGCCTCGGACAACAAGTGGGCGTTCAGCGACAAGCAGTATGATATGATCGGTTATGACAATGCGAATATCTCCTCTTCCTACAACGGCTGGATAGACCTCTTCGGCTGGGGCACGGCTGCCAACCCGACCGAGACCTCCAAAGAGTCGGCACCGTACACCTCTTTCACCGATTGGACGACAAACACGATAGAGAACGCAGATGGCAAAACATGGTACACCATGCCCGAAGACGAGTGGAACTACCTGCTCTCCACACGCGCCGGTGCCGCAGACAAACACGGACAGGCGGTCGTGAATGACGTGAAGGGATACATCCTCCTGCCGGACGAGTGGAGTTTGCCGGAAGGCTTGTCTTTCACTGCCACGCCGTATAACTATACCACCAACATCTATACCGCCTCACAGTGGGAGAAACTGGAAGCCGCAGGAGCGGTCTTCCTGCCCGCAGCAGGATTCCGTTATGGTATAGATATCAACGGATTGAGTGCAGGAAACGGCTATTATTGGACATCTACACCCTCTTCCCAGTACGCCGATATGGCGCAGGCACTAATGATTTCCGAATATTCAAAAGCCAAGGTCAATTTCGGTATGCCCTGTTATGGCTATTCCGTCCGTCCTGTCCGCGAGCCACAAGCTTCAGAAGGCATTGACCCCGTCACCGGTAACCCGTCACCCGTAACCCATAAGTTCCTCCGCAACGGCGTCCTCTACATCGAGATGAACGGCAAGACCTACAACGCCCAAGGCATAGAAATAAAGTAACCCCCAAAAGTCCTTCCCTTTAGGGAAGGATTTAGGATAGACTCCCCCCAGCCATGCAGGGCTGACTACCCTGCATGGTTACAAAAAGCCCTCTAAACAGGGCTCCCGCAAATTTTAATTTGTGGGAAGAGCGGAGGCACAAGTTGCCCGTCGATTTAGCGGAGCGGTATCGACTATTGCACACTTGTTGCCGAACGCGACGCTCTTTGACTTATTGGATTACCGCAAAAATGCAAGTTTATTTGATTTTTTCCTTCAAAATCTTGCATAATTGATTATTTTGTTGTACCTTTGCAGCAAATTTGTTGCAAAGGAGGTTGTTATGTCAATTATTACACTACAAGTGCCAGCTTCTGAAATAGGATGGATTGAGCAAATGATTCGTGCAAGAGGGTGGAAGTTTTCGGTAGAGAATTCACCTGTGGCTGGTCAGCCTCAGGCTGTGACTCCTGCATTACGCCGGAAAATAAACGCCGCCCGTAAGGAATATGCTGAAGGCAAAACAATAGCCTGCAAGACTCCTCAGGAAATGCAGCAGTTCTTCGATGCGCTATGATATATTCTGTTGAATACACCAAAGCGGCACAGAAGACGCTCGCTAAATGGAAGAAGTCTAATCCTATACTTTTCAAGAAAGCTACAACTATTTTGCAAGATATAATGCAACATCCCCGAACAGGGCTTGGACATCCTGAGGCCTTGATTGGAGGGGACAATATCACTTATTCCCGCCATATTACTGCGCATGATCGTATTATATATGATATTTATGATGACCGTGTGTCAGTATTAATCATTCAGGCAGAAGAACACTATAACGATAAATAAAATATGCGTTAAACATACGTAAGGCGAGAAAACCTATTCTAAAGCGGTAATCCAAAGCGGATTGCCGCTTTTTGTATGTAAACAACAATAACCAATTATAAATTCATCTTTCAAACCCGACGGGGCGATGGGATATAACCGCCAACAAACTATTATGAGAAAAATCTTTACGCTTATTGCAGCGATTGTTTCGCTGAACATGATCATGCCGCAAAAGGCGAGTGCTCAAGAAGAGCTTGATAATGTAGTGGTAGGTGACATCACTTATTTCTTAGCTGATTACGGTAATGATTTGCTCTTTGCCGGCGTAGGATATTTTTCATACGATTTAACCGGACATGTTGTAGTACCGGAGACAATTGATTACATTTGGCCGGACCACGGAAACACATGGCAGGTAAGAGCCGTATCACCCAGAGCGCTCAATCAATATCATAACATCACCAGCCTGGATCTGCCTTCTGGTATTTATTCTGTGAACGATGATTCCTTCTCCGAGAGTGAAACACTGAATAGCCTTATCATCAGAGCCGAAGTGCCGCCTGTTGTCTATGACAAGGATTGGCAAGAAGTGTCGGACTGCTATCTGTTCACCCCCCTTAATGAGCCCGTAACGGTGTACGTTCCTGAAGGCTCCGTTCAGGCATACAAGGATGACTCCAACTGGGGAAAAGCAACTATTTTACCGCTCAGCGAGTACCAAGCCATCGAACAAACTCCCTCTCCCTTGAGGGGAGAGACGGAGAGGGGTTCTAAACTCCTCCGCAACGGCATCCTCTACATCGAGATGAACAGCAAGACCTACAACGCCCAAGGCATAGAAATAAAGTAACCCCCAAAAGTCCTTCCCTTTAGGGAAGGATTTAGGATAGACTCCCCCCAGCCAT
>CALEPS010000075.1 GCA_937910305.1 uncultured Bacteroidales bacterium | reverse complement strand
GTGCCGTGTTACGACGCGCAGGCTCGCATAGTATCTGACTCTCGCTCAAATCCGGCACCTGCTCCAGTATCATCTGCTTGTACATCACGTTCGTTACGATGAACATGTTCTCAATCGGTATCAGGGGACGGAAACGGTCCACCGTCATCTGAAGCAAACTACGGCCGGTGCCGAAGAAATCCAGGAACTGCTTCGGCTTCTCTTCCCTGCTGAACGGCCAGAAACGGCTTCCTACGCCGCCTGCCATTATTACGCAATAGTTGTTTTTGTTGTTTTTCATCTATACTTTAATGTGTGTTATTGGTATTTCAATTTACTCACGACTCGTTTACGACTCTTTTACGACTCAGCCACGACGCAATTTTTTAATCTCGGTGCCCAAAGCACTTGTTCAAAAAAACGTGCAAATATACTACTTTTTTTTTATATATGCAAGCGCGCGCGAAATTTTTTATGAAAAAGTGTCCTTTTGCAACAAAAAACAGATAATTTTGAATTTTGAATTTTGAATTTTGAATTTCTTATTGTATCTTTGCACCGTAATTTGGAATAATATGGGCTTTCGGCAAAAAAATAGTGTTTTGAATTTTGAATTTTTAATTTTGAATTCTATTCTCCTCCTGTTGTGCGTCTCCTGCTCAAGAGGCAACACCCCCAAGCCGTACGGCTATTACCGTATAGCTACTCCCGACACCGCCTATACGGACTTTCAATCCTCAATTCTCAATTCTCAATTCTCAATTCTCAATTACCCTTACACCTTCGCCCTCTCTGAAAATGCCGTGGTGCAGCCGCGGACAGATGTGGACGAACCATACTGGATAAACATCGTTTATCCTTCGCTCAATGCGACGATTCATTGCTCCTATAAACCGGTGCGCAACAACCTCCGCGAACTGACCAACGATGCACTTGAGTTTGTGTACCGAAACGCCTCCTTTGCTACCGCAATCCCCGAGCAGGAATACATGCATCCGGAGGCGCATGTGTACGGCGTACTCTTTGATCTGGAGGGCAACACGGCTTCTTCCTGCCAGTTCTTCGTCACGGATTCGACACGCCATTTCTTCCGTGCTTCGGTTTACTGCAACTGTCCGCCGAATGCCGATTCGCTGGCTCCGGTGTACCAATACATCCGCACGGATGTCATCAAGATGGTGGAAACCTTCGAATGGACCAAATGAGAAAATGAGAAAATGAGAAAATGCAAAAATGAGAAAATGCGAAAATGAAAAAATGAGAAAATCCCTCGCCCTTCTCCTTGATCCCGAAAAGGCGGACCTCGCTTCCCTGCCGATAAGTGCGGAAGTGCATCCCGACTATATCTTCGTAGGCGGCTCCACCGGAGGCGATACCACCGCCTTTGTCCGTGCCCTCAAAGAATATCTTACAGCGCAGCGGTCTTACAGCGCAGCGGTCTTACAGCGCAGCGGTCTTACAGGCGAAGGCGGTCTTGGGCGGCCGCCCATCATCCTCTTCCCCGGTTCCGCAGCGCAGTTCACACCCGAAGCGGACGCCGTTCTGTATCTATCCCTGCTTTCCGGAAACAACCCCGAATACCTTATAGGTCAACAGATTAAGTCCGCCCGGACGATACAGGAATCCTCCATGGAAGTCATTCCTACGGGATACATACTGATAGACGGCGGAGTGGAGACTTCCACGATGCGTGTCACGGGCACCAAACCTCTTGATCCTACAACCGCCGAAGGCATTCAGACGATCATAGATACCTCCATCGCTGCCGAACTGATGGGTAAAAAAGCCATCTATCTGGAAGCCGGTTCCGGAGCGCAGACACCCGTTCCGCCGGAAGTCATCAAAGCCGTCCGTGCCAAAACGTCGGTCACGCTCATCGTAGGAGGAGGAATACGTACCCCCGAAGCCATGAATGCGGCTTATGCCGCCGGAGCGGACATAGTGGTCATCGGCAACCATTTCGAGTCCCATCCCGAAGAACTGAAAAAATTTCTTACAGCGCAGCGGTCTTACAGCGCAGCGGTCTTACAGCAAAGCGGTCCTACAGCGCAGCGGTCAGCCGACGAGCGCTTCATGGCTTTAGCCATAGAAGAAGCGAGAAAGGCGTTGAAAGCCGACGAGATCCCTGTTGGCTGTGTCATCGTCTCGCAGAATCAGGTCATAGGACGGGGGCATAACCTGACCGAAACGCTCTCCGACGTCACCGCGCACGCGGAGATCCAGGCTATCACAGCCGCTTCGCAGACCCTCGGTGGCAAGTATCTGCCGGACGCTACTCTCTATGTCACGGTAGAACCGTGCGCCATGTGTGCCGGAGCCATCGGATGGGCGCAGATAGCACGTATCGTTTACGGCGCACCGGACCCGAAACGGGGCTTTGCAACCTATGCTCCCAGGGCCTTTCATCCGAAAGCGAAAATAACATCCGGAGTCCTGGAAGACGAATGTAAACAACTGATGCAGCAGTTCTTCCTGTCGAAACGAAAATAACCAGCTAACCCTGTATAAACCATGCAAATAAAAGATCTAACATCCCAAATCACCCGTTTCAAGGCTTTTCCGATAGTCCTGCGCCTGGGTATATTTGTTGCTCTGGCAGTCGTGTGTGTCCTCATGTTTCCGCGTTATAACAACGCCTTCCGCTATCACTACGAAGTGGGAAAACCATGGGGTTACGGCACCCTCACTGCGGACTTTGACTTCCCTATCTATAAGACCGACGAGCAGCTGCAGACCGACCAGAAGCAACTGCTTTCCACCTTCGCCCCTTACTTCAAATATCTTCCGCGCGTGCAGCGGGAAGTGAAAGTGGTGTCGCTCGGAACGATGGAATGGATGCAGTCGGAGGGTTACACCAGAATAGCGATCAACCAGTCCAGGTATCCCTTGTCGGAGGTCTACACACCGATGACAGCGCATAAGACATTCGGCTATGACTGCGCTCAGAACCTGGTGCTGGATACGGCGAAGACAGAGGACATGCGAACCAAACTGCTGTCCACTATTTCGCCTACCCAGGGACTTGTGCAGAAAGGAGAGAAGATCATAGACAAAGGCGAGATCGTGACAGAACGCAATTACCAGATCCTGCAATCGCTGCGGCGTGCCTATGAGGATGAGTCGCTCGGCCACCGCCAGCGCACACTCTCTATCTTCGGGGAAGCGATGCTGGTGGTGCTGTTCCTGAGTCTGTTTGTCATCTATCTCTATGTCTTCCGTGCCGCTTATCTGCGCAGTACTTCCACGGTTCTGTTCTTCTGCCTGCAGATGTTTATTGTTATTGCGCTGGCTTGTCTCGCCTTGCGGTTCAACCTGTCGGTTTATCTGATTCCCTTTGCGTGGGTGCCCATCCTGACCCGTGTCTTCTTTGATTCGAGAACAGCCCTTTTCCTGCATTTCACAACGATACTCATCTCTTCTATCGTTGTGCCTGCGCCCGTAGAGTTCTTCTTTATCCAGATCGTGGTAGGCATGGTGGCGGTGTCTTCTCTGTCGGACATGACCCGCCGCGCACAACTCGTACAGACGGCGGCTTGGATCTTCCTCGCGCAGAGTGTGGCTTATACCGCACTCACTTTCGCGCAGACAGGCGTATGGTCGTCTATCGATTTGTGGATGTATCTCTATTTCTTCATCTGCGGCCTGCTCACGGTAGGATGCTACGGTCTGATTTATATGTTTGAGAGACTGTTCCGTTTCATCTCGTCCATCACGCTGGTCGAACTGGCGGACATCAACTCCGAACTGCTTCATATGCTTGCAGAGCGTGCTCCCGGCACCTTCCAGCATTCGATGCAGGTGTCTAACCTTGCGGCGGAAGCAGCCAAGGCTATCGGAGCCAACGCGCTGCTGGTGCGCACCGGTGCTCTGTATCACGATATAGGTAAGATGACCGACCCGCTCTACTACGTAGAGAACCAGACGGGGACAGAGAACCCGCTGCTGAAGATGGATCCCCGCGACGCGGCGCAAGTGGTCATCGCCCATGTCCCGGAAGGAGAGAAGATAGCGCGCCGGAACCATCTGCCGGAGGTGGTCATCAATTTCATTACCACCCATCACGGCACCTCGCTTGTGCGCTATTTCTACAACACCTATTGCAATGCGCATCCGGGCGAGGAAG
>CALEPS010000074.1 GCA_937910305.1 uncultured Bacteroidales bacterium | reverse complement strand
TTTACCATTTAGTCATTTACCATTTAGTCATTTACCATTTGGTCATTTACCATTTTGTCATTTACCATTTGGTCATTTACCATTTGGTCATTTACCATTTGGTCATTTAGTATTTGGTCATTTAGTATTTGACTTCCGTTTCGACGGAATAGCCGGCTTTGAGCAAACGGAGTTCCTCCGGGCTGTTCTCTGCGAGCGAGATACGCACCGTGAGTCGTTGCTCTACCTTGACGAAGTTGCCGGTAGCGTTATCAATCGGCACGAGCGAGAAGGCACTGCCGGTAGCGTCTGACAGCCGCTCTACCCGGCCTTTGAAGACATGGTCGGGCACGGCATCCACCCGGATCACTACTTCCGCTCCTTCGTGGATATTGGGCAGTTGGGTCTCGCGGTAGTTCGCCTCCACCCAGATGTCGTTTTCATCCACAATAGAGACCAGTGTCTGCCCCGGGTTGACGAGTTGCCCGAGGTTGATGTCCCGGCTTCCTACGATACCGGACCGCGAGGCGATGATATAGCAGTAGGAGAGGTTCAGCTCCGCCAGTTCGACAGCGGCTTGCGCTTGCTGCAATGCGGCTTCCGATGCGGAGAGGTGATACCCCTGTTCCTGTACCACATTGCTTTGCATAGCGCGTGTCTGCTTGACCTGCTCATAGCGCGCTTTGGCGGAGAGATAGGAAGTGTGAATCTGGTCGTACTGCTGCTGTGTAACCGCTTTCTCGCGCAGCAGCGCCTCATATCGTTTGTCCTCGCGTGCCAGATTCTCCATGTTCACCTTGGCTTCTTCGATAGAAGCCTCTGTCACCGTCATGCTGGATTTGGTAGTGGAGATAGAGGAACCCGTCGCTTTCTGCTGCTGTTCCGCGCGTGCCAAGTCGCTTTTGGCTTGCGCCAGACGCAAGCGGTACTCGCTGTCCTCGATGACGATGAGCGTGTCTCCTTCCTCCACATGCTGGTAGGATTGGAAACGGATCTCCTTGATGAATCCTTGCACGCGTGTGTTCTGCGGCGCAATATATTGGCAGACACGTGCGTTGTCGGTGTATTCGATATGTCCGAAATGGGTGAACTGCATCACTACGTATGTGATGCCTGCCAGAAGCAGCAGAATAATGATCGAATTGTAGATGTAGGTTGCGATTTTAGTCTTTTCCATAATTATAAAGAATGGGTGGTGTATTTGAGTTGATAATAATTATACAGCAAGTTCACGCGGGCGTTGACGAGTGCTATGTTCGCCTGCAGTTTCATCGAGGAAGCGTCCAGCAAGTCTGTGAGCAAAGCCAGTTCATGGTTGTACCGCTTCTCGACGGTGTCGTAGTTCTCGTCTGCGAGTTCGACCTGCTTGAGTTGGGTTTCTACTTCCGTGAACGAAGTAAGGAAATTGACATAGGCGGCATGTACCTGGTTTTTGACATTCCCGCGCGCCAGTTCCAGTTCTTCCTGGGAACGCATGTTTTCCGCTTTTGATTGTTTGATAGCGCGATGGTTCTTCCACGCCGAGCCCAGGTCATAATGGATGCCGATACCTACGAACCAGGCATTGACATTTGCATCTACAGGAATCAGGTCATTGAGGTACGGTCCGAACAGGTCATTCTTGATAACAGCAGCGATGGTCGGAATCGATGCCGCGCGTGTGAGTTTGACTTTCTGCTCGGAGACGTCGGTGGCGGCTTGTGCTTGCTGCAGCGAGAGGTTGTGGTCAGCCGCAGAGGCCTGCCATGCCGCTTCCGAGAGAGCATTCTCCAGCCGCGCGTATTCTTGCGAGACGGCGGCAGTGTCGGGTATGATCACCCGGTCTTCCGGTTGCCGGAGGGTTGTCTGCATGCGAAACGAGATGATCGAGAGAGCGTCCTGAAGCTGGATGCGCATCAGTTCGAGTTGCTTGAGTTGCAGCTCGTATCGCGTGAGATCATTATGCAGAACCACACCAGCACGTTCTTTCGCGCGCATCTGTGCCAGCACTTCTTCCGTCAGCGCAATATGCACATCAATCACCTCCAGTTGGTTCATCAGCCGCACCTGATCCAGATAGATACCGGTAAGTAGAAAACGCACTTCCTGTCGGCTTTTTCGTACGTCCAGTTCGGCAATCCGTTCTCCCGCTTCCGCTATCTTTATTCCGGCAGTCAATGCGCCACCGGAATAGATCACTTGGGTCGCCTGCACCGAGAGCGAATTACCCCAATGAGGAGCGGGTTGCCTACCGTTCTCTATGGTCTGCGGCCCTAATCCCGGCAGTATCACTTCAGTAGTGCCGGAAGTGCTGAACCCGCGGCTCATGAGGTAGGCATCGCCGATATACGAACCGCTCAGATCAATCGAGACACTGGGGAGAAGACCGTTTTTCGCTTGCCGGACACCCTCTTGTGCCGCTCGGAGTGACTGCTCGGATATACGGATGACGTGGCTCTTCTCGTCCGCCAGTTGATAAATAGCCGGAAGCGTCAGCGGGACGCTGTCAGCGGCAGTGGTCTCTTGCGCAAAGGCAAAAGAAAAAGGCTTGGCAAGAAGTATCCATGCCAAACCTAAAATATAGATTTTTTTAGTCATGGTCAAACCCTTCTCTTATGGAATATTCTCGGGTTCAACCCTTGCCTTTACCAAGGCCTATTTTTCAAAATCGGGTGCAAAGGTACAACAAATAATTCAAAATTCAAAATTAAAAATTAAAAATTAATGAAAAAGCATAAAAAAAACACAATTTTTTTGCTTTACAAGTGCTTTACAAGTGTGTTTTAGCAAGTGCTATCACCTCCTCAGCAATCCGTTTGGCGGAGTCGGGTTGCGCGAGTCTGAGGATATTGGTATGCAGGGCTTCGAGCCGCTGGTCATCGTGTATGAGTTCGAGCGCGGCAGGAATCAGTTTCTCCGCCGCCTCACAGTCTTTGACGAGGACCGCTGCCTTTTTGTTGACCAGCGCCATGGCGTTATGGGTCTGGTGATCCTCTGCCACGTTCGGTGACGGCACAAGGATAGCGGGTTTGCCCAGCAGACATAGTTCGGAGATAGAGGAGGCGCCTGCGCGCGAGATGACGAGATCGGCATTCGCATATTGGTCCGGCATGTCGGAGAGGAAATCGTGAACCTCAATGTTCGCCGGTTTGCCCGCGGCCTCCCATGCCGCCTTGCATTTCTCGAAATAAGTCTTGCCTGTTTGCCAAACGACATGTACTCCCGCTTTCTGAAGAGCCGGAATCCCTGCCGCAACGGCTTCGTTGATGGTCCGTGCTCCGAGTGAACCGCCGATGATGAGGAGATATTTATCCCCTCCCTTGTGGGGTGAAGAGCTCCGCTCGATCGAGCGTCCAGTGGACGGTCGTAGAACTCTCCCGGGGTGGGGTTTAAGGTTTTGGCGGACGGGGTTTCCGGTAAGGATGAGTTTATCGGCGGGGAAGAAGCGTTCCATCCCTTCGTAGGCGACGCAGATCTTAGAGGCTTTGTTTTTGAGGATCTTATTGGTTACTCCGGCGAATCCGTTCTGCTCCTGTAGGAGGATAGGTATTCCCATGTTCGCCGCCGCCCACATGGCAGCACCGGAAGCGTACCCTCCGACCCCGACGCCTACATCGGGCCGGAAATCGCGTATGATCTTCTTCACTTGGCGAATCGATTTAGCCAGATCGACGAGAACCGAGAAGTTCTTCCACGGCTGTGCGCGGTTGAATCCCCTGACGGGTAGTCCGACAATCCGATACCCTGCTTGCGGCACTCTCTCCATCTCCATACGTCCGAGCGCACCGACAAACAAGATCTCGGCATTAGGATCCAATTCCTTCAAGGCATTGGCAATACTGATTGCGGGGAAGATATGTCCACCGGTCCCGCCACCGGAAATCAAGTAGCGCCCCCCTCTTATCCCCCCATGGAGGGGGGAAGATGTATTATTAGTTTGCATTTTGTAAATGATTTTTTATACTTAAAATAGTATTTTCTATATCACACATAACTTGTTCATTATTTTCTCTTCCCCTCCACGGGGAGGCTGGGTGGGGCCTTTATTCCAAATTTACAATAGGTGCTTCTTCGGCGCTTTCCACCTTGGTCTCGTTGACCCGTTCGCGCAGTTCGGCCTGTTCGCGGCTGACGCCCATCATGATGCCGAAATAGACGGACGTGATGAGAACGGACGTACCTCCTCTGGAGATAAGCGGCAGCGGTTGTCCGGTGACGGGTCCTAGTCCGACAGCGACGAGCATGGAGATGAGCGCCTGGCAGGTGATCATCAGCGCGAGTCCCATGGTCATCAGCATAGCCGGCATATCCGAATAGCGGCTGGATATATTACACGCCCGGAAGAGGATCGCCATGTACAGGAAGATCAGCGCGAAAGCTCCGACAAACCCTGACTCCTCCACAATGATTGCGAAGATATAATCCGCAAACGCCAGCGGTAGATAGTCTCTCTCTTTGCTGTTTCCGGGCAACACGCCGAGCGGCGATATGCCTCCCCGCGCGACAGCGACAGAGGCATAGACCTCCTGTATGTTATCATCGGTAAGCACATACTTGGAGCCGTCGTCCTGATCAAAATGATGGTCAATACGGCTGACCCAAACGGTAGCTCTCTTGAAGGGGCCGTGCATCTGTCTGCCGGGTCTGACAAAAGCGAACTCCACCACAGCGTACCCGAGTGCGAGGACCAGAAAAGCGATGCCGACGACCGACATGGTATATCTCCAAGGAATACGCGCGAGAATCCAGAGGCAGAAGATGATGAGCCCGATGAGCACCGCAGTAGAGAGGTTCGACGCCATGACGGGCAGCATCACCACCGCCGCGATGACGAGTGTGCGATAGAAATACTTCCGTTTGTCCTCCTCGGTGTGTATGCGTGCGAGCTGGTCAGCGACGACGATGATGAGACTCAGTTTCGCCAGTTCGGATGGTTGGAAGGTGATGCCGGCAATCCGCACCCATCGTGCGGCACCGTTGATAGTGACCACGAGCGGGTTACCGGGAATCATCGTGGAATAGACCAGCAAGGTGCTGACCGCCAGCAGGATATACCCGCCGAAGCGGACCCAATAAGTAGGAATAAACTGGATAAAAAACGCCGCAATGACTCCCATCACGATAAAAAGCATCTGTTGCCCGATAGGTCCGAGCGCGGAATGATGCATGTACACGAGTGTCGAAGACGCCGAGAAAAGGGCGATGACAGCGACACCGATTAGGAGCAGGAAAATCACCCAAAAGGTGCGATCAATTGTGCTTAAATCAAATTTTCTCATAACTCTCTTACCGCCGCCATGAATTGTTCTCCGCGGTCTTCATAGGATTTGAAGAGGTCGAAAGAGGCGCAGCAAGGGCTCAGCAGGACGGTGTCGCCCTCTCTGGCCGCATGGTACGCCGCTTGTACCGCATCGTGCAAGTTGTTCGTGTCGATGATCTGAATAGGGCTTTCGACTTTCGACTTTTGACTCTCGACTAATTTTTCAAAATGTTCGTGCAGTTTCTCATTATGCAGACCCATGAAGATGAGGGTGTGGCATTTCTGCTTCACCAGTTCGTCAATCTCGGAGTAGTCGTTTCCTTTGTCTTTGCCGCCGAGGATGAGTACGGTAGGCGTGGTCATGGACTCAAGGGCATACCAGCAAGAGTTGACGTTTGTCGCCTTGGAGTCATTGATATATCTTACGCCCCGGACGGTAGCGACATACTGCAGGCGGTGCTCCACGCCTTGGAAAGTCATCAGGCTTTCGCGAATCACCTCTTTCTTGATACCCACCACGTTTGCCGCAATAGTGGCAGCCATGGAGTTGAGGACATTATGCCGTCCCTTCAACGCCAGTTCGTCTT
>CALEPS010000073.1 GCA_937910305.1 uncultured Bacteroidales bacterium | reverse complement strand
GGCAGGGGACGGAACATCAGGATGCCGTGGACGGAATGATCCCGGTTGAGGGCATCCAGCGCGGCGAAAAATGTATCGGAACTACGCGCAAGGAAATTGATTTATCTACAGAGGACGGCGCAAAAAATTTTATCTTGAAAAATAAACCCGACGCAGTAATTCATTGCGCGGCATACACTGCAGTTGATAAAGCTGAGAGTGAAGCTGAACTTGCAATTACAGTGAATGGATTGGGAGCGCGTAGAATTGCAGAGGCTTGCAGAGAAATTGATGCGAAGATGCTTTTTGTAAGCACGGATTATGTTTTTGGCGGCGACGGTAAAACTCCATATGAAACTACCGATGAAAAAAATCCCGTGAATACTTACGGCAGGAGCAAATTACTCGGTGAAGATGCGGTTTCCATGATTTTGAAAAAATATTTTATCGTGCGTACAAGCTGGTTGTTTGGAGATCACGGCAAAAATTTTATTAAAACTATGCTGAATCTTGCAGATAAAAATAAAAAATTGCGTGTGGTAAACGATCAGATTGGCAGTCCTACTTATACTGCGGATTTAGCTCCGCTTATAGCTGATATGATTCAAACCGATAAATTCGGCGTGTATCATGCAACCAATGAAGGTTTTTGCACTTCGGATTTAGCAGAACTACTCTGCTATAAATTAGTTTGCGGGAGCCCATTTGCAACGGACGGGCGAGACGATGGCGCCTTCTTTCTTGAGTTCGGCAAAGGCTTTGTCCACCTCCTTGCGGTCTGCTCCGAGCGCGGTGGTTACCTCGCCAGCCGAAACCGGCTTGCCTGCTGCACGCATGGCAGCTAATACTTGCTCCTTCATTACATCATTTCGATGAGGAAGTTCTCATAACCCAGTTTGTCGATGTAGTTGAGGTACTGCTTCTCCCAAGCCATGTGCTCTACCTCGCCGTCGATCCATTTCTGGATGAGTTTCTGGGTGGGGTAGTCATCGGAGAAAGCGGCAGCCAGTTCGCTGAGCTCCTTGATGGCGTTCTCGTTGTAGTCGGTCTCAATCTGCTGTTTCGGGTCGTCGTAGAACGGGAACTCGATGGTCTTCATAGCCTCCTGGAGATCAGCCGGTTTGCAGCCGAGCTCTACCAGACGGTTGAGAACCTCTTCTGCCTCGTCCCACTCTTCCTCTGCTTCCTCTTTCCACTTGTCAGCGAGTTTGTTCCAGCCGTTGAGACGGTCGTACGCCGAGAAAGCGAAATGCTGTTTGCTGTTACCAAACCATACTGCGCCCAGATATGCCAGGCCTTTCAATGCTTCTTCTTTGCTCATGTCGCGTTCGGCAATCGGTGTGCATTGGTTCATACCGCTCCGCTAAATGAACGGGCAACCGATGCCTCCGCTCTCCCCACCACAACTTTGCAAGTTGCGTCGGGGACCCTCTATGCCGATTGAGAGGGGTAAAAAAATGAGTAAGTAGATTTTTGGGGCATTCTTTAGCCACCCGTCCCCGTAGGCGGAAAAAGGGTTAGTACAGCTTTTTGCTCGCGTCATACGTCTCCACGGTCTTAGTCTGAATGACTACGCTGGTGTCGCCTTTCTGCCAGGCTTCGCTGCGTGTCGTAATCGTCCTTGTCACGTTGCAGGCTGTGGCGGCTACCGCCACTATGCTGATGATTAGTATTTTTCTCATATCCTTAATTTTCTTTAATTTTTGATAATTTTTGACCGATTGTTTTTTCTGTTTATGTCCGATGAGGCAAGTACCGCAAGGCGGTGAGGTGTAGCCGTAAGGGCTACCATAAAGCTTGCTTTTAAGGGAGCGATTAGGGCTACACCTCATTGCTCGTCAGAGCATTGCCTTAGAGGGGTTTATTTAGGTTTTTGTTCCTACAATCACCCTACGGTGTTCAACCGCTCCGGCATGTTCACTTGCCCCGTACTCTCGTCGTAGCATTTCCATGCCTTGCCGAACAGCCATCCCTGGTAGGTCGTGTACTTGAACGCCGCACCTTTCGCCTTGCGCTCCTCCTCGAAATCCATCTGGTCGTAGGTCAGCTTGCTCAGGTCCATCGCACGGCTCCGTGCCGCCAGACGTATCACCTTGAACCGCGCCTGCCGATCCAATTCCGCCACACTCGCTGGAGTCGTTCGCTTACCATGCACAGAGGTGAAGTTCAGTCCGTTATGCGCTTGTGGTTGTAGCATGTACGATACTTCTTGCTGATCTTCTCGAAATGTGATGTACGGGGTCTTCAAAAACAGCTTTTCCCCGGAGCGTTCTATGGTAGGAATGACGCTCCCCGCTATTCCTACCGTTCAAAGCCAAAAGTCACTTGACCTTTCCATGCCTAAGAGGGATGGAAATTCAAAGCGATACAGACCGTTTGTGCTAATAGTGGAAGACATCGGCAATGGATGTGCCGAGCACAGGACACAGCAGGCAGATGTCGGCAAAGCCGATTACCCGCATTCAATGCGGGTGCAATAGACAAAGAAAGAAGATGCCGTCTGGCAGACGGCGCAACTGCCAAGAAGGAAGAACCAGCCTGCTTGGATGGGAAGCAGGCTGGCGTTCCGAGAAACCGAGTTATCGGGGGGATTGAGAAAGCAAAGGGGGTTATTTAACCTCTTG
Source organism: uncultured Bacteroidales bacterium (assembly GCA_937910305.1). Taxonomy (GTDB): domain Bacteria; phylum Bacteroidota; class Bacteroidia; order Bacteroidales; family Paludibacteraceae; genus Colicola. The sequence goes on along the minus strand of CALEPS010000073.1, from coordinate 4,139 downwards.
ACCTTGGAGAGTGTAGGTTTTGTCTCCGCGGAGGATGAAGATTTGACCGTTTTTTGAAATCTTTTTGGTAGTTCTATTCTCATACTCTTCTGCCGAGATATTATCAATGGCCTCTGTTGGCGGAAGTGTGAGTATTGGTTCAAATTCTTTCCATACATCTGCTATTTGATATAATTCTACGGATTCTTCCGGCACGTAGAGTGTACAATTGGGTAATGATTCATAATCATCATATACAAACACATTGCGCGTTATAGACTGCGGAGTGGCGGCATAATTATAAATCGTACTCAAATTGCAACCCATAAAAGTTCCTTCTCCTATTGAATTGACAGTAGAAGGAATAGTAACAGTATTCATACTATTACAACCTGTAAATGTTCGATCCAAAGCAGTAACACCCTCTGGAATCGCCACAGATTGCAACGCAGAACAATAAGCAAAAGCATTATGTTCTATTGTAGTAATGTTCTTTCCGAAATTTACAAAACTTAGATTAGTACAGTTATAGAAAGTAAAACTCTTTATTTCATTTATTCCATCAGGTAAATCTATAGAAACCAAACTCTCGCAAGATTGAAAAGCATAAGAACCTATCTTCATTAAACTGCTTGGAAAGATAGTAGCAGTCAATTTTGGGCATCCACTAAATGCTGCATCTTTAATATATTTGGTTCCATCCGGGATTGAGTATACGCCATGTCTTCCCATCGGATAAGTTATTAAAGAATCCTTCGTTTTATCGAATAATACGCCATTTATAGAACTATAGTTCAAATTATCTTGAGCTACATTAATAGATTGTAGATATTGACTATCCGAGAAAGCATAATTCCCTATATTACTAACACAGCCAGGGATGTTAATTGTTTCCAAATTGGTGTACGCAAGTGCATAACGCTCAATGGAAGTTACGCCATTAGGAACCGTGTAACCATCATATACATATTTACCTCCGGGATATTGTATTAATGTGGTCATATCATTATTGAACAAGGCTCCATCCACAGAAGAATAATTCGCATTGTTTATATCAACATCTATTTCTTGAAGATTCTTGCAATATCTAAATGCGCCAAGCCCAATTTCAATGACATTTTCGGAAATGTTTACGTTTTGTATTTGAGATTGCAAAAAAGCATATTTCCCTATATGTGTTACACTGTTAGGAATAACTATATTGTGTGTCTGACAATTCCAAAAGGCGTAATTTCCAATACTGGTAACACTATCCGGCAAGTAGACATCTGAATGAGCGAGCACAATTCCATCATTTATGATTGTCCACTCAATTTGCATATCCTGAAATGCATAACTACCAATCGATTTAAGCCTCTTCGTAAAATAGACATATCTTATATTCACAAACAAATAATTACTGAGCCATGGAGCTTGACCACTATTGTATCGACTTTTGTAATTATACATATCCCCATACCCCTCAATATAAAGCGTATCTCCGGACGATAGACCTACATGCCAATAAGCAATTTCTCCGTCCTCATAAACAGGCGTATTAATTCGCCATGTAAGATTGTCACCACAAGTGCCGTGGTATTGTGAATAATCTTGCGAGAATGCTTGCGCACAAATCACAAACATGAATACGAATGATAAAATCTTCTTCATAATTATATGTGTATTTAGTGGTTCCAAATTCTGCTTGCAGATATATTACTATTAACATTAAAGGTCATTGCTTTACTAGCGTCACGGGTTATTCCTAAGTCCTCCGTGTGATAACGCAAATAGTTAGCAAAATAGGCATGAGCAAGAGCCCTACGACCATGAAAATGTTCTAAAACATCGTCATAGACGTTTCTGTCTTCAAGAATTAACTTGTTGATAAAATCATGCGAGTTAAATGATTGCGAATTGCCGTTCACGAAACTAAAAACAACCTGTCTTATTGATTCTTCCATGATAGTAATATTTTATTTGTTCAACGATATTCACTAAAAAGCGTGCGCTTTCGTTCGCTTCGATTTGGTTCCTTGAGGTCCTGAACTTACCTTAATTACTCAAATCTATGCACGGAAAACTCACGCTGATACGTGAGCATGCATAAACCGTGGCTTGAGTAATTAATGATTTCTTGAAGTTGTTCAGGTTTCAAGGGAACCAAGTATCGGCTTATTACGCTTTATTTATGTATGTTGTTTGTCTGTTGTTTTATACCATAGGCGGGTTGTTAATTTGTTTTATATCGGTCAAGATTGGCCGATAGATTATTTATTTTATATAGGTTAACATCTCAGAGAGGGACGATTTATGTCATTTTTTGCTTATAACCTAATTCTATCAAAAGTTCATCGGCGAGATATTCGTCACTAAAACAATGCATGTCCGCAACTCCGTTGCTGATGAGGTCATACGTCGTGGAGTCATAGAACTTGCCCAATGCCTCTTCGTACGAAAGTCCTGCCTGCTCTGCAAAGAGTTTCACAATGCGAGCGTATTTCATTTGCAATATGGTTGGATTAGCCTGCATGGTCAAAGTCTTTGGGAGGATTTGAAATGAAGAAATTTATCCAATACAACTTGAGAGGTAATACATATCTGATGATTCGGTTTCTTCTCACGCAGTTCGCCCAAAGCCTGTTCGCGTGTATAAATGCCTGAAAAATAGAGATCTATTGTGTCAAACACTTGATCGTCCGCTATGCCGCCTTCGATAATATCAAATTGTTCATGGGGCAATCCTTTGCGACAAGCAGTTATGAAATCCAACCACTCGCCATCATATGCGGAAAAGACCTTGTGCGTACAATCCAAACTGTCATCATCGAACTGGTAGATGTTCATAATGGCTTTCTGTCCGCGTCTGATAAAACGCTCTCCGTAACGCTCAGCTTGTGCACGCAAAGGTGTGAGATAGAAGCCGATGCCAAAATCAAGGCGAGGACGGGAGTGTTGCAAATCCGGATGAGGGATTTCAGTATATGAGGTGTGATAAAGAATCATAGCTGAACTCCTTTCTGCCGCATAAGTGACACTAAATCATCCACTATGTATTCCTTTGAGAATGAGTGCAAGACATCGTAACATGGCACAATATAACCATCTATCATACCTGCGTTCTGCATGGCATGATACACGTCCTTTGCGCTTTTGTTCAGATATGAAGCCACATTATTGACGCAAAAGATAGTAAAATTTAAGATTTTAAAGTCCATATAACTAACTTTTTGCAACTTTCGGCTGCAAAGTTACTGTTTTTTTTTGACATTTGCAAGGAAATGGACAAAAAAAGCATTTGGGAAACGCGTTTTTTATCTTAAAATGCTCGCAATGCGACGTTAAAGCGTTATTTCGCTTCCATTTCACGGAGGAGGCAGGTGCGGATGAAGGCATCGAGGCGGAAATAGGTCTTGTGGCGGCCTGTGTCGGGGTCGATGGGCGCTTCGGGTTCGGGCTTTTGAAGTTGGGCTTTGAAGCGGTCCTGCCAGTATTGGAGCGTAGCAAGGTCTTCGGACGTAGGCGTGTAGTCCGACGGAAGCGCAGGGTTGGTCGATTGGGTGGCTTGCGCTTTGAGGTATTTGGCAGCCATGAGAATACGCTTGGTCTCGGCACACGCGGCTTTGAACCGAAGCTGATGCTCCAGTTCCTTGCCTTTCGCGGGATTCTTCTTCCAATTGCGGGGATAGAGAATCTGGTACGCTTCGGGTTTGGAGGCTCCGATGATTTTGCCGGTTGCGTCACGGTAATACTTGCGGCGGTGGATGGTTCCGTCCTTGGTCAGTGTGCCGCGGATCTCTTGGACGGGGTCTTGATAAATAACTTCTGCCATGTCTTTTTCTCGCTATTGTCAGGCTCGTCTCGGCTTAGTAGCATATTAAAAACAAAGTAATATCCTAATAATAACCTAATAAAAGCCTAATATACTATGCTAAAACTGAGTGCAAAGATACGACAATTTTTCGAATTATACAAGTTTTTTTGTAAATTATCATCAAATTGCGCCCTTATTGGCTATTATTGATTAATTTTAGGCGTCGCGCCTATTTTTCCATAGGATACATCTGTTATCATTTGACACAAAAAAAGGGAGATACTGAATTATCTCCCTGATTGAATGCACCCTATGGCGGTGCCCTAATGCACGTACATAGTTATGTTATTTGAGCGTAGTTTTATAC
>CALEPS010000072.1 GCA_937910305.1 uncultured Bacteroidales bacterium | reverse complement strand
CCAACCATGTGGATGCTCCATAGTATTCGGCTACGGTGTTGGGAATATCATACCAACCTTCTATCGTGCATATCTGAAATACCGAATAAATAGAGCGAAGCGGTGTACTGAAGTGATCCGGATCGGCATCGTGAAACAAACTGCAATTCAGCATACCGAAGATTACAATGATTACGGTATAACTGAGCAATATACCCCACGAATCACGCATTGCCAACTTGAATCCTGATACTATTTTAGAAAAATTAGGGAAGAAATGCATCACACGGAAGAAACGCAGTACACGGAGTAGTCGCAATATGAGGAGGAACGACATATTTCCTAATACAGACGGCGCGAAGAATGCCCAAATGGACGGTAGAGACAAGATGACCAGTGTTCCATCAAGACGATTCCAACCGTCCGACCAATATCCGTGCAATCCGTACTCCGAATGTTTTACTACCATTTCTATAGCAAAAATCAGAGTGCATACAAAATCCAATGCGGTCAGCCATCGATATTCTACACCATAGGATTGCGTGAAAATAACCGCAGCATTGACAATAATCACAGCGAGAATGAACTTCTCGTTGAGAAAAAGTTGTTTCAGTTTATTCATCGAAATCTTATTTTTTACGTGTCACGGTTCGAGTTACTCGGGTTGTTTTACCGCTGGAAATAGTTCGTGTCGTTTTAGTAGTTTTTTTTCCGCTTTTGCGGATAGTGGTTATTTTGCGTGTTACAGTTGCCATAATAGATGTCCTTTATAAGTTATTTCCACTCGCCTTTCTTGCAACCATTTTTCTCGCACTCAGCATTGAAGGAAGCAAGTGTTTTCTCATCGCTTGAACCGCTTGTATAGTAGCGATGACCATCTTTCTCTGTATAGCAGACTTGCACATACAGACCGAATACAGTGTCAAACTCTTTCTCGAGGCTCTTAATCTTCTTGTTACCACTAATAGAAATGTCTCCTCCAGAGTCAGCACGGCGAACGGAAGCCAGCGTCTTATTTACATCAATGCCCGATATACTTTCTCCTTTCGCAACGGCCTGGCGTGCATAACTATAACATATCTTCAAACGAAGATATGGGAACTTCTTGTTAAATTCCTTCATCAGCGTACCTATCTTCTTATTTCCTGTTACGGATAATTCGGTAGATACTGTTTTAGCAGGAGCCGCTTTTTTAGGGGCAGCCTTAGCTACTACTTTTTTTACTGCCGGCTTTGCAGCAGTTTTTTTCGATGCTGCTTTGACCGTTGTTTTCTTCGCTGCAGGATTTGCAGCCGGTTTCTTTGCTGCTGGTTTCTTAGCAGCGGGCTTTTTAACTGTTGCCATAATTACATAAATTTAGGAGTTAATCTATTTTTCTTTTGCTCATTAAAGTTTCACGCCATTCATCGTTAATGGCAGGATTACCTTCTACATTTAGCGGATATTTGCCTATAGCGATACAAAGGCTTTCAAGGCACTCTACCAGTTCTTCTTCATCTTTAAACGAATACCATTCAAAATAGCACTCGTCTAATATCGCACTAACTTCTTTCTCTTTTGTTTTATTATATTTATCGCTGATACACAAGCCATATATCGTATGACGAATCGTTGATGTATGAACATTGCCGGTAGTATGTTGAATAAAGCGCCTATAACCTTTGTTGCTTTTTCCGAAATATAAAGCGAGATATGTTTTCCTCTCTATTTCTCTTGTTTCCACCTCAATTAACAGGTTTATTAATTCCTTATTCTTTTGAGCGTGTGCGCGAAGTGTGTTTACAACTACTGAATCATTCGGGAACCACCACCGGTATAAAATAGGTTCTTTGGGAATGGTTGCGGGTTTTATTTCACTCACCTTTCTCAAATTTGGTTGCATTCCATCCAATACTATTTGGACTGTTTCTGTGCAATGTTTCTTTAATAAGTTCTTGAATTTCATAGTTGTTTTTTAGTAAGCAGAGGAGCGATCAAACTCCTCTACCTTGTGTAGAATTACTTACCTGCTGCAACGAGTGTTACATCATTGGCTGCCAATTTGCTGTCATCTGCATTAGCTACCTGCACACCGATGCCGTACATTTCAGCAATCTTCTTTTCGAAGTTACCTACCTGCATGTTACCAACAATCTTCAGTTCGCCACCGGCTTTACCCTCTGCGCGGATGGATGCCAACGTAGCGTCGTCATCAGCAAATGCGCCCTTGCAAGTAGCGCTCTTGTAAACGCGGAGAGATGCTCCAAATGCTTTTTTGAAATCAGCCTTGAGGGTCTTAACCTTCATGTTACCCTTTAATGCAATTTCTGCCATAATTGATTGAATTTTAAGTTAATAAATGATCATTTATTACCCGCAACTTGAAGGACTGCAGGCTTGTCCTATTACTTACTTTCACCACGGGCGGCTTGACCGATGGTCAGTTTGTTATCCACACACTTCTCTCCTTTAGGGTCTTTAATCTGTACGGTCAGACCGAATAGCTGATCAAAGAGTTTTTCTGCCTCACCGACTTTCATCGATGCTTTGATTTTCAGCTCGGCGTAACTCTTTGTCTTGACATCTTTGCTAGTACGCTTGTTTAGTTCGGCAAGCGTCATTTCCGGGTCGGCTAACTGTGCGCCTTTGTAGATAGCCAAAGTTACCCCAAAATCTTTTTTGAAGTCTGCGCAAACGGTCTTAACTTTCTTGTTCGGTGCCACGGTGAACTCTGCGTTCGTGAAGTGGTCTTTAATGTTGTTTAGAAGTCCCATAATAGTTTGATTTAATTGGTTTGTAAATGGTTATTTATATATTCTTCTTTTCTCGCTGCAAAATTACTGCTTTTTTGCGATATATTCGTAGTCCTTTTTGGTCCTTTTTGCTTGTGCGTTTGTGCGTTCCGTAAAATTGTTGTACTTTTGCAATGTTTTTCATTAGGCACAAACAAAAACGCGGACAACTGGTTGTCATCCGGTAAACGAGGTTGTAGGATACCTTAACAGACGGAATTCAACTCAGTTGCCCGCTTTAGTATATAGGCGCGTATCCCTGTAAAATAAGATACGTGTAAATATACCAACGGGCATCTGCTTCGACTTGTTTCCTATCTGTTAACTGAAACTTCCTACATTTCGTTTACTCAGATAAACAAGCATTAGCAAACGCTTAAAATCAACATGTCCTCCGGTTTAACGTCTGTGAGTGACGGTTTAGGTGTTAGAAACCTTTGCGCTGCAAAGGTACTACATTTTTTTGATATGTGCAAGAAAAATCGCACTAAACAACGATTTTTCTTGTTTGGGGATGAGTGTTTAGGTGTGTAGAGGCACAAAAAAACGGACCGAAGTCCGTTCTTTTGTTTATACACAAGTATAACCTCCGTCAACCGGTAAGGCTACGCCGGTAACATAAGTCGAGGCATCCGAAGCAAGGAAAACAACTGCACTATCTAACTCTCCTTCATGACCGTAACGCTCCATCGGAATAACTGTCTTGGCATAATTAGCGAAATATTCCGATTCCAATGTCTCTTTGGTCAAAGGCGTAATGAAATAGCCCGGACAGATGGTATTCACCGTAATGCCGTACTTACCCCACTCTGCCGCCAATGCGCGGGTCAGATTGACTACACCGCCTTTCGCTGCGTGATAAGGAGAAGCCGGAGCGATCTTATTGCCTACCAGGCCGTACATCGATGCGATATTGATAACACGGCCATAGCCGTTGGGAATCATCGATTGTTTGGCTACTGCACGCGCCACGCGGAAAGTACCGAAGAGGTCAATCTGCATCTCGTTCTCAAACTGAGCATCGGTAATGTCCTCCGCCGGAGCCACAGCACCTGTGCCGGCATTATTGACTACAATATCGATATGTCCTACTTGCTTGAGCGCTTCTGCCACCATCGTTTCGACGGCTTCCGTATTCGTGATATCGCATTGCAAAGGCAGTACTTTTACTCCGTACTCCGCCTCGATGGCTTGTTGTACTTCCACCAACTTCTCATACCGTCTGGCAATGATCACGAGGTCCGCTCCGCGAGCTGCCAGAGCCTTTGCCATCTGCACACCCAGACCGCCGCTACAGCCGGTAACCAACGCTACACGGCCTTTCAAATCAAAAATATCTTTCATTTTTTTTCTTTCCCTATTTTCCTATTTTCCCATTTCCTTATTTAAGATTTAACCTACTTGTACCTCCGGGTTGATCTTACGGATAAGGCCTTTGAGGACATCTCCTGGACCGAACTCATAGAACTCTGTCGCCCCGTCGGCAATCATATTTTGCACCGACTGCGTCCAGCGAACGGGGGCTGTGAGTTGTTTTAGGAGGTTTTCGCGAATAATTTCCGGCTCCGTCTCGGCTTTTGCCGACACGTTTTGATAGATCGGGCAGAAAGGTTTTCTGAACTCTGTTTTCAGTATGGCTGCTTTCAGATCCTCCGCTGCGAGAGCCATGAGCGGTGAGTGGAACGCACCGCCTACAGGCAGCCGTAATGCTCTCCGGGCACCGGCTTCTTTCATTGCCACACAGGCTGCATCTACCGCCTCTGTCTCGCCGGAGATAACCACTTGACCCGGACAGTTGAAATTAGCGGCAACAACTATTCCACTCTGCTTTTTACAGATCTCATCCACCTGCTCATCCGGTAAACCAAGCACAGCAGCCATAGTACCGGGATTGGCTTCGCAGGCAGCCTGCATAGCTTGCGCACGCGCGGACACTAATAATAAGGCGTCCTCAAAACGCAGTGCACCGCAAGCCACGAGAGCCGAGAACTCGCCAAGACTATGTCCTGCTACCATCTGCGGCCTCTCTATCGTCATCATCTGTTGTGCTACCACCGAGTGCAAAAAGACAGCCGGTTGGGTCACTTTGGTCTGCTTCAAATCGTCTGCCGTGCCATCAAACATCACACCGGTAAGCGAGAAGCCAAGCAACCTGTCGGCTGCTTGGCATAACTCGCGCGCTTCTTTGTGCGCGTCATACAGATCTTTGCACATTCCCGGAAACTGGCTTCCCTGCCCCGGAAAAACAAACGCTTTCATCACTTAACCATGATAGCGGCAACGAGTGCCAAAATAGCATAGAACTCCGGGAGAGCCGCATAAATCATCGTGTTGGTTTGTACGTCATGTCCCGCTGCAATACCGGAAATACCGTTGGCGCATACCATGCCCTGACGGATAGCCGAGAAGAGGCAAGTGAGTCCGACGAGAGTACCAACACCGAAATAGATTGCTCCATGTGCAGCAATATACTCTGGTGTACTACCCAGGAACCACATTAAGAATCCTACGAAGCCGTAGAGACCTTGCGTAGCGGGCATGGCGGAAAGCACCATGTACGAAGATGATTTAGCAGGGTTCTTTTTGAGTGCGCCTTCTGCTGCATTGGCAGCAATAGTAGTGCCATACGAAGAACCGATACCGGCGAGACCCAACATGAGGCCCAGACCGAGATAACCAAGAATTAATTCCATAATAGTTTATTGATTTTTAATTGTTAATATTATTCGAGTTATTTCCTAAAAGGTTGATATAATTGGCCTTTGCCTTCATATCCTGAGTTCTTGAAGTACTCTACGAAGGTAAGACGCAAGGGGTGTACAAATGCTCCGAGCGCGGACATAAGTATATTCAGCACATGTCCGAAAAGGAGAATCAGCAGGAAGGGCAGCCATTGCCATGTTGGATGTTCGCCCAACACCATGAGCGCGATACTGTTGAACGCGCCTCCGAGCATACCTCCCGCCAGTCCGAGTGCATACAGACGGACATACGAGAGGACATCTCCTAACAGCCCGGTAGCCATATTATAGGTGTCCCACAAACCTGCTCCAATGTTGAGGAGCGGATTGCGTCCGGGTTTGTTGAAGATATATATCGCCAGTGCTGAGATAACCGCAATAGAGATGATGATCCATTTAGTCACCTGAGAAGGAAGATTAAGCAATGCCGAAACAGACAGCACAATCAAGCCTCCCACAATGAGCAGCACCCATCCCCATACGGAGAGCGTCTCTGCAAAGCCGAAACGCTTGGTGTAGCATAGCGCTTTGACAACCATTGCAAGGCAGATATGGAAGACACCGATGCCGATAGCAAGAACCATCTGCGCATCAAATCCCATCACATTGCCGCTGATAATCAGGTGCTTGAGCGATTCGGGGTACCATGACGCTTCGAGCAACGGCATTCCGAAGAACGTACCCAGGAAGAAACCTACTATTGTAGTACCTACGCCGAGGGTCGCAATAATCGGTCCGAGTCCTTCGAACATCTCAATATTCACTTTCTTATAGTGTGTGAGGAGTCCGAATAGTATCAGCACGAGTCCGTATCCCGCATCTCCCATACACATCGCAAAGAAGAGGAGATAGAACGGCGCGAGTATCGGTGTCGGGTCAAACTCGCCGTATGTCGGCCAGCCGTACATACCCGTGAATACCTCAAATAGTTTGGCGAATTTGTTGTTATGCAACTTAACCGGCGTAGCGTCCTCTTGGGTCGGATCCGACTCCTCATAATAAACTTCTGCGCGTGCAAGCATGGCATTCAGTTCGGGCTCGTTTTCTATGGGACAGAAACCTTCAATGAGACATAAAGAACCATCTGCCAGCTTGTCGGTAGAGAGCTGAACCCGTTGCCAATCAATCTGTTGGCGTGCTTCTTGCAGTTCCTGCTGCAATCTGTCCAGATTCGCTATCTTCCATGCTTCGATACGTGCATCAGCTGCCGCCAATAGACCTTTTAGATGCTCTGTCTCCTGCCTCCATTGAGCCGCGGATTTCTCGGGTTGCGGGAGTTCGGTTGCATTCTCAATCAGATCCGAGTTATCAATATTTTGGGGTATCGAGTTATCAACTACTACGAAATAGGTCTTTCCCTCTTTCTCAGCAACCTTTATTCCCCACTCTTCCCGGTATGTTTTCTCCGGGCAGGCGAAGAACCGCAAGGTGTATCCGGCTTCTTTGAGCGCCTGAATACGTGCGCTATCGAAATCTCCCCATACAGCGGCTTTTTCAGCCTCCTGTCCTGCCTCGGCTATGCGTTGTTCTATGTTTGCACGTTCCTGTATTAGCTGATCCGGAGCGCCTTGCTTGAGCAAGCGGCGAAGCTCGTCCTCATGCTGCAACGCAGCCTGAAGCGCCTCGTCATTCTCGATGACTCCGGCGGATTTGAGCGTGATATCTACTACGCCTAAGTCGCGCAGTTGGGTCAGGAACGGTTCGTAGTCACGATGGAATACCAGGAAGGTATATTTCTTCATTGGGATAATCATGCGTTACCTCCTTTCTCCTCGGCAGCGCGGGCCTCGGCTTCGCGTTTGGATTTCACGATCTTCTGGCTGGATTTGGAGAGGTTCTCTTCGTCTTCCATGAATCGTTTGATTTTGCGGATAGCATCCTGATAACCGGGGATTTGCACTTTCTCAAAGAGGTTCACTTTCTGCGTCGTTTTCTTACGCGCATACTCTAACAGTTCCACTTTGCGGCGCACAAACTCCTGCCGGATACCTACATCCGCTATCGCTTTCAGTTGCTCGAACCCGTCGGCAAACCATTTCGGGCTGGAGAACAGCGAGAACTCTTTGGTAGAATAGACCACTTCGTCCAGCACAGGAACGCGCACGCCTGCGATCTTCTTGACAGACATGCGTACGTCGTCCACATGGATAAGCGAAGTGTCAAACTCGCCCCAAAGCGCAATCATCTGGTCGTAATCCTTGATGCGGCGATCTACTTCGCGGTCCAGCTCCTCCAATTCCTGTTTGGCGCGCTTGACCTCCAGACGCAACGCAGTCTCTTTGCTTTGCAAAGTAGGCAGCGTCCGCTGGCGCATCTTCAGATCCTTCTCCAGTCCCTGCAGCGATGTTTTATTAAATTGATATTGAATAGCCATGTCGATTAACGATTGACAATTTATCTTTTATTTCCAGGTCAAATAATAATTGTAGTCGGTGCCGTCCCAATCACAGCCATCGTGGTCGGTATAGCCGCCAACCGTATAGGTGACACAGACTTGGTTCTTACCGCCTTTGTGCAATTCGTAGATATAGTACGAAGCCTTAAAACGAATCACATCTTCGGTAATCTCGGTCACTTCCATTTCGAGGAAAGCATCTATACGGTTCATACCTAAATGAATGGGGACCTCTATCGTTCCTTTATCCTCTGACGGACAAACGGTGTAGCCAAGATTACTCCAATCTGCGGTCGAACATTTGATGGTGATAATTGGGTTGGTTTCCATATTCTTATTATTTTGGCCAGTATTTCTCCACAAGGGCTGCTTTGATATTCACCTCTTCCGGTTTGAAGTACTTACCGAAGAGCGACCAAGCCACATCCAGCATCTGTACAGTATTGATGTTCACATCGATTGCCAGAATCTCGCGGCTGTAATCGCGCGCGAAGTCCAGACAGCGGTTGTCGTAGTCGGTCAGATCGAAACCGTTCTCTTTCTTGGTCTTGGCATTGGCGGCGTCTGCATACAGGCGAACTGCGGCATTCATCACCTGCGGATGATCTTCGCGTGTCTTTTTACCCGCAACCAACTGTTTCAGACGGCTCAACGAACGGAACGGATCGACGATGACTTTACCGATTTCGGAGTCGCGGCGGAGGTATAACTGACCCTCGGTGATATATCCGGTGTTATCAGGAATAGCATGGGTAATATCGCCGCCGGAAAGGGTTGTCACGGCGATGATAGTAATTGAACCGCCGCCTATCTCCTCCGGGAACTGCACCGCCTTCTCGTATATCTTCGCGAGGTCGGAATAGAGCGAACCCGGCATGGAGTCCTTGGACGGAATCTGGTCCATACGGTTCGATACGATTGCCAGCGCATCGGCATACAGGGTCATATCGGTCAGCAGAACCAGCACTTTCTCATGTTTCTCTACTGCGAAATACTCAGCTGCTGTAAGCGCCATATCCGGAATCAGGAGTCGCTCTACTGGCGGGTTCTCGGTTGTGTTCACGAACGATACGATATGGTCCAGCACGCCGGCATTGGAGAACACGTTCTTGAAATAGAGGTAGTCGTCGTTGGTCAGACCCATACCGCCCAAGATAATCTTGTCTGCTTCAGCGCGGAGAGCCACATTAGCCATCACTTGGTTGTACGGCTGGTCCGGATCGGCAAAGAACGGGATCTTCTGACCGGAAACCAATGTATTATTCAGGTCGATACCTGCAATACCCGTAGCAATCAACTCCGACGGCTGTTTACGGCGAACGGGGTTCACAGAAGGACCGCCGATCTCTATCTCTTTGCCTTCTACGGCAGGACCGCCGTCGATAGGTTCACCGTAGGCGTTGAAGAAACGGCCTGCTAACTGGTCACTAACCTTCAGAGACGGAGCCTTGCCCAAGAATACCACCTCGGCATTGGTCGGGATTCCTTCCGTACCTTGGAACACCTGCAGCGTCACTTCGTCGCCGATGATCTTCACCACCTGCGCCAACTTGCCGTTCACGGTTGCCAACTCGTCATTACCTACTCCTTCGGCCTTCAGTGAGCAAGTCGCTTTGGTTATTGCAGTGATCTGCGTGTATATCTTTTGAAATGCTTTTGCCATAAAACTTTCAATTATCAATTATAAATTATCAATTAAATCAGATTTGTTTCTCCGCCAGCAGTTCATCGAGTTTCTTGCGGTAGTCCTCAAACTCTGCGGAATGGAACTCGCAGTAGTTCATCTGCTTGCAGAGGTTGATGACGCGCTTGAAATAATCGATGACATCGAGGAAATTATCGAAGTCATAATCATGTTTGCATATGTCCATTACGAGGCGGAGCATGTATTGCTGGCGCTCCAACGGACAAACGGCATCAATCTTATCGAATGCATCCTGCTGGAGAATAACAAAGTCAATCACTTCGGATTTCCAGAATGTCTCATGATAGTCCACAGGCACGCCGTCATCACCCAGAATGTTGATCTGTTCCTGAATCTCCTTACCGCGCTGCAGATAGGTCTTCATGTCGTTAACCATCGGCAGCCAGTCTTTGTCTATCAGATTGGAGATGTATTCCTCGAATTCGGGGTATTCCACATATTTTGAATAAGAATCAATCGGGTTCACAGCCGGATAGCGCTTGCGGTCGGCACGTGCCTGCTCCAAAGCGTAGAAACAGCGTGCTACTTTCTTCGTTCCTTCGGTCACAGGCTCTTTCAGGTTACCTCCGGCAGGCGAAACGGTACCAATGAAAGTAACCGAACCCGTAGCGCCATTATTAAGGTACACATAACCCGCGCGAGAATAGAATGCGCCGATGATAGCGGAGAGGTCCATCGGGAAAGCGTCCTGTCCCGGAAGTTCCTCCAGACGGTTGGACATCTCACGCAGTGCCTGTGCCCAACGGCTCGTCGAGTCCGCCATCAGCAGCACACGCAGACCCATCGAACGATAGTATTCCGCAATCGTCATAGACGTATAGACAGATGCTTCACGGGATGCAACAGGCATGTTGGACGTGTTGGCGATGATGATGGTACGCTCCATCAGTTTGCGTCCGGTATGCGGATCCTCCAGTTCCGGGAACTCGGTGAAGGTCTCCACTACCTCGTTGGCACGCTCGCCGCAGGCTGCAATGATCACGATGTCCGCTTCGGCTTGCTTGGAGATAGCGTGCTGAAGCACGGTCTTACCGGTACCGAACGGACCGGGGATGAAGCCTGTACCTCCCTCGCAGAGCGGGTTGGCGGTGTCTATCGTGCGGACACCCGTCTCCAGCAGTTTGAAAGGACGCGGTTTCTCGCGATAAGCCAGAATAGCTTTCTTTACAGGCCATTTCTGAACCATCGTCACCTCATGGTCATTCCCTTCCTCGTCGGTCAATACAGCCATCACTTCGTTGATGGTATATTCACCGGCGGCTTTGATGGACTTCACGGTATATTCGCCCTCAAAAACGAACGGCACCATGATCTTGTGCGGCTGGTGGTTCTCATCCACCTCGCCCAGCCATGCAGCCGCAGATACCTTGTCGCCAACCTTGGCGATAGGCTTGAAGGCCCATTTCTTCTCGGTGTCAAGCGGGAAGTTATACTCTCCTCGTTTGAGGAACACGCCGGTCAGTTTGTCCAGGTCGTTCTGCAAACCATCGTAGTTACGGCTCAGCAGACCGGGACCGAGCGTCACTTCCAGCATGTGGCCTGTGAACTCCACTTTGTTGCCCACTTTGAGACCACGCGTGGACTCGAACACTTGCGCATATACGTTGGCGCCGATCACTTTGATGACCTCCGCCATCAGTCTTGTCTCGCCTACGTAGATGTAGCAAATCTCATTTTGCGCAACCGGTCCATCCACTCCGACGGTTACCAGGTTGGCAATAATTCCTTTAACTTTTCCAGTTGTCATATATTAGTCTAATTTAATTCCTTTTTTCATATCTGCCACTAATTCGCGGAAGATGCGCTCTCCTTCTTCTACGGTCAGAATCGACCAGCGGTGCAGCATCAGTGCTTCCAGATAATAGGCAAACACCATCTCCGGCGAGAAGAAATCGAACTCCGTACGGTCATGCAACCACTCAAAACGCACGGCATCCATCGCTTTCTCGCGTTGCATAAGGTCTTCTATCTGCACCAGTGCCAGAATAGCCGTGAAATCGCCGGAAAGCTCGTTCAATCCGAAATCTTTCTGCGTGGTGTGCGTGCGTAACTGATCTGCCACTTCACCTTCGCCCACAATCTTTTGCTTCACATCGAAACCGTGCTTGCGGCATATTTGAGCCACCAGCACATTGTTCATATCGCGGTTGAAAGCGAACCACTCGCGGATGAAACGATTCTTGGCTTTCAGTCCGAGGTCCAGCGTTTCTTCATCAATCGGCTTGCGCAGTAAATCGAGCATAGTCTTGTCCGACCCACGCAACTGTTCGTCGAGCAACTCATCCAGTTTCTCGATGCTGATTGGTGCATCTGAACCCGCTTTCAGTTCCGGCAATCCCGTTAATAGGTATTCATAAGTCATGGAATGTACGATTTACGAATGTACGATTTAGAACAATTGCTCCACTAACTGCGGACGAAGCATTTCCTTGAAATATGCGATAAACTCTGCATCACCGAAAGCCAGTTTGTATCCGCCCTTGGCAGGCTGAATGGTGAAATCAGTCTTGATTCCTTTGACTTCTTTGATTTCCACGCCTTTCTCCAGCAGACCTTTGGCATTGGCGGCAAAATACTTTTTCAGTGCCTCCGCATCTTTAGCCTCAACGACTACCTCTCCTTCTTTCGCCATTTGTTCAGCGAGTTTGGCGATCAGACCTTGCATGAACTTGGCGTCCGCTGTTGCCGCCTTTACGCTGTCAGAAGCGATCTTGTCTGCCAGCAGATTCACAATCTCTGTCTTTACGGCATTCACGCTCTGCTCGGCATACAATTTCAACTCTGCGCGGGTCTTTTTGTCCAAATCAGCCGATTTGCTCTCAGCCTCTGCTACCAGCGCTGCAGCTTTCTTCTCTGCCTCGGCAATGATCTCTGCGGCCTTTGCGTTCGCTTTCTCAACAATCTGCTGTGCTTCCGCTTGGCCTTTCTCTACGCCCTCTGCGTAGATCTTGTCTGTTAATTCTGAAAGATTCATATAGTTGATTTTTTAATTATGTTCTCCATTTCATCAAGTCCTAATGAACGGGGTTCAGGAACTACAGGGTCATTTACGACTCTTTTACGACTCTTTTACGACTCATTAGTGTATCCTGCTATACGCTATAATATACATAGTATATTATTCCGTGATTTTTAATTTTACCCTCTTTCTACCCCTCTTAAAACGGCTGCAAAGTTACAAAAAAAAAATGACATAAACAAATGTTTATGCCACTTTTCTAATTTTTAGCAATTATTTGTAGAAATATAGATAATTACTGTGCTATTTCTTGCCCGTTGGCGTTAAATACTTTCTCTCCTCTACGGATAAAGAATTGTCCGTCGCGGATAAATTTGACAGGTTCTTGCAATTCCTCTGTCTGCTCCACTCCCTCGAACTGCGGTGCGTTGATCGTCAGACTCAGTCGTAAATCATTGGTTACATCTCCGTAATTCTCCGATGACCGGTTCGTTTTATCCTCTATCATTGATTCAACAGGTATTTTTGCCACTTCTACTGCCATGCCGGAGAAAACGCTGCCTAGTGCTATTGCATATATTCCAAGCGATTCTTTCACCATGTTTTGCATACCGTTATATACCGAGTCGGCGAGAATCCGTCCCCTTTCCGGATTTTCATTCTCGTTTCCGTCTGAATGGAAAAGATAGAGGCTTACTGCCGGTTTGCCTAAATTGCGCTCGGTAATAGCTATTCTATCTTCATTTGTTTGGGGCAGAGCACTCTTGAGCCCATTGATGATGGTTGTGTTAAATCCGGCTGCAGTCATTGCCGGAACAACCGAAGAATCCCATTTCTCGTCCACTTTACCCCATGCGCGGAGCGCAAGCGTAGGCACCATGTTCCGCGTATGTTCAGCCATCCATGCGCGGCTGTATGCATACAAATCCGCTATGGTATCAACGGATGTCAGGTATTCCGTCTCTACGCGAATGGTGGCCTTGTCTTGAGAAAGTGTCAGCCATCGGTACGGACAGGGATATGTGATCGGAGAACCGGAGGAAATCTCTACGATACTATCATTTGTCACACCCGTTGTGTCGCGGAATGTAGAGATACTGTTTATATGGAAATGGCCGGTCAGAACCAGATGTACGCCATGCGCCATCAGACTGTCCCGGAGCGCATCGGCATTCTTGAAACGGCAAGCGCTTTCCAATGTCCCTTGCATGTCAAAATGCTCCAAAACCTGCCAGTGAGCCATAGCAATAATGGTCCTTCCTTGGGCTGCAGCGCTATCAGCCTGGGCTAAAACAAACTCCAGTGTGCCGGGTTTGAGCACGCCGGTTCCGGCATTGTTGTCCGATCCGTCAATACCAATGACGGTAACGCCTGTTATCGGCTCGGATGCAAATGAATGCGAGTTGGCGTCTTGGGCTACTGCATGCTCATATATCCACGAATAGGTACTCTCCCACTCTGTATTCTTCAGACTCTCTGTCTCTTCTTCTGCGGCGCCGCGATAAGCTTTGGCGTTTCCGCCTATGTCATGGTTGCCGGGGATAACAAGAGTCTTGATTCCCGCCTCTTCCAGCCGCTGCAATCCGTTCACTACTATGGCATGGCTTGCTTTCTCGCTGTCCTTGGTCAGGTCACCGGGAATAAGCACCAGTTCCGGCTTGTACTTCATGGCGGTATCCATGAGCGCATTCCAGATCGGTTCGCTCAGGTCGATCATCTTGCGCTGTTTCACCATCATGCTGTCAAACGCATCGCCTTCTTCTATCAGCGATTTAGCCAACACATGCGGATCGGCAATAACCATGATTTTCTCTTGCGCCATTGCCCATAATGGCAATAAGGCAAACAGGGAAATAAATAATCTTTTCATATCCTTTAAAATAAAGTTATTTCTACTCGTCTGTTCTGCTGACGTCCTTCTTCTGTTTCGTTGGACGCTACCGGTTTTGTATCTCCATAGCCGTACGCCTTGATACTTTCCGGCGCACAACCGAATGCAATCAGTTGTTTACGCACTGATTCAGCACGTGCTTGCGAGAGGGCTTTGTTATCTTCCTTCTGACCGATATTATCCGTATGACCCGCCAGACGCACTTTATAGCCGTATGTGGCAATAAATTTAGCAATACGTTTCAACTCCGGCAATGACTCTTCTTTAATAATATCGCTGCCGGTCTCAAATAGCAGGTTGTTTATTGCTACAGCTTCATTGGCTTTCAGTACCGTAATGGTCTCCGGACGTTTGTCCTCCGGCAGCGTAATGGAATAGATATCATGCCTCCTGCCATATTTCTGCGCATAATAGGCGGTCTTTCCGTCCGCTGAAATCTTATACCAACAATCTCTTCCCGGCGTATTGATCTGCGGACCTAAATTTTCCGGTTCGGACCAGCAGTTCCAGCAACTGTCGCTCAGTCGTCTTGTTACCCACACATCTAAATCTCCTATCGTCCCTTCCCTGTCGGAGGAGAAATAGAGAGTTTTCATATCCGGATGCAGAAACGGCGAACGTTCCATTCCCGGAGTATTAATCGCTTTTCCTATGGAATAAGGCTTGCCCCATCTGCCTTCTTCGTCCTGTTCGGACACAAATATGTTCAGACTCGCTTGTTCCTCGCCTTCTGCCGGATAATTGGCGGCAAAGAGCAATACGGACCCGTCTGCGCTGATCTGACCGTCCGCTTGCCAGTTACCTATTTGCAGATACGTAGGTAATGGCCTTGGTTCGCTCCATCCGTATGGTCCGTGAACGGAAAAATGTATTTTCCCTTCTACAAACAACAGCATGGTCTTTCCATCGCCGCTTACAGATGTCGGGGCTTCATTGCGATAAGGCGTACTGAGTGCCGGAACGATCTGCGCACTGCTCCACGTGCCTGTTTTCTTGTCTCGGCGGGAAACAAAGATGTCTTCGCTTATATTCGTCTCTCCGCGATGGAGACCCACAAAATAGAGGGTGTTATCGTCTATGGTCAGTGTAGGTCCGTATTCTTCCCCTTCTATGGTGTTGATACTTTGCGGCAAGATCTGCGGTTGGATACTGTCCGGCGTAGTGAAACTGCAGAAAATAAGTACCAATAGTTGTCCTGCCATCACGCGCAGAAAAGTAGTGAACGGATAGACAGTGGCGTAACATACAGAGGCTTGATTGTTCTCGTTTGACATGGATTGCGCGTATGGTAGCGCCATGGCAGAGGTCATGGAACCTACCATCAAGCCGACCACATTGAAATAATTCATATGCAGCCATTTATAAGCGATTATTCCTATTGTCAGGAGCGGAATGATTGTGATTAAGAAGCCGTATCCGATCCATAAATAGCCGCCATTGACCAGTGTCGGCAAAAATGTCTCTCCCACGGAGAGTCCAAGCGCAGCCAGGAACAATGTCAATCCTACCTGGCGTAGCATCATATTTGCCGATGTGGTAGAGAATGTAACTAAGTTGTAATACGGACCATAGTGACCGATCAGAATAGCTACAATAAGCGATCCGCCGACCAGTCCTAATTTGAAAGTAGTGCCCATTCCGGGAATAGGAATCGGCAACAGACCTACGCAGATACCCAATACCATACCGAAAAATACCGGCAGCAGATGCGGCACATCCAGACGTTTGAGCTCGTTTCCGAACGTGTCGGCTACTTTGCTCACGTCGTTCTTGTCGCCTACTACCATCAACCGGTCGCCTAATTGCAGGATCATGTCCGGGGTTGCCAGCAGATCTATACCGGCACGGTTGACACGGGTGATAGTAGCATGATACTGCTGACGCAGATTAAACGACCGGATCCGTTTGCCATTACATTCAGGACGGGTTACGGCTATGCGGCGGGAAATCAAATGGTCCGATTTCTCCCTCTGCACACGCAAGTTATAGTCCTTCATTTGTCCCAGCAGACGTAACGCATCAATATGTTGTTTGTCGGTCAATACACGTAGTGTATCTCCGTTGTGGAAGGATGTCTGTTCGTTTACCAACTCATCCGATCCGTCAGGTCGGATTACGCGGCTCACCACCATCTCTTTCACGGGACAGATGCGTTGCAGTTCCGCCAATGTTAAGGTTGTTATTTGCGGGTTGTTGAGTTTGATATCCACGCATACGGGTTCGTCTGCCGAAGCTTCAGCCGCATCCTTGAGCCTTTTCTCCTCTTCCGGCAGTTGCACCCTGAAACATTTACGGATCAGTTCAAATGCCAGAATTACTCCTACTATACTGAGCGGATAAGCCACTGCGTAACCCGTTGCTATATCAGGGTTTGTGGTTCCTGTCAGGTCAAAATAGGCTTGCTGGGCGGCTGCCAGCGAAGGCGTGGAGGTCGTTGCTCCGGACATCACGCCTGCCAATGTGGACATATCAATGCCTGTGACATAATACAGCACGATAGTACATACACAGCCTAATAGCACAATGGCTGCTGCCAGCATATTCAGTTGCAGACTGCCTCGTTTGAAAGGAGAAAAGGATGGACCTACCTGCAATCCTATGGAATAGACAAAGAGAATCAGACCGAAATCTTTGGCAAACTGCGCTACCGAATGATCTATCTTAATACCCGCAGAAGCCATAGCTATTCCGACAAACAGGACCCAAGTCACACCCAGCGAGAAGTTCTTTATTTTTGCCTTCTCGCCTAACCAGAGACCTATTGTCATCACTACCGTCAGCCATAGCAATGACTGAGTGATAGACGGATTAAATAAAAAAGACTCAAGGGCGCTCATTTGCTATTTCCTTGTTTTGAACTTAATATTTTAATCATTCCTGTTAACGCTTTCGCGCAAGCCCTGTCAGTTATCTGCTCGCGCAGTTTGCCCAAATGGAAACATTCTGCCCTCGTTCCTTCAGGGGTAGCCCAAGCTATCCAGACGGTACCTACTGGCTTGCTTTCGCTGCCGCCGGTCGGTCCGGCAATGCCGCTTGTGGCTATTCCATAAGTCGTTCCGATTTGTTTGCGAACAGACTCCGCCATTATACGAACCGTCTCTTCGCTTACAGCGCCGCGCGTATTTAATACTTCTTTAGGCACGCCCAAAAGACGCTCTTTTACGGAGTTGTCATAGCTTACAATGGATCCCCAATAGAAGGTAGAACTACCGGCATGCTTGTTCAGTAGCGATGCTAATTTGCCGCCGGTGCAACTCTCTGCAGTAGCGATAGTCGCTCCCTGCGAAACAAGCAACTTGCCGACAATAACTTCCAGTGGCTCATCCGTTTCCGCAATCAAGTATTCTCTCACCAGAGTCTTCAGTTTCTCGAACCACTCGCTCATTTCTTCCTCTGTCGCCTCGCCGTAACTGGATAACCGCAATCGGATGATCCCGTCCTTGGGGAGATATGCCAAACGGATGTAGCCTGGCTTCTGCGCCTCGAAATCCTCTAATATGATAGCCAGTGCCGATTCCGATATGCCGGTTACTTGCAATGTTCGGTGCAATATATGCCCGAATTCGTGATTTGTATTTTGTAATTCGTAATTTAGTATATACGGCAGTATCTGTTCCTCCATCGCTATCTCCATTTCATAGGGCACTCCGGGCATGGATACCAGCAGTTGCTTGCCGTGATGAAAAACCATTAACGGAGCGGAACCTACTCTATTGGGTAGAATAACAGCGCATTCGGGCACCATCCATTGGGTTGCCGTCAGGCGATTTAGTATATCCGGACGATTCTTGTATAGCTCTTTTATATGCGTACGTACGCGCTCGTCTTCTATAAGGTGGGTGTCAAAATAGTCGCATAGGACTTGTTTGGTGATATCATCTTTGGTAGGTCCCAGACCTCCGGTCGTGAGCACTATATCTACCCGCTTGAATGCGTCGTCGATTGCGGCAATGATATGTTCGCGGTCGTCGTGAACGGATGTAATCTGGTATAACTCTATTCCGTTGTCGTTCAACTGTTGGGCCATCCGGGCTGAATTGGTATCTACTACTTGCCCGATGAGCAACTCATCCCCTATTGTGATTATTTCTGCGCGCATTGTTTTTTCCATTCTGTTGCTGTTAATTCCAATTCATTGTACCATTCTTCGCCAAATCGCCGGATAAGCGGTTCTTTCAAGAACTGATATATCGGCAAATGCAGTTTTTTCCCTTTCACCCGTGCGCAATGGCAGATATCCCATCGGTGGTATTCGAGCCCCGTGTATTCTCCTACCTGAGTCAGCCGGATTGGATACAAATGGCACGATATAGGTTTCTTGAAATCAATTTTTCCGGCATTGAATGCTTTTTCTATTAGGCAATAACACCATCCGTTATGATCCGTGCGAGCGAAGATACAATCCTTGTTATTGACGATCGATGTCACGCGCTCGTTCGAGGGATCGTTATAGGCTATTCCTTGCGCTTCTACAATGGCTTTTGCTTCCTTCGTCATATCCGGTAAGAGCACCGGTAAGATACTTTGTATCTTCTCTTCCTCTTCGGCCGTCAAGGGAGCCCCTGCATCCCCTTCGATGCAACAGCAGCCGCGACAGGTATCCAGGTCGCAACAGAACTCCTTCTCCAGGACGTCCAAACTGACTAATGTGTTATCTCCTATTACAAACATATATAAAATGATCGTACCCTCGTGGTTAAGAACATTTTAGATACCAAAGAAACCTTCTGCCCAGATTTTCAGACCGATGAGAATCAGTATGATACCTCCGATGAGTTCTACGTTAATCTTAAACCGCGCGCCCACATACCTGCCGGTATGGTATCCTCCGATAGAGAAAAGGAAACTGACAAGACCGATAATGCCGACACCGAGCCATACACTCTCGGGAACAGGGATAAAGATAACGCCCGTTGCGAGTGCGTCGATAGACGTAGCAACAGCCAGAACGATCAGTCTTTTGATTTGCCATCCTGCCGCCTTTTCGTCCTTCTCATGCAGCGATTCCCATATCATCTTACCTCCAATAAAAGCCAGCAACGCCAATGCTATCCACGGCGCATAAATACGAAAGAAGTCCGCAAACAGATTGCCTGCAAAATAACCGATAAGGGGCATTCCTCCTTGGAAAAGACCGAACAGAACGGCCATCAGTATAGGTTTTGGTCGCTCCGTAGTCTGAACCGCCAAACCCTGTGCAATACTGACTGCTAAGCAATCCATGGCTAAGCCGATAGCAATAATGATAATCGTAAATATATCCATCTCTAAACGCTAAATCCTAATTCCTCTTATATTTATAGCGAGCGACGGTTTTGCCTTTGGCTATAGCGGCTAATTTATTGCGTACAAAAGTCTTGCGGATCGGCGAGATACGGTCGGTGAAAACATGCCCCTCCAGATGGTCATATTCGTGCTGCACGATACGCGCCTGAAAACCTGTGAAAACTTCCTCGTGTTCCTCAAAATTCTCATCCAGATACCGCATTTTGATCGTCTTCGGGCGCACTACATTCTCGCTTATTCCGGGCAGCGAAAGGCAACCCTCGGAATACGTACAAGTATCTTCGCTCGCTTCAACAAGCTCCGGATTAATGAATGCACGCTTGAAATCCTTACATTCCGGATAGTCCTCTGCCAGCTCAGTGCCATCCACCACAAACACCCGCCACGGTTTGCCGACTTGCGGCGCCGCCAGACCGCAGCCTTCCGCTTGGGTCAAGGTCTCGTACATATCCGCAATAAACTGCTTCAGTTCCGGCATTTGCTCTATTTCCTCAGCCTGTTTTCTCAGTACCGGCTGTCCGTACAAATATATAGGTAAAATCATATTCTTATTATTGGATTCAAAATCATAGAAGGCTGTCCAGATAGCCTTCAAGTATGATGCACGCAGCGATTTTATCCACTGTGGCTTTGTCTTGGCGGGCTTTCTTCTTCATTCCGCCCGCTATCATTGCCTGATGCGCCAACACCGAAGTGAAACGCTCGTCATACATAGTTATAGGTATAGTTGGAAATGTTTTCTTGAATACTCCCATGAACGGACGGATATAATTCATGCTCTCCGATTCCTGTCCGTTCATCTGTGTCGGATGTCCGATCACTACTTCATCCACCGGCTCGTGGGCAAAGTAGTCCGTCAGCCAATTTATCAATTCTTTGGTCTCGACCGTAAGCAACGGATTAGCCGTTATGCGGAGAACATCCGTAACGGCTAATCCAGTGCGTTTACGACCGTAGTCTATTGCTAATATACGTCCCATTAGAGACTGTTCAGTTTCTCGTTGATTGCGTTGTACTCTGCATCCATGTGGAAGCGATAATACAGACCCTTGAGAACCTGCATGTACTGGCGGTCTTCCGGAGCCATCTTGTGGGCTTCTTCGAAGAACGGAAGCGATTTGCGGAATACTTCGTTCATCTCCTCCAAAGCTTTCTTATATGCTTTGTTGTCGTTGATCAGCGCAGCTGCTTCATTCAGTTTGACAGCTTGGTTGTAATATACTCTACCCTTGCCTGCCATGGCGTCTGCTAATGTCGGATTGCAACGGAGTGCTTCGTCGAAATCTTTCAATGCTGCGTCGTAGTTACCCAGACTCTCATCGAGATTGCCTTTGATATGATGGTATTGTGCTACATTAGGCTCACGCTCGATGGCTTTTGCCAGATATTCTACGGCTACCTGCTCCTGACCGGAGAAGATATAGTAATTAATCAGGTTCTGGAGGAACCAAGGCTCCTGCGGGAAACGAACGATAGCGTTTTGAAGAGTAGCTACGAAGTTGGCAGTATCCTTCAATGCCAGATACTCCTGATAAAGGAACTGGTTCACCGATATAGCCTCATAGTCTCCGTCCTTGAGCTCGTTCAGGAGAGCGATAGCGTCCTCGTGCAGTTCGCTCTGAACGGCAAAGATAGCAGCGTAGTACTTGTATTGGATATAGGTGGTGTCACGCGGCATCTCTTTCTGCAACTTCGGTTCCTGCATCATCGCTAAATCAGGAATAGCTACATGCATTTTGAATGCGTTGTATGCTCCTTCAAAATCTTTCTGCTCGTTGAGATAGATGCCGTATTTAACCAATTCCTGACCCTTGTAATATTCCAGCATTTTCTTGTTGATGTTATTACGCGTCTTTTGGTCCACTACCTCGCGTCCTTTTTTGTCCAATGTAGGAATCATAGCCAACTCGTCTGCTTTGAGCCAGTATTTGTAACTCTCTTCTACAGCGGCGCCGGCTTTGGCCTGGTTCACACCTTTACCCATCATCTGGTTGTAGTTCTCCTGAGTCAACTCTTGGTAACCGATCATACCTGCCCAGTAGTACGTCTCTGCGGTCGGATCCTGCTCTATTGCATCAGCGATGTAAGTACGTGCCGACGGGAAATCGGGAGTCTCGGCCATCATGTAACTCTTGGCTTTTTTAACCAATGGATTTTTCTGTGCAAAGCAGCCTGCGCTTATCAGCACCAATGCTGCTAAAAACAATGACTTTTTCATAAATTAATCCAGTTATTTACTATTCATTTGTTTCGTTGTTATCTATATCCTCATTAGGCATTTCTGCTGCATCATTACTCTCCTCTTCTTTCGGAACGATACAACCGCTTACGAGGCTGTCATTGCGTTTCTGCAACTCGATCAGTTTGACACCTTGTGCAGCGCGTCCTGTCTGACGGATGGTAGAGATGTCCATGCGGATTGCAGTGCCGGATTTGGTCATCAGCATCAGGTCGTCTTCGTCGGTTACAGCCTCGATACCTACCAGATGTCCGGTCTTCTCGGTGATCTCGATGGTCTTGACACCCTTACCGCCACGGTTGGTGACACGATAGATCGGATTGCCATCTTCGTCGTCCACCGGCGTACGCTTGCCGAATCCGTTCTCCGAAATCACGAGAATGGTCTTCTCTGTACCCTTCTCTACACAAACCGTGCCAATTACGCGGTCTTGGCCGTCGTCCTCCAGCGTAATTGCTTTCACGCCGGTAGCGCCACGACCCATCGGACGGACACCGCCTTCGTTGAAACGGACTACTTTGCCGTTGTACGAAGCAACCAGCATCTCGCTCTGTCCGTCGGTCATTGTTACACCGATCAGTTCGTCGCCTTCGCGCAGACCGAGTGCGATGATTCCGTTTGTGCGCGGACGGCTGTAGGCTTCCAGGGTCGTTTTCTTCATCAATCCGTTCTTGGTGATGAAAATCAGATAGTGGTTCTCTACGTATTCCGGATCGTTCAAGCCCTTGACATTGATACAGGTACGTACCTTGTCGCCCTTTTGCAGGTTGATCATGTTCTGGATAGCACGACCTTTGGACTGCTTGTTGCCTTCCGGCAGATCATATACTTTCTGCCAGTAGAGACGTCCCATTTCCGTAAAGAACATCATGGTGGAGTGCATCGATGCCTGATATACGCGCTCGATGAAGTCCTGGTCGCGGGCGCTGCCGGCTTTCGAACCGATACCTCCGCGGCTCTGCTGACGGAAGTCTGCAAGCGGCGTACGCTTGATATAACCCAGATGCGAGATAGTTATCACCATATCGTCGTCCGCATACATGTCTTCCGGGTTGAACTCGGTAGCCATCTTCACGATCTGCGTGCGGCGCTCGTCGCCGTATTTCTCTTTGATCTCTACGAGTTCCGTGTTGATCACGTCATAACGCATCTCCTCGCTGGCAAGCAGTTCGTTCAAATGGGCGATCAGTTTCTCAATCTCTTCGTATTCGGCTTTCAATTCGTCGATACGCAGGCCGGTCAGAGCCGACAGACGCATATCTACGATTGCTTTTGACTGCAGGTTGTCCAACTCGAACCGTTTCTCCAAATTGGTTTGTGCATCAGCCGGAGTGCGGCTCGCACGGATGATTCGTACTACCTCGTCGATATTGTCAACAGCAATGATCAAGCCCTCCAAGATATGGGCTTTTTCTTCTGCTTTGCGCAGTTCGTAGCGGGTACGGCGGGTTACAACCTCCATTCGGTGCTCGATAAAGTTACCTATCAGCTGCTTGAGGTTCAGCAACATAGGACGGCCTTTTACCAGCGCAATGTTATTGACGGCAAAACTCGACTGAAGCGCTGTGAACTTATAGAGCTTGTTCAGCACTACCTGCGCGTTGGCGTCGCGTTTGACCTCTACTACGATACGGATATCGCGTTTCGAGTGGTCGTTGATATCGGCTATACCTTCTATCTTCTTGTCGCTTACCAGTTCGGCGATGTTCTTTACCAGATCACTCTTGACAACGCCGTACGGCAGTTCGGTGATGATAATACGTTCGCGTCCGTTGTCATCGGTCTCTATCTCTGCATGGGAGCGGATCACGATCCTGCCGCGGCCGGTCTCGAATGCGTCTTTCACGCCTTGGTATCCGTAGATAGTACCGCCGGTCGGGAAATCCGGAGCCTTGATATATTCCATCAGATCCTCTACCGTGATCTCAGGCACAAACTCATCGTGCATGCGGGCTTTGATATTATTGATATATGCGCAGCATCCGTCGATCACTTCGCCCAGGTTATGGGTTGGCATATTGGTAGCCATACCTACGGCGATACCGCTTGCTCCGTTAACCAGCAGGTTCGGGAAACGGCAAGGCAGCACTACCGGCTCTTTGAGAGAGTCATCGAAGTTATTCTGCATATCTACGGTGTCCTTGTCCAGATCGCGGAGCATTTCCTCTGCCAGTTTGGACAGACGCGCCTCGGTATAACGCATAGCAGCGGCGCCGTCGCCATCTACCGAGCCGAAGTTACCTTGACCGTCAACCAGACAATAACGCATTGCCCATGGCTGGGCCAGACGCACCAGCGTGCCATAGATAGAACTATCGCCGTGAGGGTGATACTTACCCATTACTTCACCTACGATACGTGCACTTTTCTTGGTCGGCTTGTCGCTGGTGTTACCCAGCTCGTTCATTCCGAATAGCACACGGCGGTGTACCGGTTTGAAACCATCGCGTACATCCGGCAATGCACGGCTTACGATCACACTCATCGAATAATCGATATACGAGGATTTCATTTCCTCGTCAATCTTCACGGGAATAATGTGATCATTCTGAATTAATTCGTTGTTTTCTTCCATTGTTGTATAATTGTGATTAATATATTTTCAAAATTCCGCGCAAAGTTACTACTTTTTTCTGATATATGCAAATTTTTTGCGATATTTTTGATTTTTAGTTTGTTTCCGAGGGGGTGTCGGCGGAGAAACAAAAAGGGCTTAAAACGCAAATAAATGCCCTTTAAGCCCGTTTCGCTATAATTTGAGTGCCAGTCCGGCGAAATATGTTCGTGGTGTGGTAGGACCGTAAATATAACTTGCATCCCGGAATTCGCCTTTGTCTATATCGCGCTGGAACTGGTCCAGGATATTCTTCACTCCGGCGCTGATTTCCAGGCAATAGTGTTTGTACAGATGTACGTCGTATGCCAGCCGGATGCCGAGGTCCCAGAAGGCAGGCGCAAGTGTCTCTTCGTCTTTCGGGATATATCCTGCCAGGTGCGGCACTATCATCGAGCCGGTGGCTTTGCCGTTAACCGAGATCGTGAAATCTTTGACCGGATAGATATCCAGAAGCATGTAGCCGTAGTTGTCCGGTGTATGCAGCATCCGCGTCTGCGGTGCTACGTCCGCGCTCCACTGTTGCGCTACGGTATAGCGGCTTTGCTCGTAGGTGTAACCGAGTTGGAAGGTAAACCAGTGCGAGAACGACACTTTTCCTTCTATATTCAATCCGCCTACCCATGCGCCCGGGGCGTTCGTGCGGGTGAAGAGCACGTTGCCGGATGCGTCAAGTCCGTCTTCGCGGAGGAAGAACACATCCTGCAGATACGTGTAGAATCCTTCGGCGGTCAGGTTCACCTCCCATTTGCCGAACTGCTTGTACCAGTCCGCGCTCAGGGTGGCGCTGTGCGAGTATTCGGGACGCAGGTTAGGATCCAGGGAAATCAGCGAAACAGCTCCTCCTACAGCTGCTACATGCAGGTCCTCGTCGTATGCCTGCGGAGCACGGTAGCCGCTGCTGTAGCCGGCGCGGAAGACAAGTCCCTCTATCGGCGTATAGCGGAAGGTGGCGCGGGGATTGACCACGGGGTTTCTGAGCAGGTTATGCTTCTCTACCCTTGCGCCGATCAATACGCTCCATTGCTCGTTTTTCCATTCGTTCTGTACATACGCACCGGCGATATGCACTTTCTGGTTCATCTCGCGGTTGTAGCCCAGCATCCGGTCATAAAGACCGTTATAGGTGTATTCGGCACCTACCGTCAAATCCCCTTTCATCAGCCCGCATGGGTACGAGAAACGGTATTGTATTCCGGTATTGGAAGTCAGGTCGGACGAGCGGCCGTAGGCTGCCGTGTCTTGACCTGCTCCGAAATAGCTCTCGCGGCCTATATGCTGGATTGCCGAATAAGCCGATATAAAATGTTTGTCGTCCGGCGAGAACCAGTCGAAAGCGACCGACCCTGCGTCTATGTTATGCCGCAACTGCTCGGCTATGTCCGCCTTATGCGGTTCCTCGTCGCGTTTGTTTCCTCCGCGGCGGTAATCCGTCGTATGATGGTACTCCATTGTGATCTTGCTGTACGCACTGGTCTTGAAAAAGAGCCTTGTCCCTGCAGTCGTACTGCGCAACTGCGGCACTTCGCTGTATCCGTCGTTGTCGCGATCGTACGCGCTACGGGTACGATGAGAAGCAAAGATATACGCACCAATTTTGCGGCTGTCGCTCATGACAGAACCGTTCAGACTGGTGTTAATGTCATACCCGGCATGCTCGTTGATATTGCTTATGTTGGAGATATTGACGAAATTGCGCACCGGCTCTTTGGTGATGATGTTCACCACGCCGGCGATGGCGTTGGCTCCGTATACAGCCGATCCGCCGCCGCGCATCACCTCGATACGGTCAATCATGGCGGCTGGCACTTGTTCCAGTCCATAGACAGAAGCCATGGAGGAGAATACCGGCCGGCTGTCCATTAGAATCTGGGTATATTGCCCCTGCAGTCCGTTGATACGCAGGTCCGTTTTGCCGCAGTTGGAGCAAGTGTTCTCTACCCTCAGTCCGGGTTGGAAACAGAGTGCGTCGGCAACACAGGATACTGCTGTTGTCTCGAATAACTGCGGCGAAAGCACATTGACAATAGTAGCCGTTTCCTGCCTTTTGGTAGCGTACCTGTTTGCCGTCACAACAACGCTGTTGAGTTGCTGCGACACCTCGCGAAGGGTAGCTTTGAGCTCTACGGTTTTGCCTTCGATGATGTTTATCGGCAACTCCAGAGTCTCATACCCTACATAACTGAAGACGATTATCTGGCGTCCTACGGGCAGGTCTTTCAGCAGATAGTGGCCTGTCTCATCGGTCACGGTGCCGATATTGGTTCCTTTCAGTTGCACATTCACATACGGCAAGTGTTCGCCGGTGGTTTCATCCAGCACATGGCCGGTCAAGTGAGCGTCGTATTGCGCCATCAGAGGTAGCGACAATACGGCTAATAAACAAACTAATATCTTTCTCATTCCTTTCAATTTTCACCTTTCAATCTTCCCCTTTCTCCAGATCATACCGGAAGCCGAGATATACTTTCCATCCTGTCGTAGGTCCGCATACCATAGAGGCGTCGAAATCGGCTCCGAAGGGGTTGAAACTGTCAATGATCGGCATATGCTGCCGGAAATTGGTCATGTTCTCTGCTCCCAGATAAATACTGCAGGTACGGAAGTATTTGGTTATTTGCGCCATCAGTTGGGGATACCAGCTGATGGGTTTCGCTGTTCCGTAGCCGCCTAACATGTCGCCATAGGCGGTGAATCCGTCAGGCATGCGGCTGATTCCGTTGAACTGTGCAGTGACGTCGAACTGCCATTTCTTGAGCGGCGTCTGGTAGGAGGTGGTGATGATTCCTTTGAAGCGGTTGGTCAGCGCTTTGCTGCGCAGCTCGTAACTGCCGGTAGCGGCGTTGAATGTCGTCTGCCGGATGTCCGTCCATCGGAAAGCAGCGGTCCATGTCCAGCCGCGAAGCACCTCCATGCTGGCTTCTAGCTGTGCGCAATGGGCAAAGGATTTTGCTCCGGCTATATCCGTCTGGTTGTAGATATACAAGGCGTGCGGGTCATGGTCCATATCCACGATCAGCGAGTTCAGGAAATGCGTGTAGTAGTACTCCGCGGATAGTTGCAGCTGCCGTTTGCCCATCGGGATGTAGAATGTCGTACTGATGCCGGTGTTGGCGGCGCGCTCCTGTTGGATATCAGGAGCCAAGTCCAGCGCTCTTGACGACGGCAGAATAAAGGCGTTGTCCGCGATGGCGTTAGGACTGCGGTAACCCATTCCGGCACTCGCGCGCAGCGTCCACCATTCGAACGGCGTATATCGGATGTTCATTCGCGGCGTGAAGAAGAAACCGTAACGGGTCGAATAGTCCGCACGCACACCGGCCACAAGCGATAGCATCTCGGCGTACGTATAGCTGTATTCCGCAAAGATACCCGGCGTCACTTCCCATCGGTCCAGCCTGAGTTCTGACGGCTGAAGGCTGAGTGCCTCGCCGTATTTGTCAAAATTGACGCTTACTCCGGCGCTCAGACGGTGGTCGTTGTCGATCAGTCCGCCGCCTTCCCAGTTGCCTTGCCAGATACCGTTGAGATATGCGTTCAGCTGGTTGGCTTTCCACTGGCGCAGGCCGTATGAGTTATCGAGGTTATGGTAACTGACCGCCGTGATCAGAGCTACCGAACTGCCGCTTTCTTCGTCATACACATAGCCGTTTTTCAGAAATCCATCCACCCTCCATGTATTGAGATTGATCAAGTACGGTTCCTCCTTCGTCCTTTCATTTTCCTCCTTCATCCTTATCTGTCCGCCCCTTCTGCGGTCGTACAGGCCGCGCACAAAAGCCTGGAACGTATATTCGCCGTTCTTGTAGAACCAGCGGTTGGCGAGGTTGGCGTTCTGTATCTTGGGCATATCCACGAACGAATCATGGTTGCCGTCCATCGCCATATAACTGCCGCCGTAGTGTGCCAGAATGCCCGTATATAGCGACTCATGGTGGTGATGTCCGTTCTCATGCTCATGTTCATTCTTCAGCAACTGCCAGCCGCCCATGATATTGGCTTCCGCCATCACTTCGGAGTTCACCATCAGGTTGACGGACAGCGGGTTCTGCGTCTGCGGTTTGAGCAGTTCTACGTTGATCTGTCCGGAGGTGGCTTCATAGCCGTTGATGACCGACGAAGTGCCTTTGCTGACCTGAATACTGCTCATCCACGGACCGGGGATATACTCCAGACCGAAGTTCTGCGCCAGTCCGCGTACTGCCGGCGTGTTCTCCTGGATCAGTTGCACGTATGTTCCGCTCAGTCCTAACAGGCGTATCTGTTTGGCTCCCGTAGCGGCGTCCGAATACGCCACATCCACCGAGGCGTTCGTCTCAAACGCTTCGCTCAGGTTGCAGCACGCGGCGCGGCATAACTCCTCCGTGCCGATGGTCTCCGTGGCGAAAGCCGACGTGCGGCTCTTGATCACTCCCTGCTTGCGTTCGGTGATGGTCACCTCGTCCAGAACAGCCTCGTCCACCAACACGATCGTCAGCGGCTTGCGGTTCAGCACAATGATAGTGTCATTATGACATCCGACGAAAGAGGCTACAAGCGTATTGTAGCCTTTCACCGGCATCAGTGTGAAATTGCCTTCATAGTCGGTAGCCACTCCTATTGCCGTGCCGGCCCAATAGACATTGGCTCCTACCATAGGAGTTCCGCTGTCGTCCAGCACCACGCCGGTCACTTGTGCATGCACGCACGTGCATATTAGAATAAATATAAGGAATAATAGATTTCTTCCTTTCATTTTTCACCTTTCAATTTTCACCTTTCTCCAAATCGGCTGCAAAGGTACTGCTTTTTTTTGACATACACAATACCTGAATATAATGATTTTATGAAAATATGGCATAAATCTTGTGTATTTGAAATAATTGTTGTAATTTTGCACCCGAATTATGAAAAATTATAAATTCATATTAGCCTTTGTACTCTGCATAGGGTCTTTGGGTTCGTTAATGGCGGCTACTTTCTCCGGCCGCGTAGTGGATGAGAAAGGTGCTCCGATTGCCTATGCCACGGTTTATCCGGAGATAGCGCCCGAATGGGGAACGGCAACTAATAATGACGGGTTCTTCTCCTTCGAAGCAAACCTCATGCCGGATATGAAAATCATCATTTCCTTTATAGGCTATGAGAAAACGACCGTTTTAGCCCAAAATCTGTATTCTGTCAGTCCGGAGGACGGTCTGTATTCTGTAATCTTAAAAGAGCAGCCCATCGCCTTGCAGGAGACCGTCATAGCCGCCAAACCATCCAAGCAGAAGAACAAACGCAAACAGATGGCTGCCCTGCTCCATGCCGTGTATGTCAAGCTGGAGGAGGAGTTCCCGGACAATAACGCGCAATACCAAGTCGTCTCCGACGTCCGTATGGACTGTGCAACAGATCGTGCCCTTGAGGCTAAGAATGCGGAGAACAGCACATGGGGCATGGAGCAGATGATAGCTAATATCGTTGTCCTGCCCGAGCAAGCCAAAGAAGGACGCGACTCCGTTCAGTTCCAGGGGCGGTACTGCAAGCGGTTCTTCGATGCAGAGAAGCGCGCGCAGGCGGATTCGATCTTAGCCGGAGACGCTATCGAGCGCTTGGAGAAGAAGCAGAAAGAGAAGTTCATGCGCAAGGCTGCCAATGCCGTGGACAGCGGCGTTGTAGTCCACCGCGCGCTCTTCGCCATGGGCAATATGCGGTATGATTTTGAACAGACTATGACCGACACGCGCCAGTGGACTGTCTCCAACGAGTCGGAGGGAGAAACGGTTCTTACGCATACACAGAAAGTGTCCAAATACATGGGGCTTTTCCAAATGACTTTCCAGAGACATTATATAGTGGATTCCGAGACTTTCGCCGTGCGCCGTTTCTCCGAGCATGCGGAAGTCAAAGTGACTATCCCGTTTGGTATCAAACTGAACGCGGAGCAGCTGCAGATGCTCAATCTCGTCAACATGAGTGAGCAGAACATAGAGAAATTCCGTCTCAAGAAACTGCGCGGGTCCGTTGATCTGAACACAATCTACCAGCGGCAGGACGGACATGTCTATCTGCTGGAGAAGAACATGATCAGCAACATCCGTATCCTGGGTTCCAAGAAAGCGGAGATTCCTTTGGTCGTCAAAGCCACCCAGCGCGTCACCTCTCTCCAAACGCAAGGTGTCACCCCTCTCTCCCCCTCCCAGATCACCCGCCGCCTCAAACGTGAAATAGTCGAAATATACTGATATGAAACACCTCTTTTACTTTTTTCTGTTCATCCCGCTAATGGCATTCGGACAAACAGCGACCAAAACTTGCTCGGATTGGTATGACGGCTTCTCCGCCGCATATGACACGATTCATTCGTCCGCACAAACAGGACAGCAAGATACCATGCCGCTTATCCGCAAGTATCTTGATCAATGGGAACTGTCTGATACGGACTGTGCTGATAGATATACCTCTGAGTTCAATTACCATTACAAACGTGCTTTTTTCTCCGGCATCGCAATGACTGTCCGCAAGCCGCCTTATGTAGATCAGGCTATGACTTTGAGTGATTCGACAGGTGGTGTAGCGGGATATGTGTATCAAGGATATATGCTCACGGATACCCTGCAATTCGAGCAATCCGTCAATTGGTTGGAGCGGGCTTTGGTCCGCTATCCCGAGCGTTTGGATATATGGCAGGGCGAAATAATGGCGTTTTTGTATGCCGATGATCTGGAAAGGATGATAGCATTCTTCGACCGCTTTCTTGCATATAGCACACGTCATACCGGTCCATGGCTTTATACCAAGGACGAGCCGCTCGCTAATCTCGATCCGCAAGAAGCGGATCCGGTAGTTCAAACAGTCCAGGATCGGATGAACACACTTCTTTCCAATGAATTTTATGCAGAAGCTATGCAACTGACGGAAACGGCACTCAAGTACTATCCGTCGTCTCCTGTTTTCTTGAATGACAAGGCAGTTATCTACTATCAGCAGGAAGACTATGAGCAAGCTCTCTTTTGGATGCAGAAGGCCTCTAAAGCAGATCCGAAAGATAAACTCATAAAGAACAATATCAAATTTCTCAAAAAAGAACTCAAACGCCGCAACAAGAAATAAAGAATCGGAACTCCAGCCTGCTTGACCACTAAGCAGGCTGGCTTTTTATACTTTTTCGCATCCAAAAATTTGCATATTCCAAAAAATTGTTGTATCTTTGCAGCGAATTTAGAAAGTCCTGATCCTACCTGTTTTGTTCTGGCTCTCCCTGTTTTGCCCATCCCTGCCTAGTCCAAATAAACACCAAACAAACCCTAAAAAGAGTCAAAATAAAGTCCGCTCAAGACCAGTCCTAGACTTTGTTACTTATAACAACGCGATAATACATTAACAATCAATAACATACGTATCATTCCAAAGCACTTGAAAAAGCACGTATTTAGCCGTTTGAATAGCGCAATTTCGTATTTTTTGCCGCCTTCAGACGTTTCCGCTCTTCACACACGGGGAGTGCGCTATTTTGTGCCGGTGGATGGCATCGAGGCTTTCTGGGGTGCGATGAACACGGTCAAAGAAGGCCGCCGTTACCGCAAGCATATCATCGTCCGCCATGCTCCGGAGCACCACGGACTGCTCCAACTCTACACCTACCATTTCCCGACCCACTGGTCTGCGGCTTGCGTGGCGAACCGTGAACTGATCAAAGAGGCGCAGCGTCAGGCGCACGCCTTGGAGAAAGACCATTCTATCGAAGCCCTCGAATGGCGTGTGCGGTTCTTTAACCATTATTTCCGGGTCTTCAAAGGCGGTGCCAAGCCGGAACCGGGCATGAAACCCTACTCCCGTTTCTACCAATATACCTACGTGGCTATCTACCGCCAACTCCAAGCGGAGCGCAAGAAAGCGCAGGAGCCGGAACCCGTTTCCTTTGAGCCTATAGAGCCGGAGCAACCCTTCCGCCTCAAAAAACATATCATAAACACAGGTATGCCTACCTTTTCAGACCTCTTAACCAAGCCGGGCATAGACCGTTGGCAGGCAAGTTTGCCGCCCCCTATATAAATTTTTGCAAATTTATTTGCATATTTCAAAAAAAAGCAGTACCTTTGCAGACGATTTTGAAAATCATGCTCAAGGAGCGTTTGCGGTGTTAGCACATCGGTAGTGCATCAGCTTCCCAAGCTGAGGAGGCGGGTCCGACTCCCGTACACCGCTCACAGCAGATCGGTCTATCGCTGCGGAGGGAAAGAAAAGCACGCGTGCTTTAATCTCATCCGCAGAGGAAAGTCCGGGCAGCACAGAGCACCACAGCGGTTAACCGCCGTCAGGCAGAGCGACGATGAGCAACCCACCCGCTCAACGCGCGAATGTTTGGTCACTGCTACAGAGACGAGGAATGTGAAACGAGCACACTGTGGGCTGCAATTCCAAGTAAACCGGCGTCCGAACGCTGCTCGCGTGAGTCGGAGGGTAGGAAGCGAGAGAAGGACATGGTAACATGTACCTCGAGATTAATGATAGACGCCCGAAAGGGTACAGAACCCGGCTTATAGATCTGCTCCCTCCTTCCCACAAATAAAAAATTTGCGGGAGTCCTAATAAGCCGTCAAACCCGTTAAATTGTCAGACCGTGAAGAAATTCTCCGATATCATTCGTTTTTTACGCTACGACATGTGGCGGGTAACGGCGACTGAGTTCGACGGGTTCTTTCAGAAATTAGGCTACAACATCATCCGCACGATCGTTCTGGTCGTACGAGGATTTGCCAGCAAGAACCTGAACGACAAAGCCAAATCCCTCTCCTACTCTCTTATCTTCGCTATCGTCCCTATTCTGGCAATGATAGTGGCTGTGGCAAAGGGTTTCGGCGTGGCGGACGTGATAGAGACCCAGCTGAACAAGTCTTTCTTGGGCGAGACCAACCTTGTACCAACGATCATGGCAATGGTGGAACGCTATCTGGAAACGGCGCAAGGAGGCCTGTTTATCGGTATCGGTATTCTGATTCTCCTTTGGGCGGTCTATTCGTTCTTTGAGTCCGTCGAGACTGCCTTCAACAAGATATGGAACGTCAAGAAATCGCGTTCCATCCTCCGCCAGGTTACTACCTATATCGCTATCGTGGTGCTTATTCCGGTACTGATCGTCTGCTCCGCAGGTATCAATATCTTCCTGCATTCCACGATAGAAAGCACGATGCATATCGAGGCACTCCACCCTTTCGTACATACCTCCGGCGTGAAATTCCTTCAGTTTGCTATCTGCTGGATGCTGTTCACGGTCATGTATGTCGGTATCCCGAACACCAAAGTGCGGTTCATGAGCGCCTTTATTCCGGGTGTGATTATGGGCACGCTCTTCCAATTGCTGCAGATGCTGTCGGTCTATTTGATAGCGATGCTGAGCCGCACGAGTATCGTTTACGGAGCGTTTGCCACAATCCCTATTCTGATGACCTGGCTGCAATACACCTGCCTCCTTATCCTCATCGGTGCCGAGATGAGTTATGCCATCCAGAACAACGAGGAGTTTGAGTACGAATCGGACCTCAAATATATGTCCCGCCGGTACAAGGACTTCATTATGCTTTATTTGCTCCATACCATAATAAAGCGTTTCGAAGCAGACGAAGTACCTTTGACGGCTCACGAACTGGCTGTTCGCGACCATTTGCCCATACGGCTTGTAAACCAGCTCCTGGGACGCATGGTGGAGACAGGCATCCTGCGGGAGGTATATGTGGAAGGAGAGGAAGACAAGACTTTCCAGCCTGCTATGGACACCCATAAGATCAGTCTCGGAATGGTCACCGACCGGATTGAGAAACAAGGTAATGAACTGTTCCTGCAATCGCCATCCGAGGAGATGCAGCAGTTCTGGAAGAAATATACCTCGATCAGCGAGAAATACGATGCGCTGGGTAAGGTGATGATTGATGAGTTGTAGTTTGTGATTTGTAGTTTGTAATTTGTAATTTGTAGTTCTTAATTCTATGCATATGAAAAAGACTTTTTCCTTATTAGCAAGTCTGCTGTTGGCAGGATGGCTGACGGCAGCACCGAAGATTGAGCAGGTTGAGCCGCTCTGTTGGTGGACTGGTATGCAGACGCCGCTGACTATTATGTTCCACGGCGAAGACCTGAAAGATGCACAAGTGTCCGTACAGCAGGTGGTGAACGGCAAAGTGATGCGCGGCGCATGCCACGGACTCGTGCCCGGAAAACAACATAACGCCGAGAGCCCGAACTACCTCTTCGTTGATTTCGGTGTCTTCCAGCCCGGAACATACCGTATCACCCTCAAGAAAGGCAACAAGAAAGCTACGTATGACTACTCTATCGCTTCCCGTCGCGAGGACAGCCGCAAACGCAGCAGTTTCACCTCTGCGGACGTGATCTATCTGATCATGAGCGACCGCTTTGTGGATGGAGACGAGAGCAATAACTCCACCAAGGACACACGTGAGAAAGCCGACAAATCGAATGTCAACGGACGTTGGGGCGGAGATATACAAGGTATCATCAACAGCTTCGACCATATCGCCAAACTCGGCTGCACCGCTATCTGGCCTACTCCGATGCTTGGCGACGACGAAGAGGCTTGGTCGTATCACGGCTACGCTTGCTCCGACTACTATCATATTGACCCGCGGTACGGCTCCAACGCTTTGTATGCACAAATGGTGCAGAAGGCGCATGAGAAAGGTCTGAAAATACTGATGGACATGGTGCCCAACCATTGCGGCGCGGCTCACTGGTGGATGAAAGACCTGCCTTATCAGGACTGGATTAACCAATTCCCGGAATTCACCAACACCAACAATGTCTTTACCGCCAATTATGATATCAACGCCTCCGAATACGACCGCAAGCTCTCTAACCGCGGCTGGTTCGACAAACCGATGCCGGATATGAATCTGGAGAACCCGGACCTGCTCAAGTATTTCCAGCAATGGGCGATCTGGTGGATTGAGTATGCTAATCTGGACGGATTGCGCGTGGACACCTACCCTTACATAGAGAGACAACCGGGCGCAGAATGGCTGGCAGCCATACGCAAGGAGTATCCGGATATCAA
This sequence comes from uncultured Bacteroidales bacterium, assembly GCA_937910305.1. Lineage (GTDB taxonomy): Bacteria > Bacteroidota > Bacteroidia > Bacteroidales > Paludibacteraceae > Colicola. Next base: position 8,814 of record CALEPS010000072.1, on the reverse strand, counting down.
TATCGTCGGCGAGTGCTGGACACGTCCGGCTCCGGCTGTTGCTTACTGGCAGAGCGGAACAAAGAACTTCGACGGTTTTGACTCCAACCTCCCTACCGTCATGGATTTCCCGACAGAAGAAGCCATCCGTCAGGCACTGGAGAACGACGGTAACTACTGGGGCGGCGGACTCACCAAGGTCTATGACGCACTCACGATGGATTACATGTACGCCGACGTGAACAAGTTGCTTACTTTCCTCGGCAACCACGATATGAGCCGCATCCGCGATGCGGTCAAGGACAAAGATATCCGCCGTGTCAAACTGGCTTACGTCCTTCTCGCTACCATGCGTGGTATCCCGCAGGTACTCTACGGAGACGAATATGCCATGACCTCCGAGAACAAAGAGGATCCGAACAACCACTCCTACCTCCGCGCTCCTCTGCCGCAAGGCGAACAGGTTACCGGAGAGATGAGGGACATGTATGATTTCCAGAGCCGGCTCTTCAACTGGCGCAAGGACGAACCGGTGCTGCATTCCGGCAAGACCATGCATTTCCATGCACGTAATAACACCTACGCCTTCTTCCGCTATAACGGGAAGGAAGCTGTCTTTGTGTTCGCTAACGCTTCTGAGGAACCGCGTACTATTCCTACAGCAACCTATGCGGAGATCCTTGACCGCTATAATACCAAAGGTTTCAACCCGCTTACCGGAGAACAGATTGATCTCAGCCGCAAGGACATTGAGATAAAAGGTCTCTCCACGCTTATTGTCAAACTGGCAAAATAAAGGACACAATGGCAACCGACCAAACACCCAATAACAAAACGTGCCCCCGATGCGGGGCACATTTTGTTTGCACTCACGATGCGTTCTGCCAGTGCGTGGGAGTCATTCTAAACGAAAAAGCGCGCGCTTATCTGCGCACGCATTATTCCGATTGCCTCTGCCGGACTTGTCTGGAGGAGGTAGCCAGAGAAAACTAGGAAACTAGGATCCTAGGCTCCTAGTATCCTAGTACAATCTGTTAGCGAAATGCAGCACGGAGTCAGGAGCGTTATTCAGGATATTAATAACGTCCTCCAGCATTTCTTCGGGGTGCACTACACCGCGCTCCCAGAAATTATTCGCGCCGTTCGCCAGACGCTGCTTGCGCCAGTTATAGACGCGGCGTTCCTGATACGCCTTGAACCATGTATGTTTCTCGTCTATCTCGGCGAGTTCCGCCAGACTGTTACCTCCGGCACCTACCCACACATCCGCGTCATGGAAATAACGCAGCGTCTCCTCAACCGTTAGCGGAATAGAAGTCTCCCGCTCGTCGTCATAGAACGGATATTGCGCCCCTGCGTCCTTGAAGAGGTACGCCAGATAATTCTTGCCGGAAGGCACATACCATGTGCCGCGGAAATTATTGCCGGACATGATTGACCGCTGTGCTGCCCGACCGGCTTCGCCTGTGAGACCGCTTCCGCTGTAGGACCGCTCGTTGACACTCGCTGTAAGATGGAGATACTTTTGCTCTATGGCATTGAAAACAGAGTCCGCCTGCGGCAGTTTGCCGGTGAGCGCACCGAAGACACGAATCCACTCGGCGCGCGCAAGAGGCGTGTGTTCCTGCCATTCGTTGATATACATGGTGAACACACCCAGTTTCTCTATCCGCGCCGCTTCCAGATTGTCATACTGGCCGTAATTGACCGCCAGCAGCACATCCAGACCGGCTTGGAGCGTGCGTTCAGCACTCGGCTTCATCGAGTCACCGAGGTCTATCTCGTCGCCGCGGACAGGCGTGTAGATCAACTCCGGATTACATACCGCCACCAGGTTATCCATCGCGTCCAAGGCATAGAGAAAGCCGACCTGCACGGTACTCATCGTTCCCAGACGGCGGAGCGGCTCTTTGACACAGATGCGCTGGTAAGGTTGGAACACCTCTACCACTACGCCTGTATCCGTCTCGGTGATCTGAAACCCTGTAGCGTATTTGTTGCCTTCCGGCACACTACCCTGCTCCGCCGAGTGCTGTGCGCACCCGACGAAGCAAAGAAGCATGATAACAGATACTATGGTCTGTACTGTCCGCATTACTTGGATGCGCCGAGGTTATCGATACAGAAATAAGTCGGAGTGGTCAAACCATACGAATTGGTCTTCGTACCACTCATGGTGAAATGCAGTTCATCCACTTTGCCAAGCGTGCTCAGATCTACATAAGTCCATTGATTTACAATGTTTTCACCCTTTGCAAGATAGAACTCAACCGTGCTGTTTACCTCTTTCCCTTCCAGCGAACCGCCAATGGTCAGCAGAAGGTGGTCATTCTCCGTGAACCCTCCGGCAACTGTGGACATTCCGTCTCCCAACTTGATCATGGACTCAACGAGCGCAGTATTGCAAACATACATGCCCGGAACCGTAGCAGCCTTCGTCAGTTTGATGACATTAGGAGAAAAAGAGTCGGAATACCAAACCAGATAGTTTTTTCCGGCATAAGCACCTCCGGCAGCCGATTTGTAAGCATCAGCATAGCCGTTTTTTACATCTGTAGTAGTTTGGTTGGAAACCACACCTCCTGCTGTCATAGCACCGCTCCAGCTAACGGTCTGCTGGATTTCAAAATTACCGCTCTGCAGGAATACCATTGTGTCCACAGAATACTTGAACGTACTCTCAATGGTCAAGGGAGTGATGGCTGCTTCCTCAAAGGTAGCGATGGTTTTGTTCTCCACGTCTGTGCGCGGCTGGCATGCCGCAAAGGTCAGTGCCAGAGCGGCTACGAAAAGAAATGATTTTTTCATTTTGTTTGTTGTTTTAAATTGTTAATAAATAATGTTAATTATAAGTGTTTTTGGCACTATTCCATATGCAGGTCGATGGCTCCGGAGACCTCCGTACTGAGTTCGCCGGTACCTTCGTATGCTTCATCTACCGCAGTGTAGATGCGGACGAAATCTATGCATGGCAGTGAAACAGATTTGCCATCCGCATCTACAGCCCACGATATATCAAAACTTGTTCCTTCTTTGTCGCTGTTCGGTTTGTTGTCCGCATAGCCGAAATCCAGAATCCGCTGTACGTTCTGCCCGCTGATATTCTCTGTTGTCGGAGGCAGTAAGGCACCCGTAAAAGTAATGCTTTCCGCCTCTACCCATTGCGGGTAATAAGGCTGCTGATGGAAAGGATTGCGGATTGTATCGCTCTCGCGCGTATAGGTCTTTGACACATGGTGTTTTGTCGCCGGATTGTCATACAGGGAGCCTTTCAGTTCATACCACTCGTCGTCCGGCAGACCGTTCTTGTTCTCATCCCGACTGACCAGCACAATGCCCGGTTCGCTGCTACCATAGGTCTCATTCCCGCTCATGAGAAAGGCGTTTCCCAGGATTCGCAGGTCATAGCCCTCTTTGTTCTCTACCGCGTGGTCAAAACCGAAGATAATATAACCTCCCCATCCTCCTAAACAGATCATGCCTCCGGCATTGTTGGCTATAGCCTGTTCGCATTTGCGGCACATGGATTCAGCATCGTCTCCTTCTTCGTATTTAGGCAGCACATTTACAAACTGCCCCATCGCCGGCAGGTACTCATACACGCGCGAAATATAAGGAGAGAAGGCTTTTACCGTATCCTGCTTCGTTGTATCCGGATGGAGTTCATAGGCTCCGCTCACGCGGCACAAATGACCCGGTATATCGCCTGTCCGGGCGGACCAGTGCTCCTTGCCGTCGTAGCCATAGCAATGCAGCAAACCGGAAGAGACATAATTCTTGGCATCTGTGATGTAGATTACATCATTCGTCGCCAGCAATCCGTACGGGTGCTCATATCCCGATATGTCTATATGCTGTTCCTGTTCTGTAAAATCAATGGTGGAGAAGGCACGAAGCAGGTGCGATTCGCTGTCTATGATATAGGCTGTCGATCCATGGATAGAGATATTGCTTGCTTTTGCATCGATCCGTCTCGTCACTCTTTCCTCCTCAATAATAGCTATCCCTTGTTCCGTGCAGACCCATAGTTTGCCGCTCTGGTCCGCCCGGATGCGTTGCGGATTCGAACCTACTGTGATCTTCTTTGTCTCTGTAAATCCGCCTAACTCTATCACTGAAACCGTTGAGTCATGCCGGTTGGTAAAATAGCCGCCCGAATTGACCGCATATAGTTTCTCGCCCACAATACAAATCTCGTCCGGCTGGTGACCTACTTTCACCTCACGGGTGATCTCCAGCGTAGCGGTGTCCACCTCAAAGACAGACCCTAACATTTCCGGCGTGGCTACAGAGCCTACATAGGCACTCACATACGCCTTGTTCCCTTTGAATGCCAGATAGCGGCAGTTAGGGATATCCACCTGCCCTATATGCCGCGCTTGCCTGTCCATTACCTCTACCTTGTGCGAACAGTTGATCACGGCATAAAGTCTTCCTCCGTACGCTTGGATATCGTTTCCTACATCACCCAATTCCTTTAACTGGTGCGGGTTTTGAGAGCCGTACCAGTTGGCGTAATATTCCCCCGAATTAAGATTCATGTAGTCGAGCCGGGCTTTGTTAGAACCCATATTCCCCTCGCATAGTACATATAGCCCGCCCTCGCGCACTTCATCCGTCACATGCGTGCCGATAGTGGGATAGACGACCTCGTCGCCTCTACAAGAGTAAAGAGTAAGGAGTAAGGAGAATAGACAAAAATGTATAAATAAATACATATAAGTCTTTACTCTTTTAGCGAAGCGGTCTTTGCTCCTTAATCCTAATATTTGACGGCTAATGTGCATCGTACATTTTGTTTAGGCATCGGGTAGTTCTGGATTACTTCGTAATCCTGCCCGAGCATGTTATTGATCTCTAAATTCGCCTTCAGCCACCAACGCTTGATCCCCCACTCTCCGTATATACTCATATCATGCGTATACCATGGCTGGACGTAGTTATAAATGATATTCTCCTGCTGGCAGTACCGCTCGCCGACATAGATAAACGAATAGTTCAACCCGTAATGGTCACCCCTCTTGCTTTGCCAGTCCAGGCCGACCACTACACTTCCGCTATGCCAGGGTATGTAGGGGATCTGATGGCAATAATACGTATCATTGGGGTTCGTTACATCGATCGCTTTCTGGTACGTATAATTGAGTCGCCCGCGTAACACGAACCGCAACGGCAGATTGAAGGACATATCCGCTTTGGCATCCATGCCGTGGATCTTCACTTCCCCTAAATTCAGCATTGTCCACCGGAACTGCTGCCCTTTCGGGTAAGCAATGATCTTATCCGTAACCCGGTTGTAATAATAGGAAGCGGTTACAGCTATATCATATATTTTGGTTGCTTTGCGGTATGCTGCTTCTATCGAGTGCTGCCGGGCTAACTCCGGCCGCAGGTTTGCATTTCCCAAATCGGTATAGTACAGGTCGTTGAATGTAGGATAACGGTAGCTTTGTTTGTAAAACACATTCAGACTGAGATCGATAACGGGATAAGGACGGAAAGAAAAGAACAGTCCAGGAGTGACACGAGGCTTGTTATTATCTACAGCAGTCATTAATACGGACGCCTGTATCCTCAGATATTCCTTGATATTGAAAGCAGTTGCTGCGGACAGCCAGTGGGAATATCGTTTGAAATATTCCGGCACGGTGTCTGACAACAGGTTACTACGGTGCAAGTCATTAAACTGAAAATCATAAGCAACAGAGAAATCCCACCAGTTGAAAACCTGCACTTTGTTAGCCAGCGACAGATAGACCTCCTGCTGCGTATATTCGTTATCGGCGGGCAGCAGACGCACGTCGTTGTTCTTGTAATGCGTATAGTCGTTCGCGTATTTGGTAAGAAGACGGGTGCTCCACCGTCCGAACCATTCGTCCTGCCACTGGGCTTGAACAAATGTGTTGCGGTCCCATAAACGCTCGCCGTTCCGCCATACATTATTGACGATGGCTCCCGGCACACCGCGCTCGGAATAGTAGTTATAGGCATGAACACGCCAGAAACCCGTGGTACGGTAATAATGATGGATACCGAGTTCCGCACGCACCGCATTGACATCCCCGTTCTGTCTCACCGCCGTTGTGTCATATGCCGTCTCGCCGTTCGGCAGCACACGCCGGTATCGGAACGGGTATTTGCCATTCGAATAGACGTACTCGGCATCGAAGGTAAGCGACATGGCTTCCGTCAGCTTCACATCAAATCCCACATTCGGATTCGCCAAGCCGAACGAACCAAAACGCATCTTCCCGTGTACGTGCGCGCGTTCGCCCGGTTTGAAATAAGGTTTACGGGTAGTAAGATACACATTTCCTGCCGCGCCGAACTCGCGGGCAGACTGGAAGATATCTGACTTCTGACCATTGAAAAGCTGAATCTCTTCCATGTTATCCAGCGAGAACCGCCCCAGATCAACTTGTCCGTTCTGCGCATTGCCCAATTGCACTCCGTTATAATAGACCGCCGTATGCTGGCTGCCCATGGATCGTACGTTGATTGTCTTGATCCCCCCTACACCGCCATAGTCTTTGAGTTGGACTCCGGAGAAATAACGCAGCGCATCGGCCACCGACAGCGCATTAAGTCTCTCCAACTCCGCCCCCTTCAGCCGCTGCGGAACGATAATATCTTTCGTCAGGCTACGAGCCGTTACCTCAACCTCCTCTATACGGAAGTCAGAGTACAACGAATCGCGCTCCGTCTCGCTTTCCGCGATAACAGAGTGCGCACTGAGTGCCATTATTAGTATGAGAAAAATCTTCTTTGTCATTGTAAGCCCTAAACCTGGAGGACTTCTCAATTCGCAAAAGAAGAAAGCGATCTGACTTAGGCCTTGCGGCCATCACAGTTGCCGGTCAGTCCGGGATTCGCACCCGAGTTCTCTTTACTTCTTTGCAGGATCTGTTGTGAGATCGATTCCTAATTTCTTAAATGTTTTCCAATCTACTTCATTGAGCATTACTGTTGAATGCGCTTGACATCCCTTCAGCAGAGGAAGTGTTTCCAATGCCTTACGGCAGTTTTCGTCTTGCAATGACAGCACCGAAAGCGCCACTAACACCTCATCCGTGTGAAGTCTGGGGTTCTGACCATGCAGATAACCGATCTTCGTCTGCTGAATAGGGCTGATGAATTTCTCGGGAATCAGCCGTACTGCATGGTCAATACCCGCTAACTCTTTCATTGCATTCAGCAACAGGGCGGCAGAGGAGCCTAATAACGGCCCTGCCTCCGCTGTGATAACGCGTCCGTCCGGCAACTCTATGGCTGCTGCATGAGCAAAAGCACCGTCATGCAGAGCTCCGCTCAAAGCGCGACGTTCACGGGCTGCTACCGTGGTGCGGCGGTAAGCAGTAGTTATTCCTACCTGTTGTTGCAACAGTGCCAGTTTCTTAATCTCCGCTTCGTTGCATTTGCCGTTCGCTAAATGGCATAACGCGCGGAAATAACGACGGATTATTTCCTGCTTGCTTGCTTCGCGTACTGCTTCGTCGTCACTGATGCAGAACCCTACCATATTCACTCCCATATCCGTCGGGGACTTATACGGGCTCTCGCCGTAGATAGACCTGAACAACGCGTCCAATACAGGGAATATCTCAATATCGCGGTTATAGTTTACAGCCGTCTTGCCGTAGGCTTCAAGATGGAACGGATCCAGCATGTTCACATCCTGGATATCAGCCGTTGCAGCCTCATAAGCTACGTTCAGCGGATGTTTCAGAGGCAGATTCCATACCGGGAACGTTTCAAACTTGGCATAACCGGCTTCGCAACCGTGCTTCTGTTCGTTATAGAGTTGGCTTAGACAGACGGCCATCTTGCCGCTTCCGGGACCTGGAGCCGTAACGACCACCAAGGGACGGCTAGTCTCTATATAGTCGTTCCTTCCGAAGCCTTCATCGCTCGCAATCAAATCTACATTGTGTGGATAACCCTCGATGATATAGTGATAATATACCCGTATTCCTTTGCGTTCCAGCCGCTGACGGTATGCATCGGCGGACCGCTGACCCGAATAATGGGTAATGACTACCGAGGACACCATAAATCCTCTGTTCATAAACTCCTCCCGGAGACGCAGTACGTCCTCGTCATACGTAATGCCTAAGTCCTGACGCACTTTGTTTCGCTCGATATCTTCGGCAGAGAGTACGATCAGTATCTCTAGTGAGTCACGCAGTTGGGTCAACATCCGTAACTTGCTATCCGGCATAAATCCGGGCAGTACTCGACTTGCATGCATGTCGTCAAACAACTTGCCGCCCAACTCCAGATACAGTTTGTTGCCAAACTGTGCTATTCGCTCACGGATATGCTCCGATTGGATGCGAATATATTTATCGTTATCGAAAGCTAATTGCATAATCGGGTACAAAATTACAACAATTTTTGCATATATACAAATTTTTTTGTATTTTTGCAGTCGATTTTTTTGACGCATTATGTATTCGCCTTTTGCACTACCACCCCATCCTGCTGCTCAAAAAGCAGCACAGGACGTCATTCAAAAAGTACACGCATACATGCTCGCAACACCTGATAGCGAGTTGCATCGGTGTGGCAAGATGTTCGGGGTACTGGTACATACAGGAGGATACATTGCTGCCTTTTCTGCACAACTGGACGGCTCATATTATCATGACGGATTCGTTCCTCCGGTTTATGAATGCGCAGCCATGCCCATCGGCACTTCGCGAGAGGAGTCACAACGTCTGCAACGTCTTCTGTTTGCCAATTACAGACTCACTAACGGTATTGGAGAGACAAAAAACTTACTGGAGATATTCCGGAACGAGAAACCCATTATATCCCCGGAAGAATGGTATGTTT
>CALEPS010000071.1 GCA_937910305.1 uncultured Bacteroidales bacterium | reverse complement strand
CCCAGGTTCTGAAGCCATCGTCAATAAAGAGGCAAATTTGGTAGTAGCGACCGGAAAACGTGTGTTTGTATATGATCAAGACGACTGGAGTTCCTATGGAGGATATTATCATAAAGTAGGTTATTCTCCTTCATGGAAAGCATGTCCTCGTACTGCTACGAAATTGCCGGATGCTAAAATCGAGATAGCCGGTACCTTGACTGTTGATGGTTCTATCTATACGACAGCCGGAGGCGGTAATATCTTCTCTACACGTGAAAACTCCGGAAAGATAAAATTCAACGCCGCAGCACCTGCTTCCACCGATGCAATAGCGCAGTTTACCGGCACAAAAAATACAACTTTGTGTCAGGTAATAGGTTACTCTTCAGATGCTGTTCAATATGTCGGAAAAGCATTAACGTCAGCCAAACTCAAAAATGAAGATGGGGAATATACTCCGACTACGGGTGCATCAACCGGCGATATCTATGCCTATATGGAAGATCCTGCCGATGGTGTGTATCGTTGGCTCAGTGTAAAAGATAATGGGTGCTTTACCGAGATCAAGGGTGCTGATACCAAGCAATATATCCACCCCTCTGATTTCGTGGCTGTTGAAGAGAATGCAAATGGAGATCATGCATATCACAATTTAGCATCAACACGTATGTTCGTTAATGCTGAGGCGGTTTCTACTAATGCAAGTTGCGTATGGTGGGAAGTAGATCCGACACCCGAAGTGATAGACGACACCACCTATTATGTCGCCAACAACGAGAACTTCGACAACTACGGCACTTACTACTATTGGGATAATACTACATCTTATTGGAAACCGAAGAAAGTGACAGTTACGTGGAATGACAAAGACGGAAACAAGATAACGAACGGAACATTCGGTGATAGCTATAATTTCAACACCTCTCCTCAGTTCTTTGGTACCAACCCGACTTGGGCAAATACTGCAACAGAGAAACATGACTGGATTGGATGGCGTGATGCAGAAGGTAATATCTATGACAAGAATGCAACGCTCCCGCGCGCAACGAACAATGTGACTTATACCGCATATTTCGAGACATCCAAATATCAATACACCATCACCTTCAAGAACAAGGCACTGCCTGACGGTGACGGAAAAGTAATATGGTCCGGTCTGATGGATGCCACCACTACAGAACCTGCGGTATGTCCTGTTGAGCCTACGCAAGAACCAACCATTTCGACTGTTTATGAGTTTGATTATTGGGAGGGCTATCAAGGCTCAAACCTGCCAGCAGTAACCGCTGCGGCTACCTATACTGCGGTTTATAAATCTTCCACTCGTCAGTATCATGTTACCTTCTACAACTATGACGCTGTGACGGTATTGTATGAAACAGATGTGGACTATAACACTAGCCCTGCTTACGGAGGTGTCACTCCGTTCCGTGCGAACACCTCGGCATTCTCCTACGAATGGACTGGTTGGAAACAAGGAGCAACTACGTATGGTACTTCTGCTACATTGCCGGTAGTCACAGGAAATATCTCTTATACGGCTACTTTTGAACAAACGGAATTAAAGTATCAGGTACTCTTCAAACGTCAAGATGGTTCGATTATTGATGCGCCGTTCTTCACCTACGAAGAGACACCGTCTGCCTTCCCTGCTAACCCGACGATGGCTTCAACCGTCAGCACGGATTATACCTTCCGCGAATGGTCGCCGGCTGAGTTAGTGCCTGTAACGGAAGATGGTAAGGTCTATACCGCCCTCTTCGATGAATCGCCGCGTCAATACACCGCGCATTTTGAAAACTATAATGGTACATCGCTCAATGCAGACCAGACAATAGATTATAATACGGTACCTGCGTACACAGGCACGGAACCCATCAAACCCAATGACTCCCGTAACTCCTATGAGTTCAGCGGTTGGGCATGGGCTGCCGGTGACGGATGGGAAGCCGGTTCTATCGGCGTGGGCGAAGCTTTCCCTGCTATCAAGGGTGACATCACCTTCACGGCGCAATATACTCCGACACTCCTCCAATTCGATGTAATCTATCAGCGTGAGGACGGAACGGTTATTCTGCGTGATAAGAAGAAGTGGGGCGAGAGTTCGGCTTTCCCGACCAGCGGTCTGAACTACGAAGATGCGACCTATACCTACACCTTCGACCATTGGAGCCCGGCAACGGTGGTAAATCCGGTAACAACCAATGCGACTTATACGGCTTACTACAACCAATCAATTAAGACTTATTCGATAACAGCAGTAGGCATCAGTCCTGCAGGTTATGGTAGCGTATCACCGGCTTCGCTCTCAGGCATACCGGGTGGCTCAACGGTAACAGTAAACGGCAATAAGCTGACTGTCAACGGAACGACCATCACCGCTACGCCTACTGCGGCAGACGCTCAATACACCTATACCTTCGACAGTTGGAACAATGTGCCGGCTACGGTAACAGGTAATGTGGATAATATCGAAGCAGTCTTCACCCGCACGGTAAACACCTACACCGTTACATGGAAAAACGCCGACGGCACGGTGCTTGATACCGATGAGAATGTTGAGTACGGCATCACACCGACCTACAACGGCGAAACACCAACTAAAGTAGCCGATGCTGACGGAGTTTATACATTCAGCACATGGACACCGGCTGTTGGTGCTATCTCCGGCAATACAACCTATACGGCGACCTATAGTACCGCTCCTACCGTGGCTTCCGTCACTGTCAGCGGCAATACGACCTATTATGCCTCTGTTGCAGATGCTATCACGTTCGCCAACGGTAAGACCGATGCCGTGGTTACAATATTGCAAGATGATGCTGTAGAAAGCGAGATAACCATATCTGCAGCAATGACCATTGACTTGAACGGAAAGACTATATCAAGCACAAATACAACATCTATAGGTGTGTTCAAAATAAGTGCTTCAGGTAAGACGGTTACGATACGCGATAGTGGTACAAACGGCAAGATATCGCGTATTGCAAGCAGTACCGTGTATATGTCCGTAATAAATCTCGTTGCCGGTTCGTTGAATATAGAAGGAGGTACTATCTATGCAGAGAATACCTACTCTACAAGTGCTTCTGCAAATCGTGCTTGTGGTATTTATGACAAAAGCAGTAATACAAATTCCGTAGTTATGTCAGCGGGTACTATCGAGGCTAAACGTGCAGGGACCTATGCGTATGGTATGTATTTATATAACACGAAATGTGGACTGACAGTGACCGGAGGCGAAATCAAGGCAAGTGGAACAGGTAGTGTGCGAGGTATATATACGCGCGGAACAGCAACTCTTTCCAATGCTACCATTACCGCTACTACTACCGGAACCGGCAACTGCTATACTCTCCTTTCTGACAATAGTGGAAAATTTACCATCAATAGCGGTACATACTCTGCTGTCGCCACAGGTACAGCCACGGAAGTCTATGCCATCTATGCAAGCAATGCTTCTGTTTCTGCAACAGTTAATGGCGGTCTGTTCAGCGGAAAGAGTAAAGAATTGGCAAAAACAGCAGGTACATTTACTCTCAAGGGTGGTTACTATGTTCACAGCACCGACCTCGAAGCCAACTGCGCAACGAACTACCATGTCCTGCCGCTCACCGGCGAAGACCCGTATATGTACGAAGTCGCCGAGGCATATACCGTTACGTTCGATGCCAATGGACACGGCACAGCTCCTTCTGCACAAATCGTTAAGAAAGACGATAAGGTCACTGACCCTACTGCTCCAACAGCAGATGGCTACACTTTCGGCGGTTGGTACAAAGAAGATGCATGTACTAACGCTTGGAACTTTGAGACGGAGACTGTCACAACCAATACGACTTTGTACGCTAAATGGGAAAGTACCGAGACAGGCTTCTATGCGGACATCGTGGATGTGAACAATACGGCAAAGACCTTGACGCTCAATGTATCCGGCTGGGCGGCTAACGACTGGCCATATTATATCAACGGCACGCAATATGCCCGGGATAAAAACCGCGCTGCGGACCGGACAATGTCGGTTCCGTATGAGGGAGAGCCGGGTGACAATTATGCCATCATAGTGCGCAAAACAAGTGCGGAAGGAGAGGTCGTCAGCAAGCATACCTATGTTATTCCTCAAGCGGTTACCTCTCCGACGGAACTGAGTGCCGACCAGACGAAATCACTCTATGTCAAAGGAACCACGCTGACGGTAAACGCTAACACGGTAGCAAAGAACATCTATGTGGCTCCTGATGCCAAACTGGTTGTCAATAGCGGCAAGACGCTGACTGCGGACACGATCTTCCTGCGTACGACTCCCGCCGGTGCCGCAGAGTTAGTCAACAACGGTACTATTGCCACTACCACCAAGGTGTTCTACACGCGTATCATTTTGGATAAATCCGGTTACTTCCAGTTCGGTCTGCCGCTGTCATCGGAAATCACGCTGGAAGAGATACGTCTGTCCGACGGCGCAAACCCCAAATATGCAACCTCCAGCGGATGGATACTGCGTTATTACGACGAGTCCAGCCGTGCCGAGAAAGGTGTGGGAGACAACTGGAAAACCCTTAACGGCACAGCCTCTGTCGCAGCAGGAAAGGGATACGAGATGTATTCCGGCGTAAATTATTACCGTGAGTTCTATTTCCCGGTTGATCTGACTGCTCTGACGAATAAAGTAGCTGTGTCGTACACAGCCGGCAGCCAAACTGTCAACAACGGATGGAATGTGATCGTATCGCCTCTGACCAGTACCTATACGAACGATCCCGCACCGGAAGGAATGACGGTTAGCTGGATGCAGTTGGATGGGACCTTCGAGCAAGAGCCGATGACTACTATCGCTCCGGCAAAGACATTTGCTTATCAGACCTCAAAGAACGGCTATATATCCTTTGCGTCATCGGTAGCCGCCGAGGTTGCTCCTGCTCCGCGTCGTCGTGTTCCTGCTGCAGAAGAGCCGGAGCGGATCCAGTGGATCCATCTGGATATCTTGAATGCGGACGGCGAAGGCGACCAGACCAGCATTTATAGCCATCCGATGCGTTATGAGCAAACCTACAAGACCGGAATAGATGTGGCGAAACAATCACTCACTGCGTCACGCGCAATAATCTATAGTTCGCACGCGTACGGAGAGATGGCGTTTGCCGGCGTGGCTGACTCGCTGCTCGAGAGCGGGGTCGCCCTGACTGTCTATAGTCCGGCTACGCAAGAACTGACTTTCTCGCTCCGCGATAATGATTGGCTCAATCGTATGGCATACGTATGGCTTATCGATAATGAGACCGGCGCGAAGACAGACCTGCTCTCGTCCGATTATTCGTACGAGGCAGCAGAAGGCACTACCCGCGGCAGGTTCTTTATCCAAGGTCAGTTCAAGGCGCCGAACGTGGCAACAGACCTGCAAAACGGACAAAGTGACCAAGTACAGAGTACCAAGGCGCGCAAGTTGATGATCAATCAGAAGATCTTCATCGAGATAAATGGCCGTCTGTATGATGCAACCGGTAAGGAAGTAAAAAGATAATAAGGTATTAGTCTGAAATAATGAGAAAAGAAAATAACACTCCCCGTTTGGGGATGATAGTGGCTCTTGGTGCTATAATCGTTGCTATATGGATGTTGGCGATTTACGGCACAGTACAAGAGGAACACGAGATAAAATACGATGTAACGGTGCGTCCGGGCGCGGTGTCTTATGGCACCCACTCGTCCGCTACAGTACCGATGGTATCTGCGCCGACGCGGCAAGCAACCGCGCCGATGATCAGCGGAAGCGCAGTACGGAGCTATGCGCATTACGGACATGCGTCCTATGCCCATAACTCCTCACCTGTAACCGCTATTCATACTACCTCGTCCGCAACCGTTCATACGATCGGTTCCGGAAACGGAGGCGGGGGCGGAATTGCTGCTTCCGCTGCCGGGGGCAAGGGAGGTTCACGAGGTATAGCCTATAGCGGTGGCTCCGTATCGATGCCTTCGTTGGCACTGGCTACTACGTCCTTTGCTTCGTCTTCGGCTGCTGAAACCGCCGGGACTACCCGCTACGGAATGGGACCGAGACGCATGCCGAGTGCTGATGACGGAGATGAAGGCGATTGGGAGGAAGATGCCGAAGGATGGTGGTATAAAGGAGAAGACGGCTGGGTGGCAGTTGAGCTCAATGATACGCGTTTAGATCCGCTACTTGGCTATACGGTTATCTGGAACGGTTCAGAATGGGTGAAACTATCCGAGTACGAACCCGGAGTTCCCCTCGGCGATGCTCCTTGGCACTGGATGCTCTTCCTTGTCCTCGGTTACGGTATCGCTAAAATGAGACTAAGAAAACAAAATAAAGTGCAATGAAAAAAACTTTTTTATCACTATTGTTTACCCTCTTCGGCATAGCGGCTTATGCTGCTCTGCCGGGTACGACATGTGCAACGGCTAAACCGCTTGGGGACAACTTCAAGGAAACAATCACGGGTCCTTTCCCGAAGACCGTTTGGTACACAGCTTGGACCTACGATCTGCCGCTTTCTGTGTTTTTCGTGCCTCAAAATCAGACAGACCCCAAACCGGAGGTGGAGATGGATTTCAGTTGTACATCCGGCGTGTATGAGGATTCTATCTTATGTAGTCTCTTCTGTCCTAATTCAGGAAGTGGCATCCAACTGGATATGCCTCACAAACCTGCCTTGAAAACAGGGAAGGACGATAATGACAATTTCTGCTACTATCTGGCGATAGGCAAGGAGTATCGCGATTTGTTGCTCAAGACGGGCATAGACTACAACGTGCAGGTTTTTGTAAAAGTAACCTATAAATCTGCAGGAACAATCAGTATCGCACCTGATGATATGTTTACCAATTGTATGAATGCCAAGTTCATGCATCTGGGCGATACAATACAGGTTAAGGCTCACGATGCAAACCGGCATGTGGTCGTACCTTACGTACAATGGCAGGATGACTCAATCCGCTATGTATGGAGCGGTATCGGTACATGTAGCATAGCTATTGCTAATAAATGTGATTTTGACCCTACGGATCTTACTGATGGCAGTATCATTGATGCCGCTCTGTTAAATGCCGGTCATGATACATTGAAAGTATCCAGCACTTTACTACATGAATATGTCTCTAATCCGGAATATGAGAATGAGGCAGGTATGTATTTCGTCAAATGGGAAAGCGAAAGCGACGGTGTACTGACGATCGAACGTGTCCCGATGGCGCCACCGGAGGGAGGAGCTACGTTGCTTCGTTATGATAAGGCAACAGCGGTGCCTTCCAACGGTTTTGACGAAGCATTGTATGCTATTCCTTATACATGGGATACCGCAGTGATTTTCACGACCCCTACCGATCATATCTTCCGGATGTATATCGGTACAACACATGATTTCACCAAGGAGAACGCTATCGCTTCGTATCAATTCCATAAGAATGATGCAGGCCATTGGTATGGTGTTCTTCCCTCTGAGATGAAATCCCTTTGGTCCCAAGCAACATCGCAGTATCTTTATATCCGGTTTGAATGTTCCGTAAAGACCACTATCACACCCCGGATATGGGAACATTCTGCTTGCTTGAATAATGCTACGGAGATTACGAGACCGAGAACTTCTGTATCGGTACAAAAGGGGTCTTATGGTGCAGTATATTACCGTTTTTATTATGACGAATGGAAGGACGGTGACATGACTTTCCAATGGAGAAACGCATCCGGCACATGCCCTACCTTTTTTGGCAGCAACTGTTCGTTCGGAACCACCAGTGGGTATCTCAGAAAAATTACAATACAGAAAAACGGGTCCTTCACAATCCCTGCGACAGACTTGGCAAGATGGGCAGAAGAGACAGACGAAGATGGTTATCTCTATATCCGTTTTAACCCAAGAGATCCCGGGACAATGGTGATCTCCACTACGGCACCGGAGGAGGAAGATCCGGCGCCGGTGGTATATCCGGCAGCTACGGTTTCGGTCACCTGTGACGGAGAAAAAACATCTTCCGGACAGCCGTATATCGTGCGCGTTTCTGTCTCGCAGACGCTCAATCTGTACTCCGGTCCGGCGGATAATATCGCCTCCCGGACGCCCATCCGGACTCTGGATATGACTACGGCTTCTCAACGCTCTATCACCCTCTCCCCGGGCGTATATACCCTCATGGGACCGAACGAAACAATACAAATCGAGGTGCAGTAAAATAGAATATTTTATATTTATTTTATGCGTAAAAGGTGATTTTATACGGAAAAAACGAAAAAAAGAATAAAAATATTTGTATATATCATAGAAAAATTGTATCTTTGCACGCTTTTTAAGTATGTACATAAGCGAGGAAATGGAGAGTGAACATAAAATAGGGTACGTGTTGTCATGCGCGATAGCGTTGCTATGTCTGCTCGTACCCGTTTTTTCTTACGCGCAGGTGTCTCATGTGAGCCTGGGCACCAATTATAGCAATGCTACCCTTATTGCGGATACCGCGACGGCATCCGTATCTGACGGGGTGGAGAATTATTTCAAGATAGAGGCGGAGCATCTGCCCGCTACTGTATATTATTTCCCTGACACGGCGTTCGGTCCTATTCCCGAGTTGATTTCCGTCAATGATACCCTTCCGGCTATTATGGTTTCGGAGAACTGCCGCATGGGTTGGCGCTGGACGCTCGCTGAGGCGGCGGAGGACGAGGAAGTGCGTTATCTCTATTTCTCCGCCCATGAGAATGGCGCTACGGCGGAGATACGTCCGTACGTCTTCACTTGTCAGGTGTATGATATCACGCTGCCTGCGGTATCGACGTGCGGCGAGTATAAATGGTCAGACCCCGTGGCCGGAGATACGATGATCTATGATTCCGGCACCTATACCCGTCATTTCGTAACTGCTAACGGTTGCGACTCTGTCGTTACTCTGAGTGTGACAATCAATGAGGCAAGCGACCCGACGAATATCCGTGTTACGGCGTATGACAAATATGTATGGCATGGCGCTACCTATACCTCCGGCAACGGAGGCTATGTCGGCGCTTGGGAAGGGAAGAATATAGCAGGATGCGATTCGGTGGTCAACCTCTTCCTGACGATCAAACATCTGCGCAAAGATACGCTCCGCGAGACCGTTTGTTCCAACGACCTGCCTTTCCTCTGGCGCGGTAATTCCTATACCGAGGGCAATACCTACACTCTCGATACCGTCCCGGGAGCAACGGTGGATACGATCTTCACCCTCGTTCTGACGGTCAATCAGGCTTACGCAGTGGATACCGTAGCGGAGTTATGCGGTACGTCCTTCGTATGGCGCGGACAGACCTATACCCAAAGTGGCAACTACACCTATCCCGGTAAGACCGCTGCCGGATGCGACTCTTTGGTCACGCTCCATCTGACGCTTAACCTTCCGACCGCGAGCGAGGAGACCCGGACGGAATACGAGAGCTATACCTGGAACGGCAAGACCTATACCGCTTCCGGCACCTATACCTATACCACTACCAACGCTGCCGGATGCGACTCGGTGGCAACACTCCATCTGACGATAAAGGACCGCCCCGTATTGGCG
>CALEPS010000070.1 GCA_937910305.1 uncultured Bacteroidales bacterium | reverse complement strand
TATCGGATTGACTCCGGTCGAGATTGCTATCGTTGCCTCGATTGTGGAGGGGGAGAGCCATAATAAGAATGAGATGCCGATAATTGCCAGCTTGTATCTCAACCGCGTCCATAAAGGAATGCTGCTGCAGGCATGCCCTACGATCAAGTATGCGGTAGGGGATTTCAAACTCAAACGGATCCTTTATCGCCATCTTACCGTGGATTCGCCTTATAACACCTATATCAATCCCGGTCTGCCGCCGGGACCTATTCGATGCCCGGCGCCGGCTACTATTGATATGGTGCTCAATGCTCCCAAGACGGACTATCTCTTCATGTGCGCCAGCCCCGAGTTGAACAATACGCATATCTTCTCTTCCTCCTATTCCGGCCACGCCGCTGCGGCACACCAATACCGCCATACAATGGATACTATCCATTGGGACAAATGACAAGATAGTAAAATGGTACATGATATGATTTGGGATAATAACGAAGATATCAGGGTGGTCGAATGCGCCAATAAGACGCGTGATATTCAGCTTCTTCTCAACGACTGCCGGGAGGAGAGAAGACCTTATGTCTTCATCACCTCAACAATGACCATTAAACCCTTGCGACGCCTACTTGTGCCGGTTTCTATGCTGGAGGAGGAAACTTATAAAGCGGAGATATCCACTTATATAGCGCGTAAAACCGGGGCACACATAATCTTGCTCCAGGCGAACGACTACGGATCGCATGCGAGACAGAACGTCAACCGCATCGTCACTTATATAGAGAAAGCCAACGAACGCCTGAAAAAGAAAGACCAGCCGCCCATAACTTACGAGATCGTTATGGCGCGCAAGGACTCCTTCGCGCTCACACAAGAAGCAGGGGAAAGACAAAGGGATTTTCAGCATGACTTACTAATCCTGACTGCCAGCAGAGACTATGGTCTGGATGATATCTTGTTCGGACCGCCCGAGAGAAAAGCTATTCAGCACGCGCTGGTGCCGGTGATGTTGGTTAACCCACGTGAAGATTTGTTCTCTTTATGCGACTAACACTGCCATTTTGTCAACTAAATATTGCAAATTTTAGATTTTTAACACTTTTTTCTAATAATATTTGGTCAATTCGTCAAAAAGCAGTACTTTTGCATCGTGTTTTTCATGGTATTAGATTTAAGGTTAAATGAAAAGATTGGGTTGTCGGGAGACAACCTTCTTTTTTTTGAATATATTGATGAGTGCTTTCGGCTCTTATAAAATTTCCAAAATTATCAATAGAAAACTTCCAATAATTATGATTTTCTAGTCATATTTATAGATTATTTGTTTTTTACTTGCCCAATTCATGTGTTTTTTATAATTTTGCAGCATATTTAATAGGGCTATTAAATGATGCAATTAGACAAACATGTTTATCGCCTGGGGATAGATATAGGCAGTACTACCATTAAGATGGCACTTGTGCGGGTAGAACCGGCAGGAACGGATGGTAAGGAAAGGATTGAAATTGTATTTACAGACTACCGGCGCCATAACGCAGTCCCGCTGCAAGTAGGGCAAGAGATGTTAACGCGGCTCATTGCTTCAAGCGGGCTCTCGCCTGAGGATACGCTGATAGTAGGTATCACCGGCTCTGTAGGCATGGGATATGCGCAACGCCTCAAGATACATTTTTACCAGGAGGTGATTGCTGCTGCAGAAGTGGTAAAACGGCTTTACCCGGATGTACATGCGCTGATAGATATCGGAGGAGAGGACTCTAAGATCATTTTCTTCGAAGAGGGACGTGTTCCGGACATGCGGATGAACGGTAATTGCGCCGGAGGTACTGGAGCCTTTATCGACCAGACGGCTACGCTGTTGGGAGTAGAGACTGAAGCGTTGAATGACTTGGCGGAAAGGGCGGAGAATATCTACCCTATCGCATCGCGATGCGGAGTTTTCAGCAAGACCGACATCCAAAATCTCATCTCGCGTTCGGTGAGCAAGGAAGATATAGCAGCCTCTATGCTGAACGCGGTCTCTATGCAGGTCGTCAGCGCCTTGGCGAGAGGTACAGATGTCTTGCCGAAGGTCTTCCTTTGCGGCGGACCGTTCGCTTATATTCCCGAGTTGCGCAAACATCTGCTACGGGCTTTGGATTTGACCGAGGAGGATTGTATCGTTCCGGAATATACCCAGTTTGTGCCGGCTGTCGGCACGGCTTTATTGGCGCAAGGCGGGACGATCACGTGCGCGCAGGCGCTTTCCTTGTTTAATAATCACGATACCGCCCCGCAGAGCGATGAACACCGCTCAGGAGCTACTCTTCCCCCTCTCTTTGACAACCAGGAGGAATACGGGAAATGGCTTGATTCGAAGCGGCGGAGATATCGCCATGACGCGATCCGGGTCAAACAGCCCGCTTTAGGTTCATCGCTTTATCTGGGTGTGGACTCCGGTAGTACGACTACCAAACTGGTAGTCGTCAACGAGGAGGGAGAGATCGTCTTCTCGGATTATAGTTATAATAACGGCAACTCTTTTCAGGCTTTCCGCGAGGCGCTGCAACGCTTGTATGACAATATGGGCAGGGATATAGAGATCGTGCGCAGCTGCTCTACGGGGTATGGGGAACAGTTGCTCAAAACGGCCTTCCGGCTGGATCGGGGAATAGTGGAGACTATGGCGCATTTCATTGCGGCTAAACACCTGCAACCGGACGTATCATTTGTGCTTGATATCGGCGGACAGGATATGAAGGCTATCTTCGTGGAGAATGGTTCCATACGGCGTATTGAAATTAACGAAGCTTGCTCTTCGGGATGCGGCAGTTTTATCATGACTTTTGCCAAACAGCTGGGGTACGATGTAAGCGATTTCGCCCGGATGGCTACGCTCGCTAGGCATCCATATGACCTGGGAACCAGATGCACTGTCTTTATGAATAGCAAAGTGAAACAGGCTATGCGCGAAGGAGCGGCGGTAGATGATATTGCCGCGGGGTTCAGTTATTCGGTGATTAAGAATTGTTTGTATAAAGTGCTCAAGTTGCAGTCTTTCGACCAATTGGGAGAATATATCATGGTGCAAGGAGGTACGTTTAGAAATCATTCTGTTGTGCGCGCTTTGGAGCTTCTTACCGGAAAAGAAGTGGGATTCGGACCTATTCCCGAACTGATGGGAGCTTACGGCGCAGCGTTATATGCTAAAGGAGGGGTCGTATGAAACTGAAGGAAATGTTACAATCGAACCGGTTTGAGACGAAGGAAGAAATCTGTCCGGGTTGCCAGAACCATTGCCGGGTCCAGGTCTATTCCTTCGATGAGGGGCGCCGGTATGTCTCCGGAAACAACTGCGAACGGGTCTATTCGAATACGGAAAAAGGAGCGGTGAAAGGCGTCAATATGTTCGATGAGAAATACAAACTCCTCTTCACCTCCTTGCCCGTCACCAATCGCCAGCCCCTCCTCACCATCGGTATCCCGCGCGGGCTGGGGATCTACGAAAACTATCCTTTCTGGCACACGCTTTTTACCTGCTGTGGTATTCGCGTGCGGCTCAGCAGCCCCAGTTCCAACCGGCTCTATGACAAGGGCCTGCGCACGATTGTGGCGGACAATATATGCTATCCGGCTAAACTGATGCACGGACATGTGATGGATCTCATTGAGAAAGGAGTGGATCGGATTTTCTACCCTTGGGTGGTTTTTGAGAAGAAAGAGGACCCGCTGGCTAAGAATAGTTTTAACTGCCCTGTCGTCAGCGGCTATTCTGATGTTATCAAGAGTTCCATCAATCCGGAGAAACACTATGGTATTCCGGTGGATTCGCCTACTATCTCGTTCAAGGACGAGAACCTTCTCCGCGCCTCTTTGATGGAATATCTCACCTCGCTGGGTGTTTGCCGCGAGACGGTCCCGACGGCTGTCAGCCAGGCTCTGGAGGCGCAGCAAAAATATCTGGACACGCTGGAGAGACGCAACAAACAGGTCTTCGCCGCAGCGCAAGCTGCCGGACGGATGGTTATCCTGCTGGCGGCAAGACCCTATCATATTGACCCTCTCATCCAGCATCATATAGCGGACGCTATTGCGGATATGGGCGTGGATGTCATTACGGAGAATATCGCGGCAACCGATGGGAAAGAGGTATATACCTATCTGAACGCAATGGCGCAATGGGCGTACCCCAACCGGATTTTCAAGGCGGCGCAATGGGTGGGACAAAACGCCTATGACGGGCTCCATATGGTGGAACTGACCAGTTTCGGCTGCGGACCGGATGCGTTTATCCTGGACGAAGTGCGTACGCTACTCGGCAGGTATAACAAAAACCTCACGGTCCTGAAGATCGATGATGTCAATAATATCGGTTCGCTTCGTCTCCGCATCCGCTCATTGATAGAGAGCGTGAACTCCCTCTCCCCCGTAACCGGTAACCCGTCACCCGTAACCCCTCCCTCCACCTCTTCTCTTCCTCTCACAACCCCGCCCTTTGAATCACGGGATAGAGAACGCGTAATCCTCGCCCCTTATTTTGCCGAGGGATATAATGAGTTTCTGCCTACGATCTTTGCTCTGGCGGGCTATCGCATCGAGTCCCTTCCTATGGCTACCCGGGAGGACGCGGAGGAAGGCTTGCATGTCGCTAATAATGATATCTGCTATCCGGCTACTATCGTGGTGGGGAGTATCATGCGCGCGCTGCAATCCGGCAGATACGATCTCTCCAAGACGGCCGTGGCGATCACACAGACGGGAGGGCAATGCAGGGCTTCCAATTATTACTCGCTGATTAAGAACGCCCTTGTCGCGGCAGGGATGACTCAGGTGCCGGTCATTGCGGTGGCTATCGGACCAAGCCTACAGAACAGCCAGCCCGGATTTGAGATCGACTGGCTCCGCCTCATCCGGCCTACGCTCGAAGCACTCTTTTTCGCCGACGCGCTCGCCAAACTCTATTATCCCGCTGCGCCCAGAGAACGCATTCCTGGAAAAGCGAGAACCCTCTATGACTATTATCTGAGTGCAGCCCAACCCCTCTTGTTGCGCCGCGACTACAAAGGAATGAGGCGGTTGATGGCGGATGCGGTGGAGGCTTTCAGCGGGATCACGGACAAGGACAGACAGGTATCTGTCGTCGGGGTCGTGGGGGAGATATATGTCAAGTATAACTCCTTCTCCAATCATGGCGTCGTCAAATGGCTGATTGATCATGGAGTGGAGGTCATTCCTCCGGCACTCACCGGCTTCTTCTCCACCTCGGTTCCCAATGCGTTTATCAACCGTTCGCAGCATATCCGCGAGGACGGATTAAAACCCTGGCAGGCGCGTCTGGTCAACCGCTTCCTGCGCCATTACGCACAGGTGTACGACCGTCTCTGCCGACCCTATCCTTTCTATCGGCCTTTTACCGACATTATGGATATCTGGGCAAAAAGCCGTAAGGTCATCAATTCCGCTGCCGATTTCGGAGAAGGATGGTTCTTGCCCGGAGAGATATGCGACCTGGCGGAAAACGGAGTCAACAAAGTGGTCTCGCTGCAGCCTTTTGGATGTATCGCCAATCATATTATCAGCAAAGGGATTGAGAAACGGTACAAAGATCTGTATCCGCATCTGGCGCTCCTGTTCCTTGATTTTGATGCCGGCACGTCGGATGCCAATATCACCAACCGGCTCCATTTCCTGTTGAACAACTAAAATCACGATTATGAATAAATACGAAAACGAACCGATGGAACTGCGTATCCGGGAGGTGGCACAGCAGTTATTTTTCCGGCAGGGATACGCCGCTACTTCCACTACCCAAATAGCCAAAGAGGTTGGCTGTACCCAGGCTCTCGTGCATTATTATTACCGCACTAAAGAAAATCTCTTCCGCCAGATCTTCCTGGAGCAGGTGGAAGCCGCGCTCAATGTGGTGGGGCGGTCGCTGGCAAGCGAGGCGTCCTTCGAAGATTTTCTGCGGTCCGCTATATCCCTGTATTTCGATGCGTTGCAGCAAAACCAGAGGCTTCCTTTCTTCGTCTTGGAGGAACTGGTCTCTAACCCCGAACGCAGAAAATATCTGAGAAAGAACTTCGTCCAAAAGCCTTCCTATGCAATGATCTATATGCAGTTTGACGCGCGGGTCAAAGCGGAACAGCAGGCGGGCAGACTTGCCAAAGTGGATTCCTTCGATATTATGATGTCTATCGCTTCGCTTACGGTCTTCACGTTCATCTCTTTGCCGATGTATCAGGACCTGCTCGCGCAGACGGACGAACATGTGAAGCAATTTATCGCCCACCGGAAAGCGGAAGTCACACGCCTTGTCCTTCAAGGCCTCCGGCCATAAAGCACGGAAGCGCTTAAGCACTAAAACACTTAAGCACTAAAGCACTTTGAAGTAGTCTAACAGCACCTTGTAGTGGTCTTGTGCGGTGAGGCATGTATCGCGGAGATAGCCGTTGGTCTGCCCCCAGTTTTGGATGCCGCGATAGTAGAACAACCGCAAGTCTTCTGTGATGATAAACGGCACTTGGCCGCTTTGCAGACACTGCCAGAAGAGCAATAAGCGCCCCACACGGCCGTTGCCGTCCTGGAAAGGATGGATACGCTCAAAACTCACGTGGAAATTCAATATATCATCGAGCGTCACTTGCTTGAGCGCATTATAGTCGTCAAGCAAGGCTTTCATGTGTCGGTGAACATCTTTGGGTGCAACCGTCTCTTGTCCGCCTACCTCGTTGGGAAGGCGCTTGTAATCGCCCACAGCAAACCACTGTTTGCGGCTGTCGGAGGTGTTTGTTTTCAGGATGGCGTGCAAAGTTTTGATATGTGCCTCGGTGATTTTATCCATCGCGTGGTCAATGATATAGTCGATACAACGGAAGTGGTTCACCGTTTCCATGATATCATCGACGGACGTGTCTTCGGTCGTGACACCAAGTGTGTTGGTCTCGAAGATATAGCGTGTCTGCTCTTTGGTCAGTCTGCTGCCTTCGATATAGTTGGAGTTGTAGGTCAAATCTATCTGTGTACGATGATAGATACCGCCCTTTAGTTTGGAGTCTTTCTCCTCGCGCAAACGGGTGAGTAGCGGAGAGAGTTTCTTCTTGCCTTTCTTAGGCAGGTCCGCATCCGCTGGGATGTTCCATGTCTTTCCGGTCAGAAAGGCGCCATCAATCTTCCCTGCCGCACAATAATTACGTGCAGTACGTTCGCTAATGCCGTACTTTTCGGCAAACTGTATGACGGATATATATTCCATAATCGGCAAGTTTAATTCAAAATCCGCTGCAAAGATACTATTTTTTGCCGATACCGGCAAGTGTTTTGGCAAGAAAATGCGAATTTTCTTCATTTTTTGCCGATATATGCAAGTGTCTTATCTTTATTGCCGATGATTAAGATTTCTATACAACAAAAGCAGACGGGCATCGCCCGCCTGCTCTGTTTGTTCATTGACTTGGTACTTTGTACTTAGTCACTTTGTCACTTTACTTGACCTCTGCACCTTGCAGCGTGTAAGTCTTGTCTCCGCGGAGGATGTAGATTTGGCCGTTATAGAGGATTTTGGATGCTTTGTGTTCATCAATAAAGACATCTTCAATACCTTCAGGATTTCCGCCAGGATTGACTTCGCCGGTATAACCAGTAGTGGCAAATTCTCCACGATAAGCGATGAGTTCTTCACTTGCATCATCAGCAACCGCGAGGCGATAAGCGTATTTGCTTGCTACATTCAGACCTGTAACCGTAAAGGACATACCAGCAACAGACATTGTGGCAGCAGGGGCATGTGCCGAGCCATTACGAGAAGGTGCAAAAGCAATACCTGTCAGCTGACCGTTGCTATTGAAAACAAGCGTACAGAAGACAACACCATCTTTGGTTATCTGGAGCGAATAAGAGGCTGCAGCTGAGTCTGTCGGCCATGTAAAAATAGCATTATCCTCATTTGCCTCTACTGTTACCGCATCTTTTGATAGTGTTGCATCTTCCGAAGCAATCTCACGAATATCAAATCGTCCCCAATACGGGTCGAGCTGATAGGTTCGTTTGCTGCCTGCAGGCACATATAGATAGGCATAATCGCTGATGGACGAGAGCGTGTTTTCGTAAACAACCGGAGTTGTGGTGTTCATACTGGTTATGTCGTTCACGCGGATACAACCTTTGAAGGCATAATCGCCGATTTCTTCGACCTGATATCCCAAATAAATAGAGGTTACAAGAATACAGCTATCGAACGCATGTGCGCCAATAGAAGTAACTTCGTTAGGAATATTGATTTTACGAATCTTTGTTAAGCCTTTGAATGAATAATCTCCGATGGATTTCAAATAGGACGGGAATGAAAGCAAGTTGATCTTATTCATTCCACTACAAAGATGAGACGGGATATGTTCTGTTTCTTCACCAAAGACAAAAGAAGTTATTTTGCTGCGACTTGCGTAGAAAGGAGAAGCGGCGGAAGATGCATAATTTGCAATGTTCTTTGCATGCCATTCTACAGAAGTAATATTCTCGCAGTCATAGAATGCGTTTGGCGAGAACAGACGAACGGTATTAGGAATAAACACCGAGTTAATACTATTGCAGTTAACAAACGCCCATGGTTTGAGTTCCGTAATCTTGTTTGGAATCGTCAATTCCGCTATCAGCGAGTCCCCGATGTATAGATTGCGTGAATAGAATACAGGATTAGACTTCGAGTTGGCGAAATCAACCTTACACCATGAGTCCACGTCCTCGATTTTGACTTCGGCAATACCACTACAATCATTAAATGCATTCTCTCCGACGGAGGTCAACGAAGCCGGCATCGCTATAGAAGCTAAACTACCACAACCGGAGAAAGCACCCTTACCAAGAGTGGAGACGGCTGAAGGCAGAGATTCCAATTGCAGACTGCTACAATTGAAAAAGGCGCTATCCTTAATAGATGTGATTGTATTTGGCAAGTTGACGGATGATAAAGCCGTACAACCATGGAAAGTATTGCTTTCAATGCTTGTAAAGTTTTCCGGAATAACTGCTGAATGCAAACCTGTACATGCTTTGAAAACAGAATGTCCCATTTGGTTTATTCCGCTGCCGAGGGTGACTGAAGACAAATGGTTGCATTGGAAGAAAGCAGCATTGCCTATCGTCTGCAAGCTATTCGGAAACTCAATGGCGGCAATATTGTAACAACTGCTGAACGTTGAGTCGCCTATAGTGGTTAAATTATTACCTAACTGCAATGAGGTCAAGTTGCCACAATCTGCAAATGCGCCATTTCCGATAGTAGTCACATTCGGAAGAGTAAGTGTATCTACGCCGGTACATTCTCTAAAGGCATTATTTCCAATGTTCACAACACTTTCTGGAATTGCAGCAGAGGTCAAACCGGAGCAACCTGCAAAGGAGTTGTTTCCTATCGTCGTCACACTATTTGGAATATTAAACAAGGAAGCAGTACTGCAATTGTAATAAGCATAATCGCCAATAGCCGTGATAGCGTCTCCTAAATTGTATGTCAGCACCTGCGAACCAAATATTTTAGCAAAATTATTGGTAGCGGTATATGCCTTGCTTACTATCGCATTGGAATTGATATTGACGGTTTTAAGATTTGTACAATTCCGGAATGCGCTATTTCCTATACTTGAAAGACTATTTGGTAATGTAATGGACTGCAAAGAACCCGCATTATAAAATGCATAATTACCAATAGAGGAAACTCCTTCACCTATAATATATTCTCTAACTTGCGTGCCGAAAATAGCAGACAAATTCGTTGAAGATCCATAGTTTTTACTTGCAACAGCGTTGGAATTGAGAGTTACATTCTTGATATTATTGCAACCGGAAAAATCATCTGTACTAATAGCCGTAATACTGCTACCGATAGTCAAATCCCTGAGATTAGTCATACCTGCACAAAGATATGCCGGAATGTGCTCTACACTATCCCCAAAGACGAAAGTTTTAATTTTCGAGCTGATACCAGAAAAAGGAGTTGAGGTGCTCGTAAAATCAGTACAATTTTTAGCGTTCCATGTCACAGAAATTAGACTGCTGCAATTATAAAAAGCCCTCTCTCCAATGCTTGTGACACTATTGGGAATCGTCACAGAGGTCAAACCAGTGCAACCACTGAAAGCAGAATATCCAATGCTGGTGACACCATTGGGGATGGTCACAGAGGTCAAACTGCTGCAACCATTGAAAGCACCAGATCCAATGCTCGTGACGCTGTTGGGAATAACGGCGGATTGCTGAAGGACTCCATTTAATTGAAGATGATAATCACTAGATATAGAACTCGGAGACCATGCTTTATTACACCATTCATCCATGCTGCCTATATAATTAATGGTAGAAACACTGCATAAAGCGAAAGCACCTCCTCCAATGCTTGTGACGCTATTGGGAATTGTCACGGCGGTCAAACTGCTGCAATTATAGAAAGCATTATTTCCAATGCTTGTAACGCTATTGGGAATTGTTACAGAGGTCAAACTGCTGCAATAATAGAAAGCATCACTTCCAATGC
Source organism: uncultured Bacteroidales bacterium (assembly GCA_937910305.1). GTDB lineage: Bacteria > Bacteroidota > Bacteroidia > Bacteroidales > Paludibacteraceae > Colicola. Next base: position 1,606 of record CALEPS010000070.1, on the reverse strand, counting down.
TTGTAACGCTATTGGGAATTGTCACAGAGGTCAAACCGCCACAATTAGAGAAAGCACCATCGCCAATGTTTGTGACACTATTAGGAATTGTCACAGAGGTCAAACCGCTGCAATTATAGAAAGCATTATTTCCAATGCTTGTAACGCTATTGGGGATTGTAACAGAAGTTAAACTGGCACAATTATAGAAAGCGTAATTCCCAATACTTGTGACACTATTGGGAATAGCCAGATTGGTCACTTCTATGTCATTGACATATAGATGCTTTGCATAGTATAACGGATTACTATCTGAATCCCAAAAACTAATATTATACCATGCATTAATATCTGTAATATTAACCTTAGTTAAATCGCTGCAGCCTTGGAAAGCATCCTGTCCAATGCTTGTGACGCTATTGCCAATCGTCACAGAGGTCAAACTGAAGCAACTACAGAAAGCCATTTTTCCAATGCTGGTGACGCTATTGGGAATCGTTACAGATGTCAATTTTGTCATTGCATTACAAAGTCCCCCTGGAATAACTTCCACTTCATCCCCAAATGTAAATGAGGTCACCTGACTACCGAAATTACCAGAATTACTGCAATTCTTTGCATTCCATACCACAGAGGTCAAACCGTCGCAACTAGAGAAAGCTAAACTTCCAATGCTTGTGACGCTATTACCAATTGTCACAGAGGTCAAACCGCTGCAACCTTGGAAAGCACTACTTCCAATGCTTGTGACATCATCTCCTATAATATATTCTGTAACTTGCCCTCCAAATATAGTCTTTAGATTGGAATCCTTGGAATAATTTTTGCTTACAATAGCATTGGAGTTTAATGTCACAGAGGTCAAAACGCTGCAACCAGCGAAAGCACTACCTCCAATGCTTGTGACGCTGTTGGGGATAGTTACAGAGGTCAAACTGGTGCAACCAGAGAAAGCATTACTTTCAATACTGGTGACACTATTTGGAATCGTCACAGAGGTCAAACCGGTGCAACCTTGAAAAGCATAATTTCCAATGCTTTTGACGCTGTTGCCAATAGTCACAGAGGTCAAACCCTTGCAATAATAGAAAGCAGAACTTCCAATGCTGGTGACGCTATTGGGAATCGTCACGGAGGTCAAACCGCTGCAATAACAGAAAGCATGTTCTCCGATGCTTGTGACGCTATTGGGAATCGTCACAGAGGTCAAACCGTTGCATCTATAGAAAGCATGTCCTCCGATGCTTGTGACGCTATTGCCTATTGTCACAGAGGTCAAACCGGTGCAATTATAGAAAGCCCATTCTCCGATGCTTGTGACGCTATTGCCTATTGTTACAGAGGTCAAACCGGTGCAATTATAGAAAGCATTATTTCCAATGCTGGTAACACTATAGGTTCTTCCACCGTAGGAAACAGATGCAGGGATAACTACAGAGCCGGTATACTCATTGTTGTAGGCTGAATATGATGCGCCTTGATATGTGACTGTGGCTGTTCTACTGCTGGAATCAAAATCATACCAAATGCCATTGACTTGAGTATCAGAAGCGAACATGGTTCCTACGCTGGCTGCTACAGCGAGCAATAGGGTTAAAAGTTTTTTTGTCATAGTTATCAATAAATT
>CALEPS010000069.1 GCA_937910305.1 uncultured Bacteroidales bacterium | reverse complement strand
ATATACAGCAATTGCAAGAGTCTGGATATATCCGCCACGTAGGCCCGGACAAAGGAGGTCATTGGGAGATAATTGAAAAATAGCATCGTCTGTCCCCACCGACCGATGAGCGGGACACAACCGACGCAAGACCGAGACACAAAAACCGCCGTCCGAATCGAAAATCTACGATTTTCATTGCATATATCCGAAATTTTTCGTACCTTTGCACGCATAATTGCGTGCGGGGCGTGAAACGGACACCAAAAGAAAGCAAGTCGTGAGTGTTGCTCACGGGTTGAGAACACAAAAACACAACAATGCTATGAGTAAAACATTCAACGAAGCGACGCGAGTACAGATGCCCGCAATGGTACATTTGTGCCGATTGGGGTATAAGTTCTATGGCAAGATGCACTTATCCTCTGAGGGTGACAAATATGATGGGCAGACCAATATCTTATTGGATGTATTCCGCAAGAAATTTGCCGACCTCAATCCCGGCAAAGAAGCGGAGTTTTCTTCGGTATTAAGCAAGATTCAGGAAGAACTCAACTATGACGATCTGGGCAAAGCATTCTATCACCGCCTTGTTTCTGTCTCTCCATATAAACTCATAGATTTTGACAATCCGAAAAACAATTGGTTCCATTTCACTGCAGAATTCACATGCCGCAATGGAGAGAATGAGTTTCGTCCTGATATTACACTGTTCGTTAATGGTTTGCCGCTTGTTTTTGTCGAGGTAAAGAAGCCAAATAATGCCGGCGGTATGTTGGCAGAGAGCCGGCGTATGAACCAAGACCGCTTCCCGAATAAGGCCTTCCGCCGTTTCATCAATATCACGCAGTTGATGATTTTCTCCAATAATATGGATTATGAAGCGCACGGTGGAATAGTGCCTATCGAGGGCGCTTTCTATTGCACGGGCGGACGCAAGAATGTGCCGTTCAACTGTTTTCGTGAGCAGAAAAAAGCGACAGACGATATTCCTCCATATTTGGCATACTATCCCTATTTGCCGGATGAACATTTGGGTCCCACGGAGCACATGATTCTTGCAGCGTATAATAACGAAGTGATTGTCCACGACCCGGAATACAAGTTCAACAAAGGTTTATATACTCCGACCAACAGCATTCTTACATCCATGTGCTCACCGGAACGCTTGCTGTTTATTCTGCGTTACGGTATAGCATACGTGCAGCAGGAGAAAGAAGAGGACGGTCAACTCAAAGTGCGTGACGAGAAACATATCATGCGCTATCAGCAACTCTTTGCTGCTTTGGACATCCGCCGCAAACTCAAAGAGGGTGTACGTTCGGGTATTGTTTGGCACACACAGGGTAGTGGCAAAACGGCACTCAGTTATTATCTGACCAAAGTACTGACGGATTTCTATGCAGAGCAAAATACCGTCCCGCGTTTCTATTTTGTGGTAGATCGTTTGGACTTGCTTACGCAAGCCACGCAAGAGTTTGAGGCGCGCGGATTGAAGGTGAACACCGCCAATTCCCGTGAGGAGTTGATGGAGCAATTCCGTCAAAATCAGTCCATGCAAGGCAATACGGGTCAAGCGGAAATAACAGTGGTTAATATCCAGAAATTCGCGCAAGACACTGCAAAAGTATCATTACCTGCTTATGCTACCAATCTGCAGCGGATCTTCATTCTTGACGAAGCACACCGCGGATACAAACCCGGAGGCTGTTTCCTTGCCAATCTATTTGACGCCGACCAGAATGCCATTAAGATTGCGCTTACCGGCACGCCGTTGTTGAAAGAAGAACGCTCATCGTGCAGCGTGTTTGGAGAATACCTATCCACATACTATTATGACCGTTCCATTGCGGACGGATACACACGCCGTATAATCCGCGAGGAAATTGAGACCTCCTATCGCGAGAAACTGAATGAAATCTACGATCAACTGGATCAACTCGTTACGAAAAAAGACGTACAGAAATCGCAAGTAATTGAGCATGACAGTTATGTGGACGAACTGCTGCGCTATATCATCCATGATATGAGCCGTTTTCGTTCGGGCTATCCTAATCTCAATCCCGGCGGAATGGTTATATGCGAGACCTCAGAGCAGGCTGTCAAGCTATACGAACATTTCAACAAGATACAAGAGGAGCATAACAACCAATATGTCCTAAAATCCCATTTGCGCGCAGGTTTGGTACTTTATAACAGCGGAACGAAAGAGGAAATACGCGCAGTGATAAAGGATTTCAAAAAGAACGAAACAATAGATATCCTCTTTGTCTTCAATATGCTTTTGACAGGCTTTGACGCTCCGCGTCTCAAACGGCTCTATTTCTGCCGTAAGATGGACGGACACAACCTGCTTCAAGCCATTACGCGCGTCAATCGTCCCTATGGAGAAATGCGCTATGGGTATGTGATAGATTTCGCCAATATCAAGAAAAACTTTGAGGAAACCAACGAAGCCTATTTACGCGAGTTAGCCAAACATGACGATCCCGAAATGCCGGATGGTCAATCGCTTGTAGAGACCTTCCGTTCCGTTATGGCAGGCAATGATGAGATCGTGGAGAACATGCGCGAGATACGTAGCAAACTCTATGATTACTCACTGGATAATGCCGAACTCTTCTCCTCGCAAATAGATACGCTGGAAGACAAATCTGCGCTTATTGACCTGAAGAACGCGCTTCTCTCTGCACGCGATATGGGCAATATGGTTCGCACGTTCGGCGACGAGGATATGCGTGAGAAGTTTGCCAAGATAGATATAGCACGCCTGCCGGAACTAATCTCCGAAGTGCAGCATCGTATCAACCTCATCAATGCCAAAGAAAGTTTCGAAGTGGCTGCGGATAAGAAAATCCTTATCAACGAGGCGATGGCTTCTATTGAGTTCACGTTCTCAAAGATAGGCGAAGAAGAACTGACCATTGCCTCCAAGGAAGAACTGCAATCGTCCTATGCCCATCTGATTCACCAGTTTACAGAATTTGAAGACCAAGCTGATGAGGAGTTCATATCTCTCCGAGATGCCTTTATACAGCGTTTCCATGAGTACGGTTTTGAGATTGATACGGTTGCCAAATTCACGGAGCAAAAAAAGATGTTGGATGAAATCATGGCACGTCTGCATAAACTTCAACTCGCTAACCAAGCTTTGGCAGACCATTACAACGGCGATTATAAATATGCCCGTATTCACAAGCGCATCCGGGAGGAGAACCAAAAACGTCAGCGTAGCCATAATGCCCATATGATTGCCCAAGCGGATGATTTGATTATTGAGCAAGTTTTAAAATCTATCAAAACCGGTATAGATACTGCTGTTTACGACGATTATCATATACTCAAAAAAGATGCTTTCTTCCGCCAAAAAGTGCAGAATATCATCGCCACACATACCTCGGCGGTTATCAATCTGGGAGCCACGCGCGAAGATTGGGAGTTTATGACTCCGCGTATTTACCAACAATATGTAGAACAATACGACAGGACATACCCTGCTGCTTAATATGGATTTAAGAGAAAAAACATTCCGTCTCATCGACGACCTCAAACTGACCTGCCAATCGTATGGATTGGGTAATGATGGTAATGAGTACAAGATTATCACACAGATGTTCCTGTATAAGTTCCTCAATGACAAGTTCGGCTATGCCATCAAACATACTTGTACCGACCTTAGTATGATTATCGCCCATTCCGACAAATGGGAAGAAGCCTATGCCGGCTTGCAGCCCGAGGAGCGCGAGGAACTGCTCTATGCGCTTGATCCAAATGTGCCGAAACTACAACCTCAACATTTGATCTCCTATCTTTGGAACAACCAGACCAAAGGTGAGTTTGACGCGCTCTTTGATAGTACGATGGAAGCGATTGCACACGATAACATCGATATTTTCTCTACCCAGACCACCGAGCGCACACGTATTCCTATCTTTGAGCCGCTGACCGTTTTTGTAACCGATACCGCAAAACGGGCGGACTTTGCACGCGCGCTGATAGACAAACTGGTCAATTTCTCATTTGAAGAGACGTTCGAGGAGCATTATGATTTCTTTGCTGCTATCTTTGAACACCTTATCAAAGACTATAATACCGATTCGGGTGGTAAGTATGCCGAGTATTACACACCGCATTCTATCGCTACTATCATGGCACGTCTGTTGGTGGGCGATAACCCCGACCTGCGAGGAATGGAAGTCTATGACCCGTCTGCCGGAACAGGAACGTTGCTCATGGCGTTGGCACACCAGATTGGCGAGGAGCGATGCACTATCTATTCGCAAGATATCTCCCAGCGGTCGAATAAGATGCTCAAACTCAATCTTATTCTCAATAACCTTGTCCACTCTCTTGATAATGCCATCCAAGGTGATACGCTTACCGCTCCGTATCATAAGAACGATGCCGGAACAGCATTACGGCAGTTTGATTTCATCGTCTCTAACCCGCCGTTCAAGGTGGATTTCGTTGATACCCACAAGACCGTAGCCGCACAAACAGCCCGTTTCTGGGCAGGTGTGCCGAATGTGCCGAAAGAGATCAATCCCAAGAAACCCAAGATGGCGATATATACCTGCTTCTTGCAGCACGTCATCAACTCGCTCAAACCAGGAGGCAAAGCAGCGATTGTTGTGCCCACAGGATTCATTACCGCCAAATCAGGTATCGAAGGCAAGATCCTCAAACATATCGTAGAGAACCATATCGTCTATGGCTGTATCTCCATGCCAAGCAATGTGTTTGCTACAACGGGGACGAATGTTTCTGTTCTCTTTCTCCAGAAACCGAAAGAAGGAGAAGACACCTCTAACCGAAAGATCACGCTTATTGATGCCTCCAAACTGGGTGAAGAATACAAAGAAGGCAACAATCAGAAACTCCGTCTCCGTGACGAAGAGATTGGCAAGATTGTAGATACATTCGCTAACCAACAAGCCGAAGATGGGTTCTCAGTGGTAGTCAGTTATAGCGAATTATTGGAGAAAGGTTGTTCACTCTCTGCCGGACAGTATTTCGACATTAAGATTGAGTACATCGACATCACCGCTGATGAGTTCGAACGCCGGATTTCCAACTACACCGACACCCTCACCGCTCAATTTGAAGAAAGCCATCAGTTGGAGCAAAAAATACTCACTCAACTAAAATCCCTAAGATTGAAATAATAGTATGAGCGAACAACTACACATATCGGATGTTATCCTTGACTATATTTCGGGCGACTGGGGGGATGATAAACCAACAGAAGAAAACACTGTTAAGGTGGCTTGTGTGAGAGGTGCGGACATTAACGATGTCAATGCTAGTAAGTTTAACTCTATCCCGACACGCTATATATCAGAAGGAACATTACAAAGAAAATGCTTGCCTGTCGGCAGTATTATTATCGAAAAGTCAGGAGGGACTAATACTCAATCTACTGGGCGTGTCGCATACATATCAAAAGAATGCAAAGAGGTAAACGAAAAAATTATCTGCTCTAATTTTTGTGTGGCATTTACTGTGAAACCCGAATGGGACGCACGCTATATCTACAATTACTTACAATACATCTATACAACAGGCGCTTTCTTTAATTATGAGGGAAAGACAAGTGGTATTCATAATTTGCAAGTAGAACAAGCATTCGCAGCTATTCCTATAGACTACATTCCAAAAGAGGCACAAGAAAAGGCGGCAAATATACTTGCCACCTTAGACCAAAAGATTGCGCTTAATCGGCAGATAAATCAAAATTTACCTGACCATTCATCAGCAATGGCAGCAGTTCGTTGCGCTGCTTGATGAGTGAGGAATTTCCGGTTATATTCGCATCTCTCATAGCATACCATACAAACACTTTCTCAAAGAAATCATTTGCTAATTTCTGAGGAACATCAATCCAATAATTCTTCAGAAACATTTCTGTCATAAAGTTCTTAATACCACTTGTTTTCCCCTCGTAATTAAACATGTTGCCACTATTATATAATAGTTGCCATGTGTAATAAAAATAGGTAGATTTACGGTAGTCTTTAAGTGTAAAGGCATGACAAAAATTAGAGCAAGTTATTCTACTACCATTTCTTTCAATCACACCTTTCGATATGTATGCACATCTTCCTGTTGCTTGTGACGGACTGCCTCCCGATACCTCAATTACAATATCGTGCTCAGATAGTAATTTTTCTTTGTTCTTGATATATCTTTTGGGAAGGTCAATCAGTGATAAAATATCAGCTCCTCTGATACATCCTACTTCAAAATATCCATCAGAAATAGCATCTTTACCCCAATCGCCAGTGTTGTCTGATAAGATGTATTCATTTAATTGGCAGATATTCCATCCTTTGGGTATTTCGCGTTTCAGTTGCTCGTTATAGACCATTGCACCACCGCTGGACTTGTACGGTTTACCGTTCTCATCGGGGAAATCAAACTGCACAAACCAATAGTCGTACAACTGTTTGGCAAGGGCTTCTAAATTTTGATTTATCTGCTTGTTGAGACTGATTTTCTCTTCTATTAGGCGCAATAACTGCCCTATTTTCTTCTGCTCTGCAAGGTCTGGTATAAAGACTTTGCAGGCTTTAATTTTATCAGGAGACGTGTGGCGTATCTTTGTCTGCTGTGCTGCCGCACTTAACTGATTGCGTACCTGTGCGGACGAAATCAAATAATAGCAGAAGTCAGGGTCAAGCAAGCCCTCTTTACAAGTAATGAGTGCTGCATCTTGACTCTGTATATACTTGTCATCTTCAGGAATACGAATAGTTGAGCCAAGCAACCCAAGAGCTTGCTCTGTTAAGGGAGTGAGGATATCACCTTTGTGCAAGATAAACCGCTCATCAACTTTGCCGGTGTAATAGATGTCCTCTTTCTGCGTATCATCTTTGAAACCGCCTTCTTTATAGTTGAAGTTACCCAAAGTAATGCGTTTATATTTACCATCAGTGGCATAATAATCACCCGCAAGGCTTGCCCCACGAGTTACCTCTATTAAATCACCTAATCTGTATTCTTTCAAATTCATAACTTCTCCGTTTTATATCAGTCCTACCATGTATATCGGCAATATAGTCGTCTCTTTATCGTGCCGCAAGTCTTTCGTGCAAACAACATACCTGTTACCTATGCGCGAAGAGAACTTTTCGCAAAATGTGTCAAGCGACACGTGCGATTTGTAACTTGCAGACTTGACTTCTATCGGGCAAATCTTTGCGCCTCGCGACAATAAGAAATCCACCTCATAATTATGCCGCTCGTCCTTTGCCCAAGTATAGAAATAGAGGTTGTTTCCACTGCTACGTAGCATCTGTGCAGCAAGGTTTTCATAGATATATCCTAAGTTTGCAGGCAAACGGTCGGCAAGCAGTTTGTCATACAGCACATTCTCCGTGAAACTCTTGTCCCAGAACGCAAGTGTTACCATCAGTCCGGTGTCGCCTACATACATCTTCATTCGGCTTCGGTCTTCACTCAACGCCAGACCTACATTCGGGTCGGATGTATGGTAGGCGATATTCACGGTTTTACTATCCTCTAAAGCAATCAGCAAATCTTCCATCTTATCTGCACCGACACCCTTTATGATGGCTGTGGGATAGAAACGCCCGACACCACGCGATAGCATGGTGGGGATGGCTTGGTATAACCTGCCTATTTTGCCGTTCTTGTCTATCTTGCGGAAGTCATCAAAATACAGATTCAATATCTTGCGCTTTACCATATCTACCGAGCGCAAGTTCTTCGTGTTCAGATATGCGCTCACGGCTTGCGGCATACCGCCCACGAGCATATACAACCGCAAGTCGCGCATAGACTGTCGGTTGAGGTCATCACCCATGGAACGCCCCTGTTCTAATTGTTTCCGAAGCAGGGGAATAGTAGCTGTATCACCCATAGCCCAACGGAACTCCTCATAGTCCATCGGGTACATCTCTATTCGATCCTCTTCACTGGGGATAGTGATGTTTTCCGTGTTTTGTTTGATACTGATGAGCGAACCTGTTTCTATATAGTCGTACCGCCCGTCCTGTACCAAGTACTTGATGGCTTGACGAGCCATAGGACATTTCTGCACCTCATCGAAGATTATCACCGACTCACGTTGATACAATGTAGTGTGATAGGTACGCTGCAGAAAGAGAAAGATGTAATCCAAATCCATCAAATCATCAAACAAATGCAGCACTCGTTCCGAGGCTTTGTTGAAGTCGATTAAGATGTACGACTTGTATTCACGCTTGGCAAACTCTTCCACTATAGTAGATTTGCCAATACGCCTTGCGCCCTCTACAAGCAATGCACTCCTGCCGTCATTCTCCTGCTTCCATTGAAGAATTTGCTGATAGATTTTACGCTGAAAAACATGCTCCATAATTATCTCCTTTCAAAAAACGCTGCAAAGATAGTAAAAATAAATGACATATCCAAATAAAGAGAACGATTTTCTATCTTTCCCCATCATTTTTATTCGGAAATTGCTATCTATCCCCGATATTTTTAGAATAATTATGCTATTTCTCCCCGCTGTTTATCCCAAATACTTCCTGTGCGACATCTTTACATTCTGCTGGCTCACCATGGCATAATGTAGGGTCGTATCTATACGTACATGACCCAATAGTTTTTGCACCTGCTCTATAGGCATACCCTTGTCAATAGCCATGGTCGCCAAGGTACGGCGGAACTTATGCGGATGTACGCGCTCAATATCTGCCGACCGTCCCAAGACTTTCAGCCGCCGTTCTACACCGCTAATCTGTAACCGCCGATAGGGTGCATTGAGACTGACAAACAATGCCAGGTTACTGTCCGTCCGCTCACGCAGATACGCCTCTATGTGTATCTTTGCACGGGCATTGAAATATACGATCCGCTCTTTGTTGCCCTTTCCGAATACCACGCATTGCCGCTCCTGAAGATTCAAATCCGCTCTGTTCAACCTCACCAACTCGCCCACACGCATACCCGTACTGGCGAGCAAGTCAAGCATTGCCAAGTCGCGAAGGTTGTCGCACTTGTCCCGCATCTGTTCTAACTGCTCGTCACTCAATGTCTCGCGTACCAGCGAATCCGTCTTGACCTTGTGAATACGTCGTACTGGAGACTTGACAATGTAGTCTTCATCCTCCAACCACGCAAAGAAACTTGACAATATACGCCGCATATTGTCGATGGTCACTTTGCCGCATTGTCTTTCTGACTGATACCGCACTAAATACTCACGGATCTGTGCCGTGTTTATCTGTGTAATAGGCAGACAGACAGCTGTTAGGAACTGCTCTATCGTAGTACGATAATAGCGCATACTCCTTTCGGAGCACCCCTCAATACGCTTGGCTGAGATGAAACTGTCAAGCACTAATAGATTATCTTCTGCATTAGGCGTTTCGGTCTGACTGATTCGCACGCCCTGTAGTTGCTCTTGTAAACTAACTTTCAAGAGCTTCATTTGCCGGCAATCCAACACTCCCTGCATTGCCGACAGCACATTGTTAATGATTTGTTCTTTCATACTGGCACAATTTTTATACCCTTATATATAATAATATAATATATCATACCAAACCAACAAATCAAAATTTACCTGACCATTCATCAGCAATGGCAGCAGTTCGTTGCGCTGCTTGATGAGTGAGGAATTTCCGGTTATATTCGCATCTCTCATAGCATACCATACAAACACTTTCTCAAAGAAATCATTTGCTAATTTCTGAGGAACATCAATCCAATAATTCTTCAGAAACATTTCTGTCATAAAGTTCTTAATACCACTTGTTTTCCCCTCGTAATTAAACATGTTGCCACTATTATATAATAGTTGCCATGTGTAATAAAAATAGGTAGATTTACGGTAGTCTTTAAGTGTAAAGGCATGACAAAAATTAGAGCAAGTTATTCTACTACCATTTCTTTCAATCACACCTTTCGATATGTATGCACATCTTCCTGTTGCTTGTGACGGACTGCCTCCCGATACCTCAATTACAATATCGTGCTCAGATAGTAATTTTTCTTTGTTCTTGATATATCTTTTGGGAAGGTCAATCAGTGATAAAATATCAGCTCCTCTGATACATCCTACTTCAAAATATCCATCAGAAATAGCATCTTTACCCCAATCGCCAGTGTTGTCTGATAAGATGTATTCATTTAATTGGCAGATATTCCATCCTTTGGGTATTTCGCGTTTCAGTTGCTCGTTATAGACCATTGCACCACCGCTGGACTTGTACGGTTTACCGTTCTCATCGGGGAAATCAAACTGCACAAACCAATAGTCGTACAACTGTTTGGCAAGGGCTTCTAAATTTTGATTTGTTTTCTTTTCTTCTCTCTGGTGGAGATCCCCTATAAATCGTCCGCGAGTAACGGGCGATTTTTTATTTCCTCACACCATTCGCAAGAAAAACATATATTTCCATACACTTTTATTCAAGAAAATTTGCTCAATTCAAAAATTTATTGTAATTTTGCTGCGAATTTTGAAAAAGAAATTAAAAAGAAATCAAAAATAAAATGATTGGTGAAGTTATAAATGCTAAAGATTATAGTCTCAAACCTAAGGCTACAATTCAACAAACAGGCAAAACAGGATTTAATACAGATGCCATTGAGCAGCTCAAAATCGACGAAAACAAAGCCGTCGTACTTGCGCCCGACACGCAAGAGAAGCATGTGCTCTACATGGCAGTCGTTGATGCCGACAGCAATGACCGCGCCTTCGCAATCCGCAAATCCGGTGCTTACTATTACATCAACACCAAACAACTCTACGACCACATGGAGTTGGATTATATCAAGAATACGATTATCTTTGATCTCGCACGCTGCAATAAATACGATGAAGCTATCGGCGGCGAGTGTTATAAAATGATTGCACGCGTGCGAACGCGGACGGCAGAGGAAAACGATGAGTAAATTGTGCCTACTGATGACCTTAACATAGAAACTTTAATTGATTTCTCAAAACAACAGGATGATCTCATAAAAGGACATCAGATAGAGATGCAGCAAGTGCTCCATAACAAGGAGCAGTTGCGCGCTGCCCTTGCGCTCGAACATGCACAAAAACTAACTCTTGAGCAAGAAAAAGCCGAACTAATAAGACAAATCGAGCAACTCAAAACTGAAAAAGCACAACTCCTCGCCGAAAACAAAGAACTTAGAGAACGGCCCAATATCGTTACTTCGCAATATATCGAAAAACAGACTATTGGCAAGCAATATCACGTCTCTTTAACCGCGCCTGCACGTTCCGCACGCCGCAAGCTGAATACTAACGACCAACCGCAACTGCCATTATGGAACAACAACGCAACATCTATGTAGCCGGCAATTACATCGCCGAACAACATATCGACACCCAATTTATAGGCGGCACGCATACCCATGTGGAGCCGTCAACTGTCAGCAATCAAACGTCAGCATTCAGCACGGAGGATGTCACCGAGTTTGAAGAAGTGCCTGTTTATTGCCGATACCTCGATTCGGAGGCCATCAGGCGCACAGGCTTCTGGACACCCGCGCAAGTACAGCAAAAACTCGAAGAAGCCAGTGAAAAAGACGCGAAAGAGTTTGTCGCTTTTCTTCGTGATTTTGAGAGGAAAGGTTACCTCTGTTTTCACGGCGAGAGCAAGCGCAAAATCTTCCAAACGCTCCGCCAACAGCTACCTATGATGCGAAACTATAGTGAGGCTAATTTCTATGCGTATTTCTGACAATCTATTTGAACGCATTTGAATTTCTCGAAGCGTTTTGCCCCCCTCTATTTGAATTCTATTTGAATAAATGCCCGTAAAGCAGTCACAATTTCTGTGGCTGCTTTTTTTATGCTACCTTTGCAGCCGAATTCGAATCACAACCCGGCGCCGGGTTATTTGTTTAACACTTTTAACCCACTCGCACGGCACGAGCATAAACAATGCCGAACTATTATGACAACCAATTATGAAGTTATCGACCAATTTTTCGCTGCACAAGTAGCATGTAATGAATCCGAAGCAACGCTGAAAGCGCTTCGTCCGCAGGTGGAAGCCGCCGTGCAGGCACTCATCGCAGAACGCGGACTGCCAAAGACCTTCACCGGCACCATCGAGTACCACGGTTTCAAGATCGTCGTCAGCCGACCCAAGTCCTACACCTGGGAGAAGAACACCAACCCTGCCATCACCTCCGACCCCAACCACGCTATCTACATGCAGCAACTCGCGCTCCAGGAACAGATAGCAGCGCAGCTCAAGGACATGCGGGCTGACCTCAAACGAACTGCCGAGAAACTCGCCGCCGCCCATCCCGAGAGCGAGAGTATCAAACATTCTTTCCGGATTGCGTTCGTAGGATAAAAGAACAAAAAGAAAAAAGAACCAAAAAAGAATAAAAAGAAAAGGTGGTGGTGGTAGAGACTATACTATGCTATACTTTACCACCACCAATTTTAAGACGCTATGAATTTTGAAAAACTATGGGCGATGCTATACGAACACGGAGCATGCGCCAAAAAAGAAGAAGGGACCAGACGGTTCTGGGACACGCTCACGACCGATGAACAAACACATGTCTTTACCACCATCAGCACCAAATTGGAGGAAGGTAAGTTTGTTCAATTCGACCCGATTAGAGCCATCAAAGAGAACAGACCGCGTAAACCTCGTACCCAAATCCTCTCCTACAACGAGTACTACGCCCGATACGGCACAACCCTGGAGCAGGACGGATGGAAGATGGCAAATCCAACAGGACAAAAAGTAATTTATGTAAAAAAGTAAAAATTATGGCACAGATTGTAGAAATAAAGAC
>CALEPS010000068.1 GCA_937910305.1 uncultured Bacteroidales bacterium | reverse complement strand
GATGTGATGCGCCATCTCATCCAAACGGCTCTCGTCGATACCTACCTCGCGCAGGTGCATAGGAATGCCGATAGACTCAAAGAAAGCGTACGTCGCCTCGATGGCTTTGTTGGCGATCTCCCATGGCGTCAGCGAGGGGTCGATGTCAAAGACGTTAATGCCGTATTTGACGAAACGCGACAGGGTGTGCTCGTTGAGGATGTGTTTCATCCACCGCGGTGTGATGATCGCCAAGCCCTCGCCGTGAGTGATGTCGTAGTACGCACTCAGCGCGTGCTCTATGCCGTGGCAGGGCCAGCCCGACTCGCTGTTACCAAGCGCCAGAATACCGTTGCAGCCATACGTGCAAGCCAACATCATCTCTGCGCGGGCTTGGTAGTCCTCGGGGTTAGCCAGACACTTACGGCCGTTCTCCATGAGAGAGCGGAGCATGGACTCGCAAAAACCATCGTTCAGGAGTGTTGTATCTTCTGCGAAATACTGCTCTATCGTATGGTTCATCGCGTCGGCGATACCGGCTGCTGTCTGTTTCTTGCTCACCGAGAAAGTGTATGTCGGGTCAAGGAATGAAACAGCAGGAAACAAGTGACGGTCCATATAACCAATTTTGTCGTTGGTCTCCGTGCGCGAGATGACACCACCGCAGTCGTACTCGCTTCCGGTAGCTGCGAGGGTGATGATATCCACAATCGGAAGTGCCGCTTGGGCTTTGACTTTATAGGAAATGAGATCCCAAGGGTCGCCTTCATAGCAGGCTCCGGCAGCAATTGCTTTGGAGCAATCCAGTACGCTGCCGCCACCGACGGAAAGGATGACATCTATTTTGTGCTCTTTACATAGCCGCACGCCGTCCAAAACGGAAGGATCATATTTCGGATTCGGCTGAATACCGCTCAGCTCAATGATCTCGAAATCCTTGAGTAACGTGTGGACATAGTCATAGAGGCTCAGCGACTGATCTCTGAGAGCCGGAATCTTCTTAATACTTCCTCCGCCGTATGTAAGGAGGATTTTCTTGCCGAACGCACTCATCACTTTCGGCAGTTTCTGTACTACACCTTCCCCGAAAATGAGGCGCGTAGGAGTCTGGTAATCAAAGTTTTGCATATGATTTGTGTTTAAATGGTTATAGCCGTTATACTATTTACGGCTAATGATACACAACTTGCAGAAAAAACGCCCCAAAGGACGTTTTTTCTGCTATTTCAAACGGATGAATGTAATCAAGAATTAACCACGGCGCGCTCCATAGCGTCCTTGTAGTACTTCTGATCAACGAAGACATCCTCCTTATACGGGTTGATATGACGCTTCTTAGCCTGATACATGATATAACCAAAGGCTACGATATTGGTGATCAAAGCGAGTGCAGAAATCACCAGCATAGCTGTCGGGTTGGCAGCAGTAGCACCCTCCGCGGCAACGGTGGTATGTGCAACAACCTCATCACCCAGACCGGAAGCGGCATAAATAGCCTCAATCGTCTCGATACCGTTGACATACTGGGTCGGCAGGACTGCCCATGAGAAGAATTGTTTGCCGTTGAAGAAGGTCTCTTGGAAGAGCGGGAATACCTGTGCAAACATACACCAGATAGCCAGCGTGTTAGCGCGGTTCTGGATCCAACCGCCACGGTTCCAGCAGATAGCAGCTACGGTCGGAGCAAGCAGCAGCGCGATACCGCAATACCAGCTGTGAGTCGGCAGACAGTTGTACGTGTAAGCGAAGTTCCAGATGTCATAAACAAGGATATATACCCATGTCATGTCCGCCCAGATCATGTCCTTGCCGTCCTTCGACGGATATACATTCCACCATGCGGTCATACAGAAGATGTTGAACAAACCGGCAAGACCGTTGAATACGTTATGCCAGCCGCCATACAACCACACACCTTCGCTTGACAGCCACCATTTGTTCCATCCCAAGATAGCGGACTCAAAATCAGAGCAAACGGCAATGAGGATGTTGATAGCTACAATAATGAACGGGAACGGTTTGAACCAGCGTTTGGCGCCTATACCCCATTCGTACTTGATCATCATGAAACCGATACAGCCGGTGAGAGCCGCATACAGTTTGGCATAATGGAACCAACCGTTCATATAGACATGTGTCTGGTTGGTCAGCGCCCATTCGGCACCCATGCGGGCACCCACTGCGATGGCAATGAAATAAACGGTCAATGCCAGCGGAATAGCGAAGAACGTGATAGCACCGCCGAGTTTGGTACGACGGGCAAACTCATTCCAAAGAATCAGTCCTGCGAGGACTACGAACAGCATCACCCATTGGATCAGGGCATGCTCTCCATACACTTGAAAAAACATAAGATTTTAATTTTGTGTTTGATTAATAGATAATTATTATCGGTATATCGACATCGGTATATCGAGTACTTAATTTTGAATTTTTAATTTTGAATTTTTAATTTCTTTTGCGTAGCACCATATCGCCCATACTGCGGTAACTACAACAGACATGGGGACGCCTATAGTCAGCACTTCGCGGAGGTTCCATGCGAAAAGTTCACCATTTACCAAATGATCAACCAGCAACATCATGGATCCGCCCCAGAGCATTAGTTCGAGGCTCTTGAGACGAGTTGAAAGTTGAAAGTTGGAAGTTGAAAGACTTTTTTCACCTTCAAGCTGCTCTTTCTTTTCTACATGTTTGCGATACACCGTTGTGGCTATCGCCTGCGTTAATGGTACAATAAAACAAGCCATATTATTTGTTCATTTATTCATTTACAATTTAATCATTTATTCTGCTATTTAGTCATTTTGCGGAACGACAATCTCCTTAATCTCCACCTCGTTGCCTCGCAGGAGCCACGTCTGGTCACTGCCGCAGTGGGGACAAATCTTGCCGTGCGCTACCGTCGGATAGTCCTTTCCGCACCCGTCACAATGCGTCACGGCAGGGATGGGTTCTATCTTCAGTTCGCAGCCCTTCAGCATCTCTTCTTTATCCGCCGCCCATCGCCAGCAATCGGTCAGATACTCAGGAATAATCGTGCTCACCTCGCCGATGTTCATTACTACCGCCGAGACGTGCTCTACGCCATTTTCCTGCGCCGCTTTCTTGACGTCACGGATGATATAGAAGACAATTCCGAGTTCGTGCATTAGTTACTGCGTGTTGGTTACTGCGTGTTAGTAACGGCTTCGCCGTGTTTGTTACTGCGTGTTAGTTACTACATGTTGAGGCGTCGTGTTGCCGAAGTGTCTCCATAAACGAGTTTAGCTTCAGGGAGAGATCTATGCAGCGTTTTCGGTATAGTTTAGCTTTTTCCTCATCTATATATCCTAAGTCTTCCGCTGCATAAAACATACTTCTTACTTCGCCACATGAACCAGCAGCGATATTCAAAAAGTTTAAAAATTGCTTATTATCCTTTGAATTATTACTTCTTTCAAAACCCTCTGCAATATTGTTCATAATTGAAATTGCAGCTCTTTGGATCTGGTCATTAAACCCAAAATCTCTACAAGTCTTAAATGATGAGTATATATCTTTCACAAGGGTTCTTGCCAACTGCCACACTACTAAATCCTCAAATTTATAAACTTTCATTTTTTACTGCGTGTTTGTTACTGCGTGTTAACAGCCGAAGGCTTACAAACATGAAATTATCAACACAAAGTTATCAACACAAAGTTATCAACATTTACTTAAAAATAATCTTCCCTGCTCTCTTGATCATGTACGGCAGGATGCCGTCGAACTTGTTCTCCGAGGTACGCATGATACTTGCTTCCGGATGTTCACGGTGCAGATGGATAGCGTCGAAAGCACATTTTGTGGTACATATACCGCAACCGATACACCGGTTCTCATCCACTACCGACGCACCGCAACTGAGGCAACGGGCGGTTTCTTTCTTTACCTGTTCCTCGGTCAGCGTACCGTGGTATTCCTCAAAATTACTTTTAGTCGGAATAACACCCGGTTCCTGACGCGAACCGTTGTCATACTGCTCCACAAGGATGTCGGCTTTGTTCAGTTCGATGAAATCACGTCTGTTACGACCGATAGTCATATGTCCGTGCTGTACGTAGCGATGCAGACTCTCCGCTGCTTCCTTTCCGGCTGCGATGGCATCGATGGCAAACTTAGGACCGGTGAACACATCACCGCCGACGAAGATGTCGGGCTCGGCTGTCTGGTAGGTCAGTTTGTCTGCAACAGGATAAACACCACGGACAAACTCCACTTTGGTGTCTTTCAGTAGGTCTTTCAAAACCACCGTCTGACCGATAGCAAAGATCACAAGATCTGCCTCTAACGTGATTGTTTCATTTTCGTCGAACGTCGGTGCGAACTTATGCTCTGCATTGAAGACAGAAGTACAGCGCTTGAAGGTGATACTACCGACATTTTGAATTTTTAATTTTGAATTTTTAATTTCCTTTGGTCCCCATCCCGGATTGATAACTACGCCGTCTTCGCGCGCTTCCATGCGCTCCTCAAGCGAGGCCGGCATGATGTCTTCGGTCTCCAGCGAGAGCATCGTCACTTCCGATGCACCGCTGCGTTTGGCTACACGGGCTGCGTCGATAGCTACGTTTCCGCCGCCTACAACCACCACTCTTTTGTCTTTGAGCAAAGCGGTCTTTTGACTTTCGACTAATTGTCCGCAGTTAGCGTTGTGCAGGAAGTCGATGGCGGTAGTGCAGCCCTCTAAATCTTCTCCCGGAATACCCGGCAGACGACCGCCCTGGCAGCCGATTGCTACATAAAAACCTTTGTAACCTTGCTTGCGAAGATCGTCTATGGTGATATCTTTGCCAACTTCGATACCGCATTTTATCTCTACGCCTATCTCGCGCATGATGTCTATCTCTGCCTTGATCACTTCCTTGTCAAGTTTGTAAGACGGGATACCGTATCGGAGCATTCCGCCCGGTTCTTCGTTCTTCTCGAACACAGTCGGTTTATATCCCATCGTAGCGAGGTAGTATGCGCAACTCAGTCCCGCAGGACCGCCGCCGATGATGGCGATTTTCTCCTCCCAACGCTCTTGGACATTGGAGCATATATTGACCTCCGGCACAAAGCGTGTCTCGGCATGCAGGTCTTTCTCGGCAATGAATTTCTTCACGGCATCGATAGCTACGGCGCGGTCAATCGTACCTCTTGTGCAAGCGTCCTCGCAGCGGCGGTTACAGATACGTCCGCATACTGCCGGGAACGGGTTCTCGCGTTTGATGAGTTCCAATGCCTCCGTGTATTTGCCTTCCGCGGCTTTCTTGAGGTAGCCCTGCACGGCGATATGTGCCGGACAAGCGGTCTTGCAAGGTGCCGTTCCTGTTGGATAGCAGTTGACGCGGTTGTCGTCGCGGTAGTTCTCGTTCCATTTCTCCGGACCCCATGGGGTTGCATCCGGCAACTCTTGTTTCGGATAACTCTGCGGACCGTGCTTGGTGCATAGTTTCTGCCCGAGTTTGACCGCACCCGCCGGACAGTACTCTACGCACCGTCCGCAAGCAACGCAGTTTTTGGGATCGACTTTCGCTACATACGCGCTACGCGACATATTAGGTGTATTGAACAACTGCGAGGTACGCAACGCATTGCATATCTTGACATTACAGTTGCATATCGCAAAGATCTTACCCTCGCCGTCGATATTGGTTACCTGGTGTACAAAACCGTGATCCTCTGCTTTCTTGAGGATAGCCATCGCTTCGTCATAGGTTATATCATGTCCGCGGCCTGTCTCACGCAGGTAATCCGCCATGTCGCCTACACCGATGCACCAGTCGCGGTAGTCGTCCGCGCAGCCTTCGTCCAGTTTCTTTCGACCGTAACGGCACGAGCAGATGCCCACACCTATATGTCCTTCGTATTTCTTGAGCCAGTAGCTGATATGTTCGATATCCACACTCTGGTTCTCCATCGAGATAGCTTTCTCTACCGGAATGACGTGCATTCCTATACCGCTGCCGCCCATCGGCACCATCGGCGTGATCTTCTCCAGCGGCAGGAAGGTCATGCGCTCGAAGAACATCGCCAACTCCGGATGGCGATCCATCAGTTCGGT
This sequence comes from uncultured Bacteroidales bacterium, assembly GCA_937910305.1. GTDB lineage: Bacteria > Bacteroidota > Bacteroidia > Bacteroidales > Paludibacteraceae > Colicola. The sequence goes on along the minus strand of CALEPS010000068.1, from coordinate 18,945 downwards.
GTTCATGTTGGTATATTCGGCACTACCGGGAACGAACATCGGCACCCAGTATATTCTGTCTTCGCGGTTGAATGTCGTGCCTTCGTCCGGACCCTGACCGTTGGTGTAATGGTCGCCGTAGTCGTATTCCAACATGCCGAAATACGCCAACTTGTCCAGCAACTCGTCAAACGACTTGTCGTCCGGCGTGTAGTGCTTCTTGGCGTTCATCTCGTGCAGTTGCGCGTACGTGTGGTGCTCGCGTACCTTAAAGAAATTACCGGGCAGCATGTCCAGCAGCAGATCCAGCGACGCCTCTCTTGTCACAGCGTCCATCTCATCCTCGAAGATACACGCCAAACCCCAATACTCGGGGGCATCGGTGGTCATCTTGATCTTACCGGGAATACGGTCCGTGACGTGACGGACAAACTTCAGCAACTTTGGATTCGGATTCTTGTCCCCTTTGTGCTTCGGGACAAATTTCTTCGACATTTCAGGCATGGTACTATTTTAGTTTATAGTTTATAGTTTATAGTTAAAAGAAGCCGTCTAGTTGATAGTTGAAAGTTTATTGTCAGTAGATGAATTAAAACTATTTTGCAGACCGGATAAAACACGGGCTGTTTCCGCTATCAATGTCTCCATATTATTAAAGTCATCTTCGTTAATATATTTTTCGTCATAGGCTACTTCTAACTGGCTCATTACTTCCATCAGAGAACCGAATGAAATCTCCAGAAAATGTGTTTTATCCTTATTGGAGTAGCGTGTCATTCCCTCTGCTATGTTTGAAGTGATAGAAACAGCAGCTCTACGAAGTTGGTCACACAAAGCGAATTGTTCTTCTTTTGGGAAATTTTTTATTAGCCGATACACTTTCCGTCTTACTTCGCATGCTTTGACGTATGCAATGAGTTTTCTATATCCAAAAAATTCCATATTCTTTCAACTTTCAACATTAAACTTTAAACTTTCAACTTTCAACTTAAAAACTTCTTTCAACTTTCAACTTTCAACTTAAAAACTTCTTTCAACTTTCAACTTTCAACTTTCAACTTTTTGCCAATTCTTGACTTCGGTCAAGAGCCAATTGGCAAAAATATCTACTCCTTCGCCTGTCTTGGCGCAGATAGGAATGACGGTCGCTTTCGGGTTCCGCATATGGATATACTCCTTGCATTTCTCCAGGTCAAAATCGAAATACGGCAGCACGTCCATCTTGTTGATTACCACTACATCGCAGATACTGAACATCAGCGGGTATTTGAGCGGTTTGTCGTGCCCTTCCGGTACTGACAAGATCATCGCATTCTTCACCGCTCCCGTATCAAACTCCGCAGGGCACACCAAGTTCCCCACATTCTCCAGTATGACCAGATCGGGCTGGCTTTCTACTTTGAGCGAAGCGGTCTTTTTACTTTCGACTAACAGGGCATTCAAGCCTTGTTCCGTCATCTCCGCATCAAGGTGGCACATACCGCCGGTATGCAACTGGATGGACTCTACGCCGGTAGCTTCCTTGATTTTGATGGCATCAACATCGCTATCGATATCCGCCTCCATGACGGCAATGCGGATCTTGTCCTTAAGTAGGTTGATGGTTTGGATGAGAGTGGTTGTCTTGCCGCTTCCGGGCGAGGACATCAGATTCAGCAGAAACACACCTTTTTTCTTCAACTCGCCGCGCAAGGCATCGGCTGCGCGGTCGTTATCTTCGAAGACACTCTTTTTAATCTCGATAATTTTTACTTTTTCCATGGTATTTTTAGACATTCATCCAAATCGGGTGCAAAGATACTACATTTTTAGCATATATGCAAACTAAATTGAACAAATTCACATTTTTTTATAAAAAAAGACGCGCGCGCTTGCGCAAACCGAAAAAAAATAGTAACTTTGTGCCCGCTTTGAAAAGCGGGTATCGAGATATCGAAATACCAATTTGTCGGAATATCGAATTATCGAAATATCGAAAGAACAAAACAAATCAAACAATAATTAACTAACATTTATGCAACAAATCAAACTGAAACGTGGTTTGGACATTCCTTTTGAGGGACCTGCGGCAGAAACGCTGGGTAGCGTGCGCCGTCCGGAGGTCTTTCATATTGTGCCCGACCATTTCGCCGGTGTCACGCCCAAGCTGGACGTGCATGAAGGCGATCTCGTGAAAGCCGGTTCGCCGCTCTTTCACGACAAGGCGTTTGAGCAGATGCAGTTTACTTCGCCTGTGTCGGGTAAAGTCGTGGCAATCGTCCGCGGCGAGCGACGCAAGGTGATGTCGATTGACATCGAGGCAGACGCTACCGTTCAGTACGAGAAGTTCGACACCGCAGGCGATGTGAAGGAACTCCTTCTCAAGTCCGGTCTCTGGGCGCTCATCAAGCAGCGTCCGTACGACTGCATTGCGCTGCCGAACAAGACTCCTCGTGCTATCTTCATCTCTACGTTCGACACGGCTCCCGTGGCTCCGAACTATGAGTGGGTACTCAAAGGTCAGCTGCCTACCCTGCAGGCTGCCGTAACCGCCCTGAGCCAACTGGCTCCGGTGTTCGTCGGTATCAAGGGTGGCGCGAAAGCGACCGAATTCCGTGAGTTGAAGGACTGCACCCTCTATGAGGTCTTCGGTCCGCACCCTGCGGGAAACGTAGGCGTACAGCTCAACAACCTCGCGCCGCTGGCAAAGGGTGAGACGGTCTTCACCGTCAACATCCAGGACCTCGCCATCATCGGCCGCCTCTTCCAGAAAGGTATCGTCGATTACCAGAAGAAAGTGGCGCTGACGGGTCCGTTGGCGTACGGCAAGCAGTACTACAATGTCCTGCCGGGAATGCCGGTTTCGGCTATCCTCACGAGCAACGTACACACCGAGTGCCCCTGCCGTTATGTAGCAGGCAACGTGCTCTCCGGACGTCAAATCAGCCTTGACGACATCATCTCTGTCTATGACAACCAGTTCACGGTGCTGGACGAAGGCTCCGAGAACCATGAGTTCATGGGCTGGATGCTGCCGCGCTTCTCGTCGTTCCATTTCGGCAAGACCGACCCCGCTGCCATGCTGGACAACCGTTTCACACGCTGGCTCTTCGGCAAGAAGCACTACCAGTGGGATGCACGTCTCAAAGGCGGTCGCCGTGCGATCATCGTCTCCGGCGAGTACGACAAGGTCTTCCCGATGGACATCTACCCCGAGTACCTCATCAAAGCCATGATTGCCGGCAACATCGACAAGATGGAAGCCCTCGGCGCCTATGAGGTGGCTCCCGAAGATTTTGCGCTCTGCGAGTATGTCTGCACCTCCAAAATGCCGTTGCAGGCTATCGTTCGTGAAGCATTGGACAATTTAAGAAAGGAGATTGAGTGATGGAGTGGTTATATAAAAATTGGAAGAAGTTCGGCAAGAACTTCGAGGAAGGCGGCAAGCTGAACTGGCTCAGTTCGTTCTACGACGCTTTCGATACCTTCCTCTTCACGCCTCAGACAACAGCCAAGCGTCTTGGCACGCATATCCATGACGGTTCGGACTCCAAGCGTACGATGATTATTGTCGTGCTGGCTTTGGTTCCCGCGCTGCTCTTCGGTATGTTCAACGTAGGTTACCAGCACCTGCTGGCTACGGGCCAACTGGCAGCCGGCATGACCGCCGCTCTCTGGTGGAAAGCGTTCGGCTTCGGCTTCCTGGCTGTACTGCCGTATATTCTGGTAAGTTACATCGTCGGTCTGGGTATCGAGTTCACCGTAGCGCAGATCAAGCACGAAGAGGTAGCCGAGGGTTTCCTCGTCACGGGATTCATCATTCCGCTCATCGTGCCGATCAACACGCCGCTGTGGCAGGTTGCGATTGCAACGGCTTTCGCGGTCATCTTCGCCAAAGAGGTGTTCGGCGGAACGGGTTATAATATCTTCAACGTAGCGCTTATCACGCGTGCGTTCCTCTTCTTTGCTTATCCGAGCCACATGACGGGTGACGAACCGTTTGTACGTACCGGTGGCACATGGGGCTGGGACGGCGGTCACGCGCTCGTAGATGGTTTCTCGGGTGCTACTCCGTTGACCCAGATGAGCACCGGCTCTGCTGTAGAACTGGGGTTCTGGGACCTCTTCAACGGTCTTATCCCGGGTTCAGTGGGCGAGACCTGCTGCTGGGCAATCCTGCTCGGTGCATGTCTGCTGCTGGCTACCGGCGTAGCAAGCTGGAAGACGATGCTGTCTGTCTTCGTAGGCGGCGGTCTCACCGCTTGGCTCTTTAACATGTTCGGCTCCGAGGCTAACCTCGCAGCGCAGTATCCGTGGTACATGCATCTCGTCAGCGGCGGTTTCGCTTTCGGTGCTGTCTTCATGGCTACCGACCCTGTGACTTCCGCCCGTACCGAGTGCGGTAAGTGGATCTACGGCTTCCTCATCGGTCTCGTAGCAGTGCTCGTGCGCGTCCTCAACCCGGGTTATCCCGAGGGAATGATGCTCGCTATCCTGCTCATGAACGCCTTTGCGCCGCTCATCGACTGGTGTGTGGTTAACGCGAACATTCGCCGCAGAGCGTCGAGAATACCGACCGCTAACGCTGACAGAGTACAGAATACAGACTTAATTACAGACAAATCCGGTCTGTCAGCCGAAAGCGGTCTGTCTTCTGGCAGTCCGAAGGACGGTCTAAAGAAAGGAGGCACGCTATGAAACTGAATACGAACAGTAATCTTTATACCTTCATCTATTCAGCGGTGATGGTAATCATCGTAGCTGTGCTCTTGGCGGTGGTAAGCCAGGCACTCGCTCCGAAGCAGCAGGCGAATATCCTGCTCGACAAGCAGAAACAGATCCTCGGTGCGCTCAAGGTGGACTACTCCGCCGGCGACCCTGCCGAGATTTATCTCGCTCTCGTAAACGACACACTCGTTTACGCTGACGCCGAAGGCGCTAAAACGGAGGTCTATGTAGCGAACCTCAACGGCGAAACCAAATATATCCTGCCGCTCAGCGGTAAGGGTCTTTGGGGCGGCATCGGCGGTTACCTCGCACTCGATGCAGACAAGAACACCATCTATGGTGTTAACTTCAACCATGAGTCCGAGACTCCGGGTCTGGGTGCCAAGATTGTGGAAATGCCGTTCCGCGAGCAGTTTGAGGGCAAGCACATCCGCAACGCCGCAGGCGAAGTGGTGTCTGTGGCTGTGCTCAAAGCCGGCAAGCATGCCGACGGACAGGAGCAGGTAGATGCCATCTCCGGCGCTACCATCACCTCTTCCGGCGTCAGCACCATGCTCGAAGTGAACCTCGCAGAGTATGCAGAGTTCCTCAAATGTGAAAATGAGAAAATGAGTAAATGTGAAAATGAAGGAAAGGAGGAATAAGGTATGTTAAGTCAGAAAACTAAGGACACATTGCTTGGTCCTCTTAACGCGAATAACCCTGTCGTAGTGCAGATTCTGGGTATCTGTTCGGCACTTGCCGTAACGGTGCAGCTGAAGCCTGCCCTCGTCATGGGTATTGCTGTGACAATCATCGTCGCTATGTCGAACGTCATCGTGTCGCTTCTGCGTAACACCATCCCGATGCGTGTGCGTATCATCGTGCAGCTCGTGGTTGTCGCTGCGCTGGTAACACTCGTCAGCGAGGTGCTCAAAGCCTTTGCTTACGATGTAGCGATGCAGCTGAGTGTCTATCTCGGTCTGATCATCACCAACTGTATTCTGATGGGTCGCCTCGAAGCGTTCGCCATGACCAATAACGCGTGGGATTCGTTCCTCGACGGTCTGGGCAACGGTCTGGGTTATGCCATCATCCTCGTCATCGTAGCTTTCGTGCGCGAACTGCTCGGTTCGGGTCAGTTGCTCGGTTTCCAGGTCATCCCGCAGTGGTGCTATGACCATGGTTACGAGAACTGCGGTATGATGCTCATGCCCGCTATGGCGCTTATCTTGGTAGGTTGTGTAATCTGGGTTCACCGTTCTATTAACGACGAAAAGAAGTAATAATTTAAGGAAAAGAAAAATGCGGCGGAACGATTGTTTGATAACAATCTAATGGACAATACTTAGTTCCCGCTTTTGAGCGAGCTCAACACGTTAACTAACTATCGCCCATTACGTCCAACTCAAATGAGTCGTCCGTCCGCCTTACAAAAATATCCCTGCGGGATTAGAAAATACCAAAAATCTATGCAGCGTGTAACATTTTCAATTAGATTGAAGAATACACCCCGAATGGCATTTTCGGAATTTTTGTAAGCAAAGCGAATTTTTGGAAGTGGCTGTTGGCTGGCTTATCCAAGGCAGACTACAAGTGGAAACGGATTTGGGGCGGTTGGAAGCTTGCTTACAAACCGACACAAAAACGGAGACACAAGGCCGCTTAAGCGGACGAAAGCCACGCATTTTTCTCTACTAATAAAAAAAGAAACAATTATGGAACATGCAATTTCGCTTTTTGTTAGAAGCATCTTTGCGGATAACATGATCTTCGCGTACTTCTTGGGAATGTGCTCTTACCTCGCCGTTTCAAAGAACGTGAAGACCTCAGCCGGTCTGGGTGTAGCCGTTACTTTCGTGCTCGTCGTTACCCTGCCGGTCAACTACCTCTTGCAGACGCTCGTGCTTGAGCCGCTGCATCTGGAGTACCTCAGTTTCATCCTCTTCATCGCCGTCATTGCCGCTATCGTGCAACTGGTGGAGATGGTTGTGGAGAAATACAGCCCGTCGCTCTACGCGAGCCTCGGTATCTTCCTGCCGCTGATTGCCGTGAACTGCGCCATCATGGGTGGTTCGCTCTTCATGCAGCAGCGTATCGGCCTGCCCGCAGTGGATCCTAAGGCTATCACCTCTCTCGGCGATGCGTTCATGTACGCATTCGGTTCGGGTCTGGGATGGTTCTTAGCCATCGTCTGCCTCGCAGGTATTCGTGAGAAAATGGAGTATAACGATGTTCCCAAACCGCTGCAGGGACTGGGTATCACGTTCATCACCGTGGGACTCATGGCGATGGCGTTCATGTGCTTCAGCGGCATCGAGTTTTAAGGAGTATCATTAAAGGAAAAGAAAAATGCGGCTGTACGGCTACTGATGTAGCCTAATGGATATCGGCTTTTAAGCCCTTGTGAGTAAACTCCCAGTGCTCAAAATCCGCTACCCATTACGTCCAACTCAAATGAGTCGTCCGTCCGCCTTACAAAAATATCCCTGCGGGATTAGAAAATACCAAAAATCTATGCAGCGTGTAACATTTTCAATTAGATTGAAGAATACACCCCGAATGGCATTTTCGGAATTTTTGTAAGCAAAGCGAATTTTTGGAAGTGGCTGTTGGCTGGCTTATCCAAGGCAGACTACAAGTGGAAACGGATTTGGGGCGGTTGGAAGCTTGCTTACAAACCGACACAAAAACGGAGACACAAGGCCGCTTAAGCGGACGAAAGCCACGCATTTTTCTCTACTAATAAATAAAACAAAGACAATATGAATATAACAGCTATTTTATACGCAGTTGCAGTATTCTTAGTAGTAATACTCCTGTTAGTAGCCATCTTGCTTGTTGCCAAGAAATACCTCGTTTCCTCCGGAAATGTGAAGGTTACTATCAACGGCGACAAGGTCTATGACGTGGCAGCCGGCGGTTCGCTCCTGAACCAACTCGGCGAAGCCGGCGTTCACCTGCCTTCTGCCTGCGGCGGTAAGGGTTCTTGCGGACAGTGCAAGTGCCAAGTACTCTCCGGAGGCGGCGAGATCCTGCCTACCGAGACCGTCCATTTCTCGCGCAAACAGCAGAAAGAAGGCTGGCGTCTGGGTTGCCAGGTCAAAGTGAAAGAAGACATTCAGATGAAGGTCGATGAGGCCGTTCTCGGCGTCAAAGAATGGGAATGCGAAGTCATCTCCAACAAGAACGTCGCTACCTTCATCAAAGAGTTCAAGGTGCAGCTGCCTCCGGGCGAGCACATGCACTTCGAGCCGGGTTCGTACGCACAGATCATCATCCCTGAGTACGACATCGACTACGACCGCGACATGGACAAGTCCCTCATCGGCGACCTCTATCTGCCGGCATGGCAGAAGTTCGGGCTCTTCAAACTCAAACAGAAGAACACCCAGGCTACCGTTCGTGCTTATTCGATGGCTAACTACCCCGACGAGGGCGACATCATCACCCTCACCGTCCGTATCGCTACCCCGCCCTTCAAACCGAAAGACCAGTGCCCCAACGGACCGGAGTTCATGGACGTGCCCTGCGGTATCGCTTCCACGTATATCTTCTCGCTCAAACCGGGTGACAAGGTGCGCATGAGCGGTCCTTACGGTGAGTTCCGTCCTGTTTATGACAGTAAGAAGGAGATGATCTGGGTTGGTGGTGGAGCCGGTATGGCGCCGCTCCGTGCGCAGATCATGCACATGCTCAAGACCCGCAACTGCCGTGACCGTGAGATGCACTATTTCTACGGCGCACGTGCTATCGACGAAGTCTTCTTCCTCGACGATTTCCTCGCTTTGGAGAAGGAGTTCCCGAACTTCCATTTCCACTTGGCGCTGGACCGTCCGGACCCGAAGGCAGACCAATTAGGTATCAAGTACACCCCGGGCTTCATCGCTCCTGTGATGGGCGACACCTACCTCAAGCAGCATGACGCTCCCGAGGATGTCGAGTACTACTTGTGTGGACCACCGATGATGGCAAAGACGGTATTGGATCTCCTGCACTCCCTCGGAGTGGACGATGCCGATATTCGTTTTGATAATTTTGGGGGATGATCCGCTTTACAATAAGGTACGTGCGCATACGCGTGCGTACCTTATTGTAATATCCCCCCTAAAGGCTATAAGGTCATTAAGGACTTTAACAGTCTTAGGGAGTTTAATGACATAAAAGACCTTAAAGACTTTTAGCACTTCTCCGCTTGGATGCTGCGCTGCTATATTGTAGCGGTCAATCAGCCACTCTCGCACTACTTTCTATACAACCAACTTACGAGCGGATTTCGAGACGGATACGGGACGATAGCGACACCAAAGAAACAGCCTCTCATATGCAAAACGTACCACAAAGGGACAACAATAAACTCCAAAATGTTGGGAGCGATGAAGAAAAAATGTGATTATTTTTGAAAAGACCCTATTTCCTCTACCAATGTTTTTTCATTATATAGCATTTGGTCTTTGAACTCTTTCCAAGAAGATACCGATTGGGGGATGGTCATTCCATAGAGGGATATTGTTCCACCGTATCCGCATAGTGTTGAAGAATGTATGGCTGTATCAGATGAAATTGACGGATAAACCAAACCACCATGTGCTGCCTGCTTGATATACATATATGTGATGAGTTGATGAAGGTCGTCCCTGTCCACTTCTGACACGCGTTTATCAGTATAGTCCTTATATTTAGCATCCAGAACGAAATCCTGCCTGTAAAAATCAGGATAGCGCGGTGCTGACTTCGGATTAGTATTGAATAGGTAGATAGCTCCTTGGCTATCCTTATTACGAGGATGCAAGAATCCTATCGGTGCAAAAAGAGTGTTCAGATATTCTTCCCAAAGCCATGCGCCGTCAAACAAAATACCATATATCTCATCATTCGTAGTCCCGTATTTCAGTTCCTCATGACGCAGTATTTGCAAACAAAGCTGCTGTAAATAGCGGTATTCGCCGTAGTAAGGATGCCGAATGGGGCGTAAGTTGCGGTTGATGACTTTTAGCCGTTCCTGACGATTATACGTTGGTGTGGCTTGCACTATGGCATTTACAGCCTCTTTGGTATCCGCGTCATTTTGCAGAATCCCGTTCGCGTAAGGATGCAGACGGATATATTCAATGGTATGCCGCACTAATTGCGTGACATCGTTATTGTACGCATATTCGCGTGTTTGGTATGCGATGTTGCCGGTGAAAGGGATGTTCTTTCGTATATGCTGCGCCATATCTATTCTTCCGTGCAGATGCGTGTCATTGTAATGGTGGGTTTGGTATTCTTTGTACAAGCCCTGCCGGTATGCACGCTTGAGAAAAGCGGGAAAGAGATAGATAAGAAAATCGAAAATACTGGTCTGGTCAGAGGTATAGTTGAGATCAAAAAGATTGACCGCAAAAACCCGTTGCAGCATATAGTGTAGAAAAAAATCCTGCTCACCAGTTTTAGCAAAGCGTGAATGAATCCGCAAACGGGTGTTCTTGTACCCCACAAAGCCCATTATGTTACCGGTAACAAGCGTATTCTCTCCCTCTATAGTGAAGATCATACTATCTTGTATCTTATCCGGACAGTCGGACAGACTATGTGGAAAAACGAGCAAATTAGGATTGCCGTTCTGTTGAATACTCTTGATTGGCAACCCTGAAAAGGTGCGTATTTCTTCGAGCTGTTTTGGCTCGAAATCCTTTCTGCTATTATCCGATATTTGTATCAGACGGCTCATTGTTATAAATGGCGTGCAGGGCATCTACTTTTTGCTGTGCGTCTCTCTCGCCTCGGAAATATTCAAACAGCAGACCTTCCAAATGGTTCTTCCAAAGTGCTTCAAAATCATTGTTCTGCAGGTTCAGGAAATAGGCTGCACCTATCTGATAAGCACGTCCAAACCGTTTCTCTATCTCGGCATTCAAACGCTCCATTCGTTGTTTTACTTCTGCTTTATTTCCTGCAAACTCGTTGTTGTTTTCTATGATGGCGGTATAACTATCGGCTGCCGTAACTTCTTTCCATGTAAAACGCCGCCGCATCGCAAAATCCATGCTTTCTACAGAGCGGTCAATATCATTCATCGTGCCGATGATATAGACATTTTCGGGAATAAAGAAGTGCCCATAGTCAGTTGTGCCTAATGCAATATCAAACTCATTAGGTTCGGTTGCCATGTTGGCATATTGCGTCTTTACTTGCCCATCTTTGCCACGATAACCCGGGTCTATGGAATAGAATAGTTCTCCAAATATCTTTGAGATTTCTCCACGGTTTATCTCGTCAATGATAAACACGTATTTTTTGTTGGAATCGTTTTGTATTTGGCTTACATGATATTTTGATTTAATGTAATCAATTACTCCGGCATAATACCCTTTCCACCACCGATATACTGGTGTGCCTGAAAATTCCGCCTTCAGACTCTCTCTTGTTAAAACTCCATTTTCTCTCAAATCCTTACCGGTATGAAGTCTCAAATTTCCGCGTGAGTTTAGAGATATACCAAAATCATTGCCTTGAGGCGTTTTGAGTTTGATAGTATCTTCTCCCATTTCTGAGATCATAGAATCATATGCCTTGTCAAAGTTGCCAGAATCATATTTCTCTAATGCTTTCGCACAATATTCCTTAAATATTCCCTTTCTCAGTACAAATCCCACATTCCCTTTTTCATCTTGTATTGGTCTTAGACCTTCCACAAAATCCGTATAGTCGTAAGACGGATGGAACTGTACAAATCCTATCTGTCCACGCTCCTCATCCGAAAGCGAATGATAGCCTTTCCCAAACATGATTTGCGCTGCAATTTCCTTTGCCATGTATGTTTTTCCTGTTCCGGGTGCTCCGGTAAGGATCAAATTACGATTTGTTTCAAGCAAATTCATAATTTTCTGATATTTAATATTCGGCATATTGATAATGGAATTTATGTATTCTTTTATTTCATTATGTGAGCATTCATCAATGGTTTTTCTGTATTTGCCATAAGTGCTCCCATCAAAATCGGTTGATAATTTACTATTAATAAAATGAATATTTCTAATTATACTCAAATACCCATCTTCTCCTAATTGGTTATCTTGAATACCTGTTACTTGCGCGATTGCTCTAATTCGCACAAATGGGACTTTATGACCTTCTCCTTTCGTAGCAGACGATTTAAGTATCAGGATATCACCATCTTTTATTTTATTAGCGACGGCTATCTGACGTTTATCTGCACTTTCCTTAGGATTAAATCTACCTTCCCAAATACCTTCTTTTATAAACCGCTCCAATTGGGAATTATTGCTGCCAAAATTAAATCCGACACACCAATATACAGGACTCCATACTATTTGATACAAATATCCAAGATATGTTTTGGGATGAGATACAAGCACCATCCACAGAATGTCCTGTGCTACCAATAGAGAACTTTGTAAACAGCCATTTGTGGATGATTTAACGAGTTCTAACAATTCAACATCTTTATCAATTAATTCTTTTAATGGTACTATAAGTTTCTGAAAATGCGAAAAACATAATCCTGTTTCTTTAGTTTCAATTCCAAGATATTGACATAATGCCTGATAAACTTCAAATTTGTAAAAGGTGTACTTCTGGGGATTAAAACACGTTAGGATAGCGGCAGCTGTTCGTTCATCATTTGCTTTATAGTTAAATTTTTGAGGTACTGCCTTTGCCATATAATCCTTGAAAGCTCTCACTTTGCTATCAAGGTTACTATCTCCTCTAAGCAGATCATTAAGAATTAATGAGAACTCGTCACGCTTGTTTTCTATTAAATATGAGATGGTTCCACGCGTAAGAGTTACATAAACAAGATTAGAACGAGTGACACGTTCCGCAATAAACATATCTTCCTTTCCTGCACATTCTGTTATTAATTCCCATTTATATACCTCATCTTGTTCCTCATCCCTAAAAGGGATATTTGATCGTAATTGTTTGTATTGCCGAATTAAAAACAAATAAAGATATTGCCTAATAGCCTGCACCAATTCTTCACGTAAAGTCCACTCAAATAAGCTATTCTCTTTATCAAGAGTACGACCTTGAGCCATTGGAATAGCCCAATATATTTGAGTTTTATCTTCACGCACGATCTCAAATATATTCAGTACTCTCTGTGCCATTTGCCCAAATGATGTAATGGCGCTATTTATGGAAGATGCTGACACATTATGTTTCACTCCTATAGACTTACAGGTTCCTGTGTTTTTATCCGCATAATAAAAATACAGCAACGCTTTCATCTGGTCTTCCGTTGTCTTATCTTGTAATATCCTTAACCACGTTTCTTGAGAGACAGGGATTTTGCAAGAAAAGACCTCATTCTTATTTTCCAAAATTATTGTTTTCATGATGTTTTATTTACATGTTTTCGCCTGCAAAGGTACAAAAATATTCCGAGATATGCAAATTTTTCTTTATCCGGGCAGAATGATACTCTTGAATGTGCGGTAATTATTATCATCGCCCGGACGACAATAAACGGCAAATTCTATTGTCAGGAAATGGTGCAAGTATTGCTCTATGACACAATTATATGCCCTCGCCACAATAAGCGGGTCGTTCCGGAACGCACCACAACCGAACGCCCCAAGGATTACCACCTCCGCATTATTCAAAGCAGCCACATCCAAAATGCGCCGTGCGCGGTCTATATGCAAATGAAACAACTCCTGCGGTGGTATGAATGGCGCGTCACTTTCGCCCGGATTATACGGATTAGAAGGTTTGGAACGCAAGTTGGGTGCTGCGCATGTGATAACATCTACGGCAAAAGGTTGCGGTAGCTCATTATAGTCGTCGTCCTTGAATACTTGCACTCCCGGCGTAAAGATAATATCATTATTGTGCAGCAGGTCACCCGACCTGCGATGCGGAGTATAGAAACCATCCCACATAGCACGCGTATTCAAGCAGTTATACAAGGTGGAACACCGGCACAGACATTCTTCCTGCGCCGATGAACCATGAACCACTCCTCCGCCGGGATTAGTAGCCGAAGCGAAGTTAAGTACGCAGACACGCTGCCCTTTGTAATGCGCTGCCGCTTCAAAAGACCGATTACGAGTAACCAGCACCTTCGCATAATCCGTGAATTTAGGCACAGGAGTGCTTATCGCATCCGTCTCTAAAATAAGTTTTTGCGATGCAATCGACTGTTGCTGCGCCATGTGCAGTGCCACATCATTGCTGATACGCTCCAACGTGTCATCAAAAACAGATATAAGAGAAATCCTTCTATCCATAGGCATTTTCTTTATTTGCTCTCTTTCCTTTTGAGATAGATCACGATATTCACTTGCTCCTCGGGATGAGCGGCGGGATCCACCGACTGAATCCGAGCCTCAAAGATGTCACCATAACCTAAATCAAGAAATTTGGCAATAGACTCATTCTGCCTGCGCGGGATGTAGCCGATATGCGTTTCGCCGAAGAAAATCGCTACGGCATTGTGGTCGTAAGGGTTCTCGTCCTCACGCACTAATGTCACTCTTTTGCCGACTTTCAGTTTGTCAAACACCTCACAGCCTTCGTGATAGGTGAATGCTGCTACATTGCAGCTAAGGAAATGCTCCTTGTTCGTTTTGATTCTCATAGCAGTTGTCAATCAGGGATAATGCGTACATTTCTGATTTTCGCTGCAAAAGTACTACACCAAACTCCCAAAACCCGGGAGTGGAACAAGAAAAATGCAAAAAAAGTGCATTTTTCCGCTCATTCGTACATTTTAAGGACTTTTCTTGCTTCGTCAGCGAACTGTTGGCGCAAGGATTGCGGCGCAAGAATCTCTATCTCTGAACCATGCGTGCGGAGCTGTTGGATGAAGTCAAGCGTTGGGGCGACGAACCACTCAAAAACGCACGGCTCAACCTCTTTTTGCGAATGATGAAGCGGGAGGGAACGGATAAATGGAGCTGCGTTTTCCGATAAACGTGCACGGATAAGCTCCGGGGTGAACTGCTTGCCTCGGAAAACACCGTAATAGCCGGCAAAATACGAATGCGGTTCGAAGTTCTTTGGTAACCGGAATGTCTTTTCCATCGTCTCCATATGTTTGATTCGGTCCAACGCATACAGTCGCGGTTCGTCTTTAGGCGTGGTGTGTGCACCGTCTATCTCTTCTACGAAACCTAATACATACCACCGCTGCTTGAATACTTTTAGACACAATGGCGCAAGAAGAAAGATATGCGGTGCTTCCTTGCTGTCGAATCGTAGATGTGAAACTTGCAACCACTTACTGTCGCGCATGGCATTGACGATTGTCGTCAGGTACTCAGTGCCTTCGGGAATAGGTTCATACAGGATGCGGTCGCGTAACTCACGGCTGGCATCGAGCGACTGACTGACGGCAAACTGCGAGAGCAGCCATTGTTTGGTTTGGCTGTTTATGTCCGAATCGTCGATGTAGTATTGCCCTGTGGCACGGTCGCAGAGGATCTCTATATCGAAGAGTTCCTCAATGTCGCGCCGTATTCTGTAAAACGACGTATCCGGGATAGTGGTCTCGTGGCTATCATTATACCGCGAACCGGACCATTTCCGGTCAATCTGCTCCTTGGTGATCTTCCCCGCACTTCGGATCGTATCCACCAGCCAAAAGTATTTCTTGTATTGTACTACGGACATAGGAGATTCTTTAACGCTGCAAAGATAGTGCTTTTTTTTGACATATGCAAACAAAAATTATGTTTGGGGTGATTTTAGATGCACAGCAATACTGCGGCGAGGAAAAAACATACTGATGATACTGATTGTATCCATTACCAAACTTTTAATTGAATTGTCCATAATCGTACTAATTTTTGACATTAAATAACCTTGTTTTTCAAATTCTTATCCCCTTCAGGGAACGATTATCTTTGATTTTCGCTGCAAAATTACTGCTACAAACTCCCAAAACATGGGAGTGAGAGAAAAAAAAGTATAAAAATTTGCAAAAAATCGTGCGAAAAACATGAAATGAAATTGTAAAAACTGCTTTTTTGCGAATTTTTGCGTTCTTTGTAACATATTGATATATAAGTATTTATAGCCATTTATAAGTAACAAAGTCTAGGACTGCTCTGCAATACCCTTTATGCACACTGCTTTCGCTCTCGCAGCGCTCCCTAAATTTAACTCTTTGGGGAAGCTAAAAACAGATATTTGCATGAAGGGTTCTGACAGCAGACAGACAGACAGACAGACAGACAGACTGACTGACTGACAGACAGACTGACTGACAAACATACATACAGACAGACAGACTGACTGACAAACATACATACAAACAGACCGACAAACAGACAAACAGACCGACCGACTGACATACAAACAAACAGACAAACATACATATAAACATACATATAAACATACAAACAGACAGACCGACAGAAAGATGGACAACAGACTGACTGACAGATAGATAGGTTAATGGATGTTCCGTATTGTTTAAATGTTATTTTCTATACAAATCATTAAAAAATTGCGTATCTCAAAAAAATGTAGTAAATTTGCAGCGACATAGAAAAACGAGTCTTGATACCTTAAATAACACAACCATGACAGATTAAATAACACTATCATGATACATTAAATAACACAACCATGGTCGATATAATGAAACGCATCCGTCTATTCTCCGTTCTGATTATTGCCAACTTCGCGTGGTGCAGTATGTATGGTTCTATCCCTTCAACACCTCTCGCCTATTACAGTCCCTCCTCGTCGCTCCACATGACCCGCAGCGGTAACGGAGACCCGAACGACGAGCCGTACACGGTCATCCAGACCGAAGCCGGACGCGAGTGCGTATATATCCCGCCCTCCAAGTTTCTATATTTCCGCATCGACAAGACCGTTGTGCCGTCCAGCATGGATACGCTCATCTTCAAGATAACTTATCTCGACCGAGGAAACGGCGAGATGAGGATGCAGTATAACGCAACGGGCAACAGGAACTATGAGTCCTGCGTAGCAGGCAAGACGAATACCGAGGAGTGGATAACCGTGACCATGGCAGTGACAGACGCCTCTCTGCGCAACGCCCAGAACCACGGAGACATACGCATCAACGAAGGCAACTATATAGCAAGGATAGAGGTCTATAACGGAACCCTCAACCCTCTATCGGAACCGCTATGTTCACACGCAGGCGGAAGCGAGTACTCTGAATTCACCGGCAAGTCCGTAGCCGGATATCAGGCATGGTTCCGCGTTGCGGGACGATATGAATTCTGGCACCACTGGGGCAACGACGCTGTCGAGTCGGACGGTACGCGGTGGCCTCGCGCGAACAACCATACGTTCGAGATATACCCGGACATCTCCATGTACGCAGAAGCCGACCTTGCGCAGACAGGTTTTGCCGACCTCGGCAACGGCGAATCGGCAAGACTCTACAACGCCGCTTCTCCATCGGTTATCGCCAAACATTTTTCTCTCATGCAAGAGCACGGCATAGACGGCGTGGCAGTCCAGCGGTTCATCGGCCCCGAGATGCGCACTATCGCCAACAACCCTGCCGCCACCCTCCACTCTATCAGCAGGCAAGCGGAGCAAAGCAACCGTCTGTTCTATATCTGCTACGATATCACTTCAACAGGTTTGGAGTCCACATGGGCAGACCTTATCCGTTTTGACTGGGTGTATAACATCGAGCAAAACTACTCCCTGACGCAATCTTCCGCCTATGCGACAGTCAGCGGCAAGCCGGTGGTAGAGCTATGGGGCACAGGTTTTACGGACAACCACCCCGGCAATGCAGCAGAGACGATCGCTCTGATCGAGTGGCTGAAGAGCCGCGGATGCTATGTCATCGGCGGCGTACCTACATACTGGCGTGAGAACCGCAACGACGCCAAAGGTCCATCGCAACCTAATCCAGCCAACCAAGAGAGTTTTGAGGAGGTTTACAAGCACTACGACATGCTCTCTCCGTGGCTTGTAGGGAGATTCAGCAACTACCAGGAGGCGCAGTATTTCTTCCGTCTCCAAGGTCAGGACAAACGTTACTGCGACTCTCTGCACATCGGCTATATGCCCACCGTCTTCCCCGGTTTCGGTTGGGCGACCTGGAACACCGGCGTACCTAATCAGGCACCCCGCCATGCCGGAGAGTTCCTCTGGGAACAAGCCAAGAACATCCGCCAGACAGGCTGCACAAACATGTATTTCTCCATGTTCGACGAGTATGACGAAGGCACCGCTCTGCTATCCGCAGCAACAGACTACACCATGCTTCCCACCGACGCCTATTTTTTGACTACTTCCGCCGACGGAAGATGGCTGTCGCCGGATTTCTACCTGCGCCTTGCAGGAGACGCCACGCGGATGCTGAAAGGCGAGAAAGACACCACTTTCACTACCCCATACAGCCTCGGACCGGTTTTCTACCGTAACAGTTTCGAGAGCCGCACCACACCGTATAACTACGTCAATCATATAGCGCAAAACACAGGCACATTCCCCATCGACCCTTGTTTCTATCAGCCCCGGACAATAACCGGCAGCAATATCACCGGTATGAAGTGCGAGATAGTGCCATCCGGTGCCCGCACAGGAGAGTACGCCATGTCCGTCAGCGGCGTAGCCGCAGGTAACAGCGTCTGGCAGTACCGGTTCTCAAAAACAAACATCAAGGTCACAGGCCCTATGCGTTTGACGGCATACAGAGCGTCGAGCGGAATCGGGAATACAGTCCAGATCATGCTCTCCATGCGTTCCGGACAGACGATAACAACCCATGTCGATTCCGAGGACGGAGCGTTCTCCCGTCTCGCTGCATATATCCCTCAAACATTTACAGGAGACTATATAGACGCTATCTCTATCTACCTCAACACAACTGAATCGGGAGCATTCCAGGCTACTTTTGATGATATACTTATCGAGGAATGGGATATGCAAAACACAGCCATATCTATCCCCGAAACGCCATCTCAGGACCATACGTTGCGTTTCGACATACTGGGACGGCCCGTCTCCGACGGTTACAACGGCATCACTGTCACCCCATCCGGCAAATATCTCTACAATAAAGCACGGAAAGGAGAATAAAACTACATAATTGCATAAAAAATTACCAAAAACGTCTTATTTCGCGCCGCTCAAACGATTAATTTAATAAAAAGTTATTAAATTCTTGCGTATGTGCAATTTTTGTTTGTAACTTCGAGGGCACCGACACGGCTAAAGCCGTCCCACCTCGAAAGTACAGTCGCGGCCTGCGGTACATACGCAATTTTTGTTTGTACTTCGAGGGCACCGACACGGCTAAAGCCGTCCCACCTCGAAAGTACAGTC
>CALEPS010000067.1 GCA_937910305.1 uncultured Bacteroidales bacterium | reverse complement strand
CGCAAATTTATTGGTCTTTTGTTTGTATATTTCAAAAAAATGTTGTACCTTTGCGACCTAAACGGACTCGTGTTGCGACTGACAAATTGGCAGGGAAAGAGGCTGTGGCATGGGATTTGAAAGAACAAATTAAAGTACAAAGGAACGATGTACGATGTATGAAGAAAAAATTAAAGTACAAAGATATGGCAAAAAAAGACAAGAGACAAGAAGAACAGCAAGAACAGCAAGAAGAGTTGCAGGCGCGCCTGCATGAGTTGGAGGAGCAAGTGGCAGAAGCTGAGAGCCAAAAAGCGAAGGCAGAAAGCCAACTGGCAGAGATGGAGGACAAGAACCTGCGCATGATGGCAGAGTTTGACAACTACCGCAAGCGTACCAACAAAGAGAAAATAGAACTGACAGAAAGAGCCGGAGAGAAGATATTCACGGAAATGCTGCCGCTCATCGACGATTTCGAAAGAGCGATAGCCGCTATTGACGACGAGGGAGTACGACTGATCTATCAGAAGTTCCTCTCTTTCCTCGACAAACATGACGTCCACGCCGTGGAGACGGAGAACGCGGATTTCAATACCGACGAACACGAAGCCGTGACTACCTTTGCCGCCGGCGAGGATAAGAAAGGCAAAGTGATCGACTGCACCCAGAAAGGCTACAAGATGGGCGAGAAAGTGATCCGTTTTGCCAAAGTAGTGGTTGGCGAATAAGTTCGCGTTAAATTGTTAAACCGTTAAATCGTTGGTTTATGGCTGAAAAAAGAGATTATTATGAAGTGCTCGGCGTGGAAAAGACCGCGAGCGCAGAAGAGATAAAGAAAGCTTACCGCAAGAAAGCTATCCAATACCATCCGGACAAGAACCCCGGTGACAAGGAGGCGGAAGAGAAATTCAAAGAAGCCGCCGAGGCTTACGAGGTGCTGTCCGATCCGCAGAAACGTGCCCGTTATGACCAGTACGGCTTTGCCGGCATGGGCGGCGCAGGCGGATACAGCGGCGGAGGAATGTCCATGGAAGATATATTCAGCCACTTCGGGGATATCTTCCAAGGCGCAGGGTTCGATATAGGCGACATAGGCGAGATGTTTATGGGTGGCGGCAGGAGTCGCGGCCAGCGTGTACGCAAAGGAAGTGACCTGCGGGGACGCGTATCGCTGACGTTGGAAGAGATAGCTACCGGATGCGAGAAGAAGATCAAGGTAAAGCGGCTTGTGGAGTGCAAGGAATGTCATGGTACCGGTAGTGCTGACGGTAAGGCAGAGACCTGTCCGACCTGTCACGGCAGCGGCCGTGTGACCCGTGCCCAACGCGGTATCTTCGGCATGATGCAGGTCCAGAGCGTTTGTGACACCTGCGGCGGCGAGGGACGAATCATCAAGAACAAATGCCCCAAATGCGGCGGTCAGGGAGTAGTACGCGACGAAGATATCATCACGGTAAACATCCCCGCTGGCGTGATGGGAGGTATGCAGCTGACCGTTCCTGGCAAAGGAAACGCTGCGCCAAGAGGTGGTGTTCCCGGCGACCTGATAGTGATGATAGAGGAAGAGGAGCACAAGGACTTCATCCGTCAGGAGAGCGATCTGGTATATAACCTGTTGCTGGACATGCCTACAGCGGTATTGGGCGGTCAGGTGCAGATACCTACGCTGACCGGCGATGTGAAGATAACCATTACCCCCGGTACGCAGCCGGGCAAGGTACTGCGGATGAGGGGCAAAGGACTGCCGCGCATCGACCAGTACGGAAGAAGTTACGGCACGGGTGATCTGCTAATCAACGTAGGCGTATATATCCCCGAGAAACTGAACAAAGAGGAACGCAAACTGATCGAACAACTCCAGAACAGCCCGAACATAGCTCCGGGAGCAGGAGAGAAAAAGAGTTTCTTCCATAACCTGTTTGGAATATAAGCCGTCAGTATTTAGTTATCAGTGATCAGGAAGAAAGTAATAGCGTTGGTATGTCTTGGTGTGAGTTTTCATGCCAAGACATTTGCGTTTATCGGCACAGACACGGTAGGCGGTTCTTTCTTCCGGGAATGGTATCAGACAGCGGATTTAGGACATTTCTTGGACAACTATTACGACTATGCCGTATATGAGACCGAGACGACGGGCGAATGGAATCTCGGCAACCAGTATGTCTTCTCCATCGCCGGCAATTCGTTCCGGCAGAACAAATATCATCTGAACGGAATGCGTCTTGACAGCCGGTTTGAGGAAGGCAGTACGCTCTTTCATGCGCAGCCGGACCGTCTCTCCATGGCGATCGATTATCATGACGGCGAGTTGGATTTCCGGGATGAGTCTGTTCAGTCGCAGAGGCTCCGTCTGACGGGCAACATAGGCGGCTTAGGCGGTATCTCTCCGGGTACCAGGCAGTTGATCAACCTGTTCCATTCATCGGGCGAAGAGCGCACGATGGACGGCAGGCCGGTATCGATGCGTAACTATATACTCGGAGGCGGAACGGTAGAAGGGACGTTCGCTATCCCGGCTTCCGGCAGACGGTACTATCAGCATGTATATGCGCATTATGACCGCCGGGCGATAACCGCTTTCGACCATACGGGTATCAGCGGCATGAGGCCCGGAGACAACTACAAGGTACAGTTGGACGGCGAGGTGCCGATGAATCTACATTATTTCCTCATAGCCAAAGGCAGGTCGGACTACGGATCGGAGTTCTATCTCAACAGCAACGAGCAGGCGCAGCAACGCGCTTATATGGCGGGAATATACCATACGTCAAGGTTCGACAATAGGGGTGAGTTAGTAGCCGGCGTGAGCTACGAGCTGCAGACGATCCGCCATGACAGTCTGTCTTTCTCCCGTAATATTCTGGATCAGGACGGTGAGGCTTTTGAGCCTTGGTATGCGGACGGCAGGCTTCACAGCGTGAATCTGTCCGTCCGGTACGACCAGCCTCTCTTGCCGTGGCTGCGCGTGCATGCAGAGGGCTACAACTCGCTGCTGCATTTCCGTCCCGGCGCCGGTCAATGGAGCAATGCGGTCTATTCGCAGTCCATCGCCGATGCTGCTCCTACGCCGCTTTATACCGCTTATTGGCATTCGGAGTCCTTTACTTCGGGTATTCTGGAGAACGAAGCAATGGTGGTGGCAGAGAAGAAAGGATGGGCGAAAGGTTTGGATTTCTATGCCCATCTGGGTGTCTCGTTGGACGGTGTTGTCATAGGAGAAGGCAAGAGTGTTGTGTCTCCCGGCTGGTTAGCGAAGGTAGCGATAAACTATTCGCCGGCATGGTGGTTCCGGTTCGGTCTGTCTGTCAGCCATCATAGGATGAGTTACGGGTGGAACGAGGTGCGGTATCTGAGCGGCAAGTATATGTCCGGCGAGATACGGTATGCGGACAATACGCTGCTGGCTACCACCGGCGGCGCGTACCATACGCCGGAGAAAGGACTATGGATAAAACAGCCTTCCTATGCCGTACTGGATCTGCCGATATATTTCACTTTCGGTAAAAGCCGAAGGCATGAGATAGCAATCCTGAGTACCATCCGGAAGTACTATAACCAGTGGCACACGGTCTATACCGACGGTACAGAAGCGAACCTGGTCTCGCAGGACGGGGTCTATTACCTGCGTGAGGGAGAGAAACAATATACCGTGAGGACCCAGCCGTTGGACCTGATGTCCTCGCGCGCGGGCGGACGCACTCCTTACTATATGTCCAATATAGTGAAATACACCTATCGGGGCAAGAAATGGCATGTGATGGCGAGTTGGCAGAGTTATCTGATGGCGGGACTGAGTACCCTGGGAAATGGTCCGCTGCATAACAACATCGGCGCGCTGAGCGAGAGCACGGCGAATCCGAACACGTATATGGCATTGAGCGAGGGCGACAAGCCTTATCAGGGCAACAGCCGGCTGGACCAGGACAAATCGTTCATCCTCCGCCTGCAGGTGACCTACAACGCCTGCCGATACTTCTCAATAGGCCTGAACGGCAAGTTCAAGGACGGTCAGCCGTTCTCCACTTTTACGGCTCGATCACGACTCATTAACGGCTATGAACAGGTTGCGCTCTTGCATTCAGACGCAAAAGGTATCAACATGGCGAATAATGCTTTCGGAAAGAGGGAAGACGCGTTCTTCAATTTCGAGTTACGCGCTACAGGACGATGGTGGGTTCGGGATATACCGATGAGTCTGGAGGTGCTGTGTTATAACATCTACGATTTTGGTACGGCTCTGACGGAATATACGTTCGACGACTATGTCCATCCTACTTATCCGCATTGGACAAACGATCGCGGGATAGCCACGATGAAAGACAGCCGCACCTCGATGAGTCTATGCATCCCCCGCGGTCTGCTCGTCACGTTGCGGGTCGGACTGGAGAAGGATAAACAGTAAGCCTACCGCCCAAAGGGCAATACCATCGAATCTGCCGAACATGCAGTCGGTAAACATATTAAGGGCGAAAAGCGTAGTAAAGAGGATGGCTGTGAGTCGTCCTTTTTTGGAGGCACACAGCGGAATAGATATCCAGGCAAGCAGGAACAAAAGCAGTCCGGGTATACCTATCTCCATCAGTTCTTCGAGATATTGGCAATGTGCATGGTATTGCTGCGCTACATAGCCGTCAAATCGGACTGCTTTGTATTTCTCTATCAGATAATTGCAACTCTGTCCGGCTCCTAAACCATGCGCAATGTAGTCCTGCGGATGTTGCAATGCCGCACCCCATATGTTGAACCGCACATCGTGGTAATAACTCAACTCCCGCATCTCTTTGATATTGGATAACTCTACCTCCTGCATCCTGGGATGGAGATACAGCAAACCTGTTCCTACTGCCACTCCCACCAATACTATAATACCGCTATACCGCCATCGTTTGACAGACGGAATAATACAAATAATTCCTATGAAAAACAATCCGACAGCAGTAAGAATAGCTTGTCTGGAAGTCGTCAATGGAATAGATGATAACATCACAGCCCAAAGCGGAAGGAGGATTCGAGGACGTTTCCGATAGAGCAGGAAAGCGATGATAGCACCGAATAGTTCGACCGAGCAAAGGAAGAGGCGGTGCTTGAGATGGGATATGTTCTCAGAGAAGAAAATCCACCACTCTTGATATTGTATCCATCCGTTATTATGGAATGACGTCGGTACCCATTCCGGGTGATAGAACAAAACGGTCATGCAGCACACGTAAGCCGGCAGAGCAATCACGCATGCTGCTACGAGAACCTTGCCGGCTGTCCGCCAGTCATAGCATTCATTCACCCCCCATAAACCGACCGGCACCAACAGGATGAAGGTCAGATACCGCTCCATCTGCCATTTCCAGGCTACCGGATCCGCCGCCCATAAGCCCGACAGCAGTTTCCATACAAACCAAGCCCCGAAGAGCAGGAACGGGAGAGCGAAGGTGCGATTTGAAAGTTGCGATCTGAGATATGAAATGTTCAGCCATCGTCCCTCCAGGAACCACATAATGATCCATGCCACGCACGCATAGCGGAGCACCAGTTGCGGCGCCGGAAGCAGGGCAATGACCGTCAGAAACAGCCAGTAATTGATCCTTCCTATGATTTGCCGGTATCGGTTCATAAGTTGGTGATTCCTTGTTTTACATGTTTATGCCACCGGTGAGCGATGATATATCCGGCGTCCTCTATGGCGTCTTCCCCCATTGCTCGGGCGTACGCTTGCGCCATAATAACCAGTGCCTCCCTGTCGATATTGAGCCGCTCGAAATTGCGCAGTCTCTGTTCGCGGCTGAGGTGCTTGCAGAACTTTATACGGTTCAGATCGATGATTTGTATCCAGGTGCCATCCCGGTTGAAAAGAATGTTACCGCCGGAATAGTCGCGATGCAATATACCCTGCTTATGCAGCTTCGCAGTAAACTCGCCGATCTTCCAAAGAATCGCTTCGCGGTACGGAAAATCCGGCGATCCGATGAGATCGTTGAAGCAACTGAAGGCTCTGCGGCTCTCGCATACGTACCAGCTCTCGCGCAAAATACCGAACACGCGCACTTCGCGGTAAGCAATCGGACGCGGCGTGATTTTTTCTCCTAACCGCAGCGCATATTCATAGCTCCGCCGTGCTTTGCTCTTGGCGAACCAGCCGTACCAGATGCCGCGCAAGAGATTCGGCTTGGCAAACTGCTTGATCGCGTACTCTTCGCTCAGGCGGATGATGTTCCGGTGGCGCGAGACGATCCATCCTAAATCCCAGAATGCAAAATCGCCGACTTGCCGGTAGCGCCTGAACCGGTTCAGAAACTTGCTCCAGGAGCGCATATAGTGCAGAGGACCGCCTAAATGCTTCTCCATAAACAACAGATGGCGCTCATTCATCGCATCCACGATTGCGCGTTTCTGAGCCTTGGCGGTATGCCGCCGCGAACCCGGCAGCACACGGTAATATAAACCCACCTCGTCCAGCCGCACATACCGTCCGCCTGTTTCGAACATACTGATCCAGAAATCCCAGTCTTCGCGGTAGATATCTTCCTGACAGAAACCGCCGACTACTGTCCAGTCTATCCTGCGGAAAAGGGACGAGATATGGATCATGTTCTTTCTCGCCAGCAGATCCAACGAAAAATCTGGCAGCTTCCATTCTCCGCTCTTGGTGCCGAAAAACTCAGCCTTGCATCCGATCACGCGCACATCATCCGCTACCTGCTCCATGGCATGCTCGATATAGGTCGGGCTGATCTTGTCGTCCGCATCCACCGGCAAGATCCATTCGCCCGCGCTTTCACGGATAGCGTGATTGCGGGCGGAACTGACGCCTTCGTTGGATTGATGAAACACTTTTACCTCCGGATGACTGGCGGCAAAAGCCTGCGCTACGCTGAGGCTCTCATCGGTCGAGCCGTCGTCCATCACAATCACTTCGATCGGACGGTAAGTGGACGCAACGATACTATCCAAGGCTTCGCCGATATACGGCGCAGCGTTATACAGGGGCACTATGACAGAGACGAGCGGTTTCATATCTTATCGCGGCGAAGAATCAACTTCCGCCAATAATAGAGTATAGGGTTTGTATATTTGAGCCGTTTCCACGGTCGGCTGGAGTGTGGCATGTGGACTACGGGGTTGGATAGTTGCAGGATGTTCGTAAATCCCAATTGGACGGATGTGTGGCTGATATGTACGTCATACCAGTTTTTTTCCGGATCCAACTGCCCGAAATCATAGGCGCGCAGGAATTCGTTGGTAAGTAGCGTGCAGCAGAAAGAGAGCCTCTTCTTGCATGGTCCGTCTTGGTTCATGTGCCGCGCGTATTCATAGGGAAAATTCACATTCCCTTCCTCATCGTGCGTCACGGCTGCCACCATTCCTACACCCGGACAAACAGCATCAGCCATGCGTCCAATAGTCTCTTGTCTCACCATCACATCGCTTTCCACAATCACCAGTGAGACTCCTTGCTCCAGCGCTTTTCGTTGGGCATCAATCAACACCCAGCGGTAGTTAGGTGACGGGTGGACGGTATGTTCACTGATAGATACAATCTCGATGCCCGTCTCGTCGCTCAGCTCTTTGAGTCTCGATGCTGTCTCCTTAGACGAATAGTCATCATAAACGGTCAGCGTATAACCGCTCTGTAGGATAGCGCGGATTGCTTTCTCTGCCGTCTCGATGGAGTCCTTGACGGGCATGATGATATGTACCATGGAGTCATTTACCATCGGGTGATTATTCCTTGTTTAGTAATTGTTATCTGTGCTCCGAACTGGTTTCCCCACTGCGACCCCAGATCCGCAGCCAGACGTACGCCGAAATCGAGCCCCCAGGCTTTCTCTACATGCTTGTGAATATCCAGCAGCAGGGCGGTGTTGGTGCTCAGGATCTCGCGGGAGGTGTTGTCATTGCCGTAATTGCGGGCGTAGGACGCCTTGATACGGTATATAAATCCGTATATATCGCCTCTTATTCCTATATGATGCACTCTCACGCGGCTGTTGAGGGTATGAATGGAACCATCCTCGTTGTATAGCGGCGAAGTGATAAAAGGTGTACCTATAGAGCGGTAGAAATAATTCCATCCGTTTTGGAACACGCTGTTCTGATAATACTGGTCATTGCCGGCGTAGCAAAGTCCGTCGCGGTCGTGCCACGGTCCGGACTGGTCGGTCGTGTTGAGAAACTCATATGTCACACCTTGGATAAACGGCCATCGGGTCTGTTTGAGACTGATACCCCATAGACCGTCGGACAGGTTCTGACCCATGCCGATAAAAGCAAAATTATCTTCGAAGAAATTCTGCCAGTAGGCACTGATCTCCCATTCTGTACCTTTGCCGGTTACCATCAGCTGCTGGCTTCCTACGTGGTTTCCCTGTGCATTCCGCAGGTCATTATTCATCACTCCTCCAGCCCGTGCGGTAAGGACGTGCAGGAAATCAGACCATCCGCTACCTATATCCCCCCAAACAGGGC
Source organism: uncultured Bacteroidales bacterium (assembly GCA_937910305.1). Classification (GTDB taxonomy): domain Bacteria; phylum Bacteroidota; class Bacteroidia; order Bacteroidales; family Paludibacteraceae; genus Colicola. The sequence goes on along the minus strand of CALEPS010000067.1, from coordinate 46,571 downwards.
TGATACCGCCCCATTGGGCGGCATGGTGGAACTCATAACTGACGTTCACCGGAAGCCGTCCGCCGAAGCGGAGAGCTGCGAACTTATGATGGATATAACTGCCTCGCATGTATATGTTGTCCGCCTGCCATATGTGGGTCAGACCTCCTTTGATCTCAAAATACCCATAGCATCCGGGGAAAGGCACATACCGGTCAATCCCTACCGTGATACGCGGAAGCGGTTGGCTGTTGCCTGAGAAAATCATGCTTCCCATACTCAAAGCGGTGTCTTGGGTCTCATAGACAAGAGGCTTGATACCGGCTGTGATATCAAAGATATAGAGGCGGACATGTGCGTATAGAAGGTTGAAATAGCCCGTTCCGTACGTCCGTTGCTGTGCAAAAGCGCTACCCTGTATAGGCGACTGGACACGGCCGGTCAGCTGTACCGCAAAATCATAATCCCACCATCGTTCGGGGTGAACGGCTTCCTTGTAGATGCCGGCAGTCAAGTTGCCGGAGAAAGGCGAAGAACTGATATCGCCGTGCGTGTTGCTTTGCAGCCAGAACGGTGCGTATTTGCCGCTGGAGGCAATGCCGCTTACTCCGACTGTCCAGCGCATAGTGTCCCCGCCTGCCGGAACGCTGTCTGTGATCCCGGTGGGCCAGAAGCGCCAGCTCAACTGCCGGGCGGACATACCTGTGCAAAGCAGCAATAATATGACGAGCAGTCTATTCCTCAAAGTAATACAGTTTGTTTTTAACCTTCCATTCCTTGTCCTCGCCAAGACCGATATACACCCTTCTGCCTATCGCAAAAGAGAGATGGTTCATCAAGCCTTCCGGCAGTACGGCAACATGGCTCCAGGAGTCGTTCAGCGGATCGTAGCGGTGGATGTCCTGCAGTAGATGGCCGGTGGTGTTCACTCCGCCGTAATGTATGCCGCCTGAGAGGTAGATATATTGGTCCGTAGCGGTAGAGGCGGCAAGGGTACGCGTCTTGCTGGGCACAGCAGCCCGTTTCTCCCAATGCGTGCCGTCCACCAGTTCCGCCCACCAGTTCAGGCTCCCCTTGTAAAAGCCTGTTCCCATGAAATGCCGGCTTCGGCAGGTGCATCCTGTCCCTCCGAAAGAACGGGTGGGGTAGCCGTGGAAAGAGACGTTCACATCAATACTGTCCCAACGGTCGGAAGCTATGTCATATCGGAAAAAATCGCGCCGGTAGTTCCAGCAAAAACCATAGCCTACATATAACTCCCCGTCGCCGGTAAACGCAGTGGCGCAGTCGGTATAGCTGTTCGGATAGTCGGCTAATCGTTTCCATGAGTCCGTAGCGGGCGTATATTCCCACCAGTCTTGCAGGTAGGAGCTGTCATTGCTGTATCGGCCCAGAAATCCTAACCCGATATACACTTTCCCGTCGCTCACGCAGGCGGTGGCATTCACGCGCGGAGCAAGTGGAGTGGGACCCATGTCTTCCCAACTGTCTGTTACCGGAGAATAACGCCACAGGTCGTTGCGCGAATTTCCGGTGCTGTCTCTTCCGGCGAACAGATAGGCTTTCTCTCCTATCACAAACGCCGTGGCAGAAGCACGGGGAGAAGGCATCGGCGCGCATTCGTGCAAAGCGATACCGAGATCCGGTTCGCTCGCACAGGCAATGCATAGCACTGCTGCAAGTATCAAGATGATGTAATTCTTGCTTCTCACCTTACCTCTCTTCTCTTGTTCCTAAACTCTCGTTTTGCGTTTGAGTTCAAAATCGCGACCGAGGTAGTTCTGCCGCACAACGGGGTTGGAGGCTAACTCTTCCGGCGTACCGTGGAAGAGGATCTTGCCTTCAAACAGCAGGTATGCCCGGTCCGTGATCATCAGCGTTTCATCTACGTTGTGGTCGGTTATCAGAATACCTATGTTCTTGTCTTTCAGCCGCCATACGACATCCTGAATCTCTTGCACAGCAATAGGATCGACACCTGCAAAAGGTTCGTCCAGCATCACGAACTTGGGTTCTATCGCCAAACACCGCGCTATCTCCGTACGACGCCGTTCTCCGCCGCTGAGGCGGTCGCCAAGGTTTGTACGCACGTGCTCGAGGTTGAATTCCTTGATCAGTTGCTCCAGCTTCTGAACCTGGTACTCCGGCGTGAAATCGGTCAGTTCGAGCACGGAGCGGATATTGTCTTCTACCGTCATCTTGCGGAACACGCTTGCTTCCTGAGGCAGATAGCCGATACCCATCTTCGCACGGCGGTACATAGGAAAAGAGGTGATGTCCTGGTCGTTGAGAAAAATACGACCGTTGTTGGCCGAGACCAGACCGGTTGTCATATAGAAAGTGGTTGTCTTGCCTGCGCCGTTCGGGCCCAGCAGACCTACAATCTCTCCTTGGGTCAACTCGATTGACACGTCGTCCACTACGGTCCGTTTGCCGTATTTCTTTACTAAATGTTCTGTCCTTAGCTTGTCCATAATGTTAGTTACCTGGTCGTTAGCGGATTATCACGTATCCCACCTATACCTATAATATACTACGTATATTATCCTGTGATTTTTAAATTAGTCTATTTCAACCATCACCGGGCAATGATCGCTATGTACCGTATCGGTTAATATCTTTGCATCTTTGAGCCTGGGTCTGAGACTCTCGGTCACCCAGTGATAGTCAATCCGCCATCCTACGTTGCGGGCTCGTGCTCCGGCTCTCCAGCTCCACCAGCTGTACCGCTCCGGACTCTGGTCGAACACGCGGAATGAATCCACCAGTCCGCTCGCTTCCCACCGGTCCATCCATTCGCGCTCTTCGGGCAGGAAACCGGACACGCCGATCTGCCGCTCCGGATGGTTGATGTCGATGGGCTTGTGGCATATGTTATAATCTCCGCAGATCACCAGGTTCGGACGCTCTTTGCGCAACTCTGTCACCCACGGCAGAAAATCCTCCAGAAACTCCATTTTGAAATCCTGTCGTACGTCTCCCGTCGTTCCGCTCGGTATATACGCGTCCACTACGGTTATATCGCCGAAATCGGCTCTCAGCACGCGCCCCTCGCGGTCGTATTTGGGAATGCCCATACCTACAACTACGCGGTCCGGCTCCTGCTTGGAGAAGATACATACGCCCGAATAGCCTTTCTTCTCCGCCGAATGGATGTAACTATGGTATCCCAGTTCCTGAAACGCCATGACGTCTATCTGTTCCGGCTGTGCTTTGCTCTCCTGGATGCAGAACACATCCGGATTCTCTTCACGCAGCCATTCGAGCAACCCTTTCCCGATCGCCGAACGGATGCCGTTGAGATTATAACTGATTATTTTCATAAACGATTACCTAAAATATCGTATTCCTTTCCCTCGCGGATAATAACTACCTTGCCGCCACGCAATACCTTTGTACATTGTACATCGTTCCCTTGTACATCTTCTATTCCTTCCGGCCATCCGCCGTTGTATTTGAATCCGATGTAGCCATCCGCATAAAGTTCGATGTCCGTGATCTCATGATCTGCAAAACCGGTATATGACTTCGCTCCGGCAGGGAAGAGATCAGTGGCTCTGCCATAATAGGTGGACGTGTTCCTTTTGGCTTCTATCAGATCCACGCCTAATTTACTGGCGGTGTTGTTCACCGTGTTGCTGTACCATTTATCGGGATCATATTGGATCTTGGTGATCATCAGCCCTTTGCCGGGCAGATATGTGTCCCATCCTTCCTGTGCGCGGGTTTCCAGTAAATAGAATGTTCTTGGCAATGGGTTCAGGCCGTCTAAATTATGTGAGTTTCCGCTGCACATCAGCAAGGATTGTTTGGTCTCTTGAAGCGGACCTAACATGGTGTTTTCCGGCTCTGTCAGCACGCGCGGAGTAATCCATCCCATGAACCACCGCTCGTAGGCGGAATAGTTGGGAGGCGTGTTACCATTGTTATTATAAGGTCCGTAGTCCATGATGTCCCAATTTACCATCGTGCGGTGCGTGGCGCCTTCTACGGTGGCATAGAAATCCGGCAACCCCATCACATGGCTGAACTCATGGCAGAAAGTACCGATACCGCACCGTTCGCCTGTTTGCCCGTCCAACTCGTTGAGACAGCAGTAGTGATCTATCGTCTTGCCATGCAACTCGAAGGACATACCAGTATAGCTCAGATCGTATTGGTGAGGCCATATCGTGTTGCTTGCTCCTCCGTCCGCTTCGCCTTTACCCGCATAGAGAATAACCACCCAGTCCACATAGCCGTCATTATTGCTGTCGTACTGGCTGAAATCGGCTCCTTGTTTTGCGGCTAACTGGCACGCCTCTTTGACCAGTTCGTCCGGGTGGTTGTCATTCCCTCCCCAGTCGTTGCTACCGTAATAGGAGTAGTTCCTGCTAACCGTCACAGGACCGATCACATCAATATCCATGTCGTATTGACCCCAGCTCTGGTCGTAGAAATACTGGTGAATAGAACCCGTGGCGCCATTATAGGTGTATTTCTCTCCCATCGCCCATTGGGTCATATCCTCATTGGACTGGCTGAAATCCAGGTCCTTGAAACTGACCAGAATAACGGCCCCTCTCGGTGCCAGCAAGCGGTCCACTCCCGTTTCCTGCCTTGCACGGCGGGCTTTGGCGCGCTGTTGTCTTTTCGCCATCCGCGCCGTTTTCTCTTCTTCTGCTATCGGCTGCAATGTCTCTTCGTCAAGCCAGCGTCCTTCTGCATCCGTGATAAAATGAAAATGCTCGTCTCCGTTAAGGAACACCATTTTTTCTGTTCCGTTCGCATCAGTCCGGATCATACCCTCACGGCGTGCCGGCACTGCCGTCGCACTCACTGCGACAGCGCATAGCATCACTATGCTCAAAATTTTCTTCATACCAATTATCAATTCTCAATTATCAATTCTCAATTATCACTCCCTCTTTACTCCGTGCTTCTCCAGCCATTTCTTCTGGCATTTGCTCCGGTCCTCTACGTTTTTGGCTTTGCGGCAGCTGGTTACAATCTCGCCTTTGCGGTTCACCTTGGCGTATTTCAGCCATCCTTTTTTGTTCTCACGGATCAACCATCCGTCTTCGGTCATCATCCAGTGTTTGTGTTCGTCTCCGCGCAGGAAGGTGCGCAGCGTGTACCCGTTCGGCTGCACGCGCTCGATCATGCCGCGGTAAGCAGGCACACGAGCCGGTTGCTGGGCATAAACACCCATTCCCATCACGCCCAACAGGGCAATCAATACAATCTTCTTCATTATTTTATTCATATTCATTTATCATCTTTCCTCCCTCCCTTGAGGGGAGGGTCGGGGAGGGGTTATTTGTTTTTTATCTTCTTGAACAATTCCGATGCGAATACGAAGTCGTTGAGTGCTTCGTTCTCGCTGTTCATGATCTCGTGTCGGCTGCCTTGCCATTCTTTCTTGCCGCCTTTGAGGAACACGATATTGTCGCCTATCTCCATGATGGAGTTCATATCATGGCTGTTCACGATCGTGCAGATGTTATATTCCTTGGTGATGTCCTGAATCAACGCATCGATCACGAGACTGGTCTTCGGGTCCAGACCCGAGTTCGGTTCGTCGCAGAAGAGGTATTTCGGCTCCAGCACGATAGCGCGTGCAATAGCCACACGTTTCTGCTGTCCTCCGGATATCTCGCTCGGCATCAGGTTCCACACGCGTTCAGGCATCTCTACGCGCTTGAGGCAGAACTCCGCCCTCTCACGCATCTCTTCGCGGCTCTTATGCGAGAACATCTCCATCGGGAACAGCACATTCTCTATCACCGTCATGGAGTCGAACAGCGCGCTGCCTTGGAACAGCATTCCTACCTCGCGGTGAAGCATCCGGATATCTTTGCTCCGCATCTCCGCCAGATCGCGGCCGTCATACAGTATCTGTCCGCTGTCCACGGCATGCAGACCGATCATGCTTTTCATCAGCACGGTCTTGCCGGAACCGGACTGGCCGATGATCATATTCACTTCCCCGTCCCGCATCTCGGTACTCACGTGGTTCAGCACCACATTCCCGTCAAAACTCTTGACTACATCTTTTACTTCAATCATATAATACAACTAAGTTGTGACCGCTTCGCTGTATGACCACTATCGTTGTTGGAACGTTCTCTTCGTTCACTGTAAGATCATTCGCTACGCTCATTGTAAGATTTTTATTTCTTGCTTTCGCTCGTCGGGGATGTCTCCCCTTGCCGCGGGGCGCTCCCTTCTATCCGCTGCTTGTAGGTTGTTATTTGTTGTTGCAGTGTGTATATCTGCTGTTCCAATTGTTTTGTTGTTTCTTCATTTATGTATCCTATTTGCTCACAAATAGCAATTTGTGTATGCAATTCAAAAATCGAGCCAATAGCTATACTTAAAAAGTTAGCAAAATCTTTATTGCTGTTTCTTCCAGCCCCTTCTGCTATGTTAGAAGGTATAGAAACCGCTGCCCTGGTCATTTGAGAAACGATTCCGTATTTCTCGTTAGCAGGAAAGTTACCCGTAACCTCATAAATCTTTCGCGCGAGATTTATACCCTCTTGCCAGATATGTAGATTTTTATAATTATGCATCTTTTTATCTTACAGCGGCTTGCCGCGGTCTTACAGTGTAAACGGTCCTACAGCGAAGCGGTCTTACAGGCGCTCGCGCCGGTCAGATTTTGTGCTCAAAGCAGCAGCTTTGAAAGCACTAAATCTAAAAACAATATCATGATATTGCTGTTCACAACGGCATTCGTACTGGCGCGTCCTACATCCAGCGCGCCGCCGCGTACGTTATAGCCGTAATAACTGCTCATGCTCGTGATCACGAACGCGAACACCAGACTCTTGATGATTCCGTACCATACGTAGTATGGATTGAACGCGTACTGCACGCCGATGAGGTAGTCGTGTACGGTGATGATGTCCGTGAACGCACCTACCGCCCAGCCTCCTACCAGACCTACGGCCGTCGAGATGATAACTAGCATTGGCATCATCGTCACGAACGCCAGGATCTTCGGCAGAATCAGATAGTTGGCGCTGTTCACACCCATAATCTCCATCGCGTCAATCTGTTCCGTGATACGCATCGTGCCTATCTCCGAAGCGATGTTGGACCCCACTTTGCCTGCCAGAATGAGACACAGGATCGTGCTTGAGAACTCCAGCAGCAGCGTCTCCCTCGTCAGCAGACCTACCGTATAAGTTGGCAGAAGCGGGTTCTCCGTGTTCGTCTTCGCCTGAATGGTCAGGATGGCTCCGATAAATACGGAAATGATCAGCACGATCGGCAGACTCTGCAGACCTTGTTTCTCCAGTTCTCTGCTGTATTGACGCCAGAACATCCGCTGGCGGTCGGGCATACGCAATACCCGGCCCATCAGCAGAAAATACTCTCCTATATGTTGTAATATTCGCATCGTTTAATGTCTTTTGACTTTCGACTTCTGACTTTCGTATTTTGTATTGGAATACAAAAAGCGTGCAAATTTACAACTTTTTTTTGATATACGCAAATCTTTGTGCTTTTTTCGTCCCTTCCTTGCCCTTTTCCTGCTTTTCCTCTGTCCTCCTCTCTCAATATCCCAACACAGCATTAACACAGGATTAACACAGGATGTTCGGAACGAAACCGGCACCACAGCGGTACGATATCCCCTTTTCTCCCTCCTTCGAGGGGGGCACGGTTGAGTGTCCGGTGAACGGCTATAGAGTCTTTTTGGGGAGCGTTCCGCACAAAAAAACAGCCCGCATTATGCGGAGCTGTCATTCCTCCCTCCCTTGAGCGGGTGAAGAACTCTGCTCGATCGGACTGCCGGTGGCCGTCCGTAGAACTCCCCGGGGTGGTTTTTCTTACTTAACAATAGCGCCCTGTGCGTTGTAGAGCACGCCGTTCTTCTCGATGATTAACTGACCATTCTCGAAGAACTTAACAGCCTTAACTGCCTCTTCGGTGTTGTCGATAGCGGTAGCTACATCTCCAAACGAAGCCTCAACGGTTACATTCTCTTCCGGCATCTCAAAACTAATTGGAGCACCCGGAGCAGTTTGTACCATCGCTGTACCGTTATAGGTAATGTTAGTCAGCGCAAAGCCCTCATTGGAGGTGATGTCCATCACTACTTCCTCGCCAGGCAGAGCGACTGTCCAACCGGTAACAGTACCGCCTTCGCCGATGTTGTAAGCGATCTTGTATAATACGTCAGTAATAGCCTCATTAAGCTTGATCTGCTTGAGAACAACGGTCTTGTCGCTGGTCGTTTGGATCTTAACGTAGGTATCTGCAAGTGCGGTGAACTCCAATACATCCAACGTTTTGTTGGTCGGATTCAGAACGATGGTGTCACTTCCGGCAATAGCATTCACTTTATTTTCAACATAACCGAACTTAACGCGGATGGTTTGACCAGCTGGCAACCAGCATGCGATGAAACCGCCGGTTTTCTTAATCTTCAGACCCAGATAAGCCTCGTTACGACCTGCGCCCTTGTCGTTATTCAACGAATCCAATGCATCCAAATTGCCATACTCGATGTGAGCAGCATCAAAAGCGGCCTTGATATCATATGCCTTACTATTAGCCATCACGAGTTGCTCGATGTTGAACGATCTGGTGATATATTGCTTGGTCATAACAGCTGAGTAATTGATAGCTACAGCTGCCGATAACTCACCGATGGTAAGAGTCAAACTGGTGTTGCCGGCTGCTACATCTACTGTGCTTGCGTATGCAATCGTAACTTCTGCGTTCAGTTTGCCATCTGCACTTACGGTTACTGCAGTCGGAGTAACGGTCAAACCTGCCAAATTCGGAACAGTCAAATTATACGTGCCCGGAGTAAGGTTCTTTCCGCTAAAATTAACAGTAGTGCTCGGATTGGTATTAGATGCGATAGCTTCTAAATTTACAGAAGCAGGACTAACATTGAGCATAGGTTCTGTGCTGAGAACGGTCTTAAAACCAATAGCATAATAGTTGCTATTGCCACTACTGGTTCCTCCGGAACCGGAATCCTCGGCGCGAACAACGATCAAATATTCTTTCGCAGCGTCCAGCCCTGTCACAGAAATAACACCCATAGTGCTGCTTTCCATGCTGGCAACTGCGGTTGTGGTTTCAGCTGCTACACCATTAGTCAGTTCGAAAGCCTCTAGGAAAATCGTACGTTTCTTGTTTGAACCGCTCTTAACTAATGCTGCAACATCCGTAGTGTTGGTGACGCGATAGTAGTACGGACCTTTTTGACCTTGACGAACGGTGGCTATTTTACCATCGTTGGTTGTCCATGCACTCTGTGCGGGGAAAGGATCGATTGCATCCCATGATCCATCGGTAGAACCGCTGTTGTCTTTGGCTGCCCATGTTTGAGCGGTAGATTGGTAAATCTCGTACGGGGAGAAACATACCCATTCACCGTTTTCAATGTAAGCCGGTGCATACTTGCCAGCCCAACCCTCTGCCGGTACATTTGCAGGATTCAAAGTAGTTGTTGGAACAACTGCCATCATTGCCATGCTTGCCAGTACGGCAGCGGCTAATGTGAAAAGTTTTTTCATTTGTGTTTTAATGTTTTTAAGTTAAATGAATAATTGGGTTTTTATAGTGTTTTGACAACTATATCTTACAAAATCGAATGCAAAAATAACACTTTTCGCGCATATACGCAAATTAAATAGGTATAAAATGACTTTTTCTGCAAAATCTGTCAATTTTTCCACATATATACTCCGCTAAATCCAATAAATAGGACAAGAAATTTTATTTATGTTTATTGCTTTTAAATGCTTTAACCCCCTAGGGCGTGGGCTTTGGAGATAGAAACTCTCTGGAAGCTTGCTTACAAGGAGTTTATAGCTCCAAAGTACACAGAAAGCGCAGCTTTAAAGCATTTAAAAGGGTTTATCTATGTTTATTTTCTTAAAAACTGCAATTTTATTTGTGTATCTGAAAAAAAAGCCGTACCTTTGCACGCTAATTCGTAAAATAAAACATTATATATTCATATCATGAAGAAGATTTTATCATTTCTTTTCTTATGCGCTCTTGCTGTGACAGCAAGCGCAGTTCCTGCGCGCCGAGGATGGCAAACGCGCACACAAGCAGATGGTACGACCATCGAGATTCAACAATTTGGAGACGAGTTTTATCATTATATGATAAACCGTGAAGGTAAACAAGTTCGTGAAATCAACGGCATGTATGTAGAGGTAGGTGAGGCTCCCTCGGCTGAGGTGGCTAAGGCCCGCCGGGCAAAAGTTGTTGCTCGTCGGCAAAGAAAGGATGTAGGCGTTACGCCGAATTTAGCGCCGAAAGGAGTGGTGATCTTGGTGAATTTTAGTAACAAGAGCATGCAGTCCGGTCACACTCAGGCTACGTTTGATGAACTTTGTAACTCGACCAATTGTACTGTCAATAGCGGTTATCCTTCCGCAGCGCAGTATTTCTCGGATCAATCTAATGGTAGTTATCGTCCGCAGTTTGATGTCTTCGGACCGGTGACCCTTAGCCGCAATGTGGCGTATTACGGAACGGACGGTAGCGAAGAAGGCGATGACCAGCATGCGACCGACGCTGTTATTGAGGGCTGCCGCTTGGCGGATGAGCAGTTCAATATCAACTGGGCGGATTATGACTCCAATAATGACGGTTATGTCGATTTCGTTTATGTGATTTATGCCGGTAAGGGTCAGGCGGACGGCGGTACATCCGAGACCATTTGGCCCCATAACTGGGAGGTCTCTTCCGCGCAATACTATGGTAGTTGTACCTATACGGCTTCGCAATGCAAAGTGGGCGGCAAGACGATAGAAAACTATGCCATGTCCGGTGAACTGTCCGGCTCCTCGCTCGGCGGTATCGGTACGCTCTGCCACGAGTTCGGTCACGTAATGGGTCTGCCTGATTTCTATGATACCAATGCCAATACACAAGAAACTTATAACTATATCAATTGTCTTACTCCAAATGATTGGAGTATTATGGATGGCGGAAGCTACAATGCAGATGGTCACTGCCCGCCTAACTATGGACCATGGGAGAAAGATTTCTTTGGATGGTTGACGCCTATTAACTTGGGAAATGAAGGAAAGAACGTTACCATTCTTGCAAATGGAGTGGAAGGCTTCCAAACATACCAAATTAATGCTTCGGGAAATTATCAGAGTCCTACCACTTCAGGATTATGTTATTATTTAGAGAATCGTCAGCAACAGGGCTGGGACGCACCGTTGACAGGTCACGGTATGCTGATCTGGAAGGTGAACTTCAATGCTTCTAAATGGACGAACAACGAGCCGAATAATACAGATGGAAATCCATTAATTACCATTGTGTCGGCTACGGGAACGAAGATCGGTTGGGACGGCTCTACGGATAACTGTCCGAAGAACCCCTTCCCGGGAACCGGCAATAAGACTTCTTGGTCCGGAGTTAGCGGCAAACCATTGCTGAACATCGCCGAGAGCGGACAACAGGTAACCCTTACCTATATTGAGGAACCCTCCATCGTCGTTGATCCGTTCACGTTGACCTTCATGGCGAACGGTCGTGAGTTCGCTACTACGCAATCTACCGGTACCGTAGTTCTTCCGGCTACCAATCCTCTGGATTGTCCTTGCGGCAAATTCTTCCTTGGTTGGACCAAGACGGCTGATTACGAGAGTGCAACGACTGCTCCGACTTATGTCAAAGCAGGTGATCCTATCGCTGAGGCTACTACGCTCTATGCTGTTTATGCAGAGCAAGGCGGTGAAGGCGGAGTGGCTGCTTTTGATGGCAATACCGGTGGCACCTTTAAAATCTATGCACAAGTAAGTGGCACTAAATACTATGCTGCAGGTACTATTAGCAATAGCAAACTGCAGAGCACGACTAATGAAGCAGAGGCTGCTGACTTTGTGCTGACGTCTGCAACGGGCGGATTTACCATCCAAACAGGTGGCAAATATCTTACTAATGGTTCAAAAACCAATGTAAGTTTGTCCAGTACTGCTCAAACATGGTCGTTTGAGAGTGGTACAAAAGGCACATGGCGTGTTAACTCTTCAGCCAATGAAGGTCGAGCACTTGTTTTCCGTGCTGGTGGGTATAATGTGTTCGGCGCTTATGCAACTAGCAATATCAACGGAACAGAGTATTTCGATTTGGAAATAGGCGGTGAAGCAACGGCTTCGTATAGCGATTATAGCACAGCTTGCGGTTGCTGGTACACGGACATCGATAATGTTGACTCCTCTTCCCTTCAGGGAGGAGACAGAGGTAGGCTCGTCCTCCGAAACGGACAAATGGTCATCCTCATTGGAAACGAAGTTTACTCTCTTACCGGTTCACGCCTCGAATAAATGAATCCCTACATTCGTTATATCCTCATCTGCTTGTTCTCTCTCTGCCCCATCATCTCCGGGGCTGAGACGAGAACTATTCCGCATGACTTTGATGCCATGTTCAATGCATCACCGAAAAAACTGGAGGTAGAAAACACCAACCAAACAGGTATAACCGACTTGGTTACTTATACTTGTTCCGGTGGAGCTGAGTTTTCTCTGGATTATTCAAAAACAGGGAGTAAGTTGGCTATCTTTCTGGAGAAATCTGGGGATAAAGTAGAAACTTCTCTAATTCAGAACTTAGATAGTTTACGCATCAACTACTATTACTATCCGTTAACTCCAAACCCTTATAGAGACATAGCCGTTTCAATCTCCACGGATGGAAGTGTCTGGAAAGACGTTACAGTTGAACACAAGTCTAATGGGCTTAAAACAGTAAAAATGCCGCGAGCGGGGGATTATTATGTTCGTATAGCCTATAAAAGTTCATACAAAGTCTATGTCTTCCAGATAGATTATATTTACATCGATCTCTCCGGCTGTCCCGGATGCTTTATCTACAAACCCGAATAGCAAATAAATGCGAGTGGAAAACGATATATTGATCCCCGAACTGGCACGACTGCTTGCAGAAGGAAAAGAAGTGCGTTTCACGCCTTCCGGCGTCAGCATGCGACCGTTTATCGAAGGAGACAAAGACTCTGTCGTGCTCTCGCCGCTCACGCGCGAACCGCAGATAGGAGATATTCTGCTTGTGCAGGCTGAGACGCTCTGCGGACGACAATACGTCCTGCATCGCCTCATCCGAATAGAAACTATTTCTCCCTTCCCTTCAGGGGAGGGGCGGGAAGAGGCTTTCTCTTATATCCTCATGGGAGATGGAAACCTCTCCGGCACGGAGTCATGTACCCGTGCAGGTATCATCGGACGTGTAACGCGCATCGAGACCCCTTCCGGTCGCACCAAACCCCTCACACGAGGCAGACTGTGGCTGCGCCTCAAACCCCACCGCTCCTTCCTACTCAAACTCTACCGCCACACCATCCTCAAATGGCTGTATAGTTAAATGAACAAATAAATTGTAAATGGTAAATGATTAAATTGTAAATGGCTTTATGAAAACAATCGAAGGATTCAAACTCCGCAAACTGGGCAACGAGTATATCTTGGTAGGCGAGTCGATGGCACTCATCAATTTCAACAAGATGATTACCCTCAACGAGACCGCCGCTTTCCTTTGGGAGAAAGCGGAAGAACTAACCCGTGAGAAAGGCTGTTTTGACGTGCAGGCGCTCTGCAAGGCTCTCTGCGCAGAGTTTGACGTCGCGCCCCAACAAGCCATGACAGACATCTCTGCTACTATCGATTCATGGCGTGAAGCAGGAATCATTGAAGCCTAAATAGCGCAAAAAGCATAAAATTACGTAAAAATGACGTACAAATTTGTGTATGTCGTTTTTTTGTTGTACCTTTGCACCGAAATTATTGCAACTACAATAATTGCAACTACAATAATTTTGTGTACAATAATTTATAAAAACACTGTAATTGTATGAAAAATAGTGAGTTAAACCCGTTCGTAATTGGGAAATATGTTTCGGAAGAGTACTTCTGTGACAGGGAGAAGGAGACCGAAATGTTACTCCGGCAAGTGCAAAATGGACGTAATGTGACCTTGATTTCGGACCGCCGTATAGGTAAATCAGGTCTGATAAACCATCTGTTTGCGCAGCCGGTAATGCAAAAGCAATATTATACGATTTCTGTGGATCTGTACGCAACAAGTAGTATGGCGGAGCTGGTTTGTCTATTCGGGAACGAAGTGTATCGTTGTATTCAAACGCAGAAAAACTCATGGAAGGAGAAATTCTTTCAGATTATCAGCTCCTTCCGTGTCGGCTTTAAATTAGATCCGGTTTCCGGTAGCCCTGCTTTTGATATAGCTATTGGCGATATCGTCGCGCCGGTAATGACGCTGGAGCAGATTTTTGCTTATCTGGAGGAGTCCGACAAACCTTGTGTAGTGGCTTTTGATGAGTTCCAGCAAATAGGTGAATATCAGGAGAAGAACGTGGAAGCGCTTTTGCGCACGCATATCCAGCGTTGTAAGAAGACACGCTTTATCTTCGCCGGAAGTCGGAAACATGTGATGACGCAAATGTTTCTTTCCCCATCGAAACCTTTTTATCAAAGCACAATCAATATGGGCTTGGAACCGATACCGAAGGAGGTGTATGTGACTTTTGCGCAGCGGATGTTTGCTAAAGGTTCCAAGTTAATTGATGCAGAGGCGGTCGAACGAGTATATACATTGTGCAGGGGCGTGACATGGTATATGCAGGTGTTGTTAAATGAAATGTATGTCTTGACAGCGGTTCAGGGAAAATGCTCCGTGGCTGAGATGGACATGGCGTTGCAAAATGTGGTTCTTTTGCAGGAACCTTTCTACCGGGAGTTATTAGCCGCTCTTCCGCAAAAACAAAAGGTTGTCTTATATGCCATAGTGAAGGAACGGGAAGCCAAAAATGTTGCCTCTAAATCATTTATCGACAAATATAAATTAGAATCAGCAAGCAGTGTGCAAACGGCTATTAAGGGGCTTTACGCAAAGGATATTCTGGTAAAGACGGATGACGTCTGGCGTGTGTATGATGTCTTCTTTGCGCACTATATTATGCGTTACATGTTATAAATTCTTTATAATTTACTCAGGGGACATTTACGACTCATTTACGACTCAAATAAGACTCAAATAAGACTCAAAATTAGACACAGAACAAGACAGCAAGTAAGGGGCAAGTAAGGGGCAAATAAGAGTCAATTAAGGGTCATTACGACTCCTCGGCTTTAAAGAAGGTTAAAAACGCCTTCTTTTTTTGTGCCTTTCGGAACCATGATGTTGCATAAATATGTCGCATATTTCGATAACAAATGCACAATTGCGAAAAACGGAACAAAATACATGTTTTACAACATACAAAAGTGTCGCTTTTTAAGAAACGGCTATATATCCTTATTATTCGCGCGAGAAAAGTGTGTATAAATTTGCGTGTTTCAAAGAAAAATCTTAATTTTGCACACTTTTTTGCGGTGGATTGTTACGAAATGCCCCATAAAAAATTAAAAATCGGCAATTTGATAAATCTACTTGGCAAAAACAGGGTTTTAAATTAGAAAAGGTATGAAAAAGATGAATATTTGTCATAATTCCAAGCATTTTCTTAATGTTTTATTGCTTCTCCTTACTCTCGTCGGCGTCAACACCAACGCATGGGGAGCATATGTAAACCAGCAATATACTTGTACGGGTTATTCTTATTCTATACCGAGTAACACAGGTTATACATGGATTACATTGAAAGGTACTTCCTTTAATGGCACTTTTTCTAAAGATGTAAGTGATAATTCCAGTTATAATGAAAAAAATAGTGGATGGGGTAGCGCCCCGACTACGTGGGATGTAACAGCTACTATGTATGCCAAAGCCAAAGATGATTATAAGTTTGTAGGGTGGTATAGTAACGACTCGGGAAGTGGAACCGCTCTTTCTACGTCTACATCCAATAACTGCTATTACTCGACAACTGTTCAAGCAGTTAGAGGAAATAGTAATCCTCCACGTAATTTTTATGCGATATTCGCAAAATTCAAGCCTTCTACGACGGTTATAGATTTTGGAGATGTGGCTTATAATTCAGCTCCACAATTCAAGGAATTTACAATAGCGTGTCATAATGTGGGTGACTCATGGAGCCAAACTGGCTTGAGCGGAGTCTTAAGTGCAACTATTTCCGGAAATAAGACAGATAATTCTGAACACACATGTACCGTAAGAGTAACAATTAATCCAACAGCCGCAGGTATCTATAATCAAACATTATCAATAACTACTCCACGTGGTAGAACGATTAATGTTACTGTTAAAGCAAAAGTAACTGCCATTCCTTCTTACACATGGAATAGTGCATTGGATGATTTATATGTTGGACAAACTATCAACGATGTTATTTCTTTTACAAGTAACGGCGCAAAGACCTATTCTATATTAGATTGGACTCCTACGGGAATCAATAACGAAGGTGCAACCACTCCTACTTTTGTTAATAATACCCTCGTTTGTGGTCATGCCGGAACATTAACTCTCAAAGTTGTGCAAGAAGCAGAGACAAATGGTTTTGAGGCAGGTGAAAGTACAAAAGAAATTACCATCAAAAAATACACTCCTACCTTTACATGGAATTCGGGTAATGCGGTTTATTACTACCAATCCGAAATACCGGGTATTTTCTCTACTACGAACACAGACTTTGGCTATTCGGTAGTTTCTGATAACGAGGCTTCGGCAAAAGTAGTTGATAATACCTTGCATATTTATAATGTAGAAGAGACAGCGAACATTACCGTTACTCAAGCCGAAAACTATAAATGGAAAGGCAAAACGGAGACTTATGTTGTAAATCCTGTCGAACTCAATAACCATGTGCCGTTTACAATTACTTCTTCTAACTATTTCATTCCATTCAAGTTTGGCTCTGAAGGTTCCTTCTCCTGGAATGACGGAATAAAACTTGGAGATGGAGGAGGTGGCCTCGATTGGGATGACAAATATTATGACATTAGATTCACTGGAATACCTGATAAATTGTCTTTTGATTATGAAAAACAAGCCAGTGGGGCAACAGGCGTTGAATGGTGGGTAAAAGAAAGTTCAGATGGAAGCAATTGGGTTGATTCAAAGTGGGGAAAGCAAACATCAGGCTCAGGAACAGCTACCAATATCCAATTATTGCCAAGCACTCGTTACTTGCGTTTCTGCTATTCGGGAAACTTTGCAGGCCGTTTTAAAAACATCCATGTTACCGAGTTGCAGGATTTTTCGGCTACTCCGGTAAGAGTCGATTTTGGTACAAAGGGTGCTAATTATGGTACTCAAGAGGAGACGGTTACATTCAGCCATGCTAACGCAGGGCGCGTTACCACAATGGAGATTGTTGGCGACGATGCGTCATATTTCTCTATTGAACGTACGAATATCCCGGGAACAGGACGAGATTTATATGCTACGGTTACAATCGCTGTAAGTTTTGATAATAGAGGTGAAATTCGCGGTGAAGATTCGTATGACGCAGTGCTTCATATAGAAGACAACGCGGGTAATTTCCTTAATATCCCTCTTACCGGTGTCCGTAATGGAAAGACTGATCCGGAGTTCTCGTTCAACGCAAACCATTTGCCTTATTTCTTTGGCACAAACATAGCGAATGTCGCTTCTTCTACTAATACGGACTATACCCATTGTCCATTGACATTTGAGACCAGCGATGCTTCTATTGCTCAGGTGATAGACGGTACACTCCATATATACAGCAAGAATCAGGAGGTGACCATCACTGTAAGCCAAGGAGAAAATGACGACTATGCACCAGGAAGTGCTACATTTACTTTCACTCCCCGGGAGCGTCCGGATTTATCCGTGCCTCTCCAGTTGGATAAGACTATCTATCAAGGAGGAGCCGTAGAAGCAGGAAGAAGATGTGCGTGGGTCAGTGAAGACGGGGCAGCAGCTATCCGTTTGGGAAATACCAACGTCTTGACAGATGACTGGGTTTGGTACCATTCGGAGAAGAACTTCACTATCTCCTTTGACGGTACTCCAGGGCGATTGTCGTTCGAATATAAGAATACAGGATGGGTGGTAACTGATGACCCAGATGGTCATCATATGTATGAAGTACAAGAGTCTTCTGATGGTTCCATATGGAATACCATTTGGTCCACCGAGTCCTCTACCGCTGAATGGACTGAAGTGAATGAACTTACCATTAACCCCTCAACGCGCTATCTCCGTTTCTCGTTCAGCGGAAACTATTGGGGATTCTTCCGTAATATCAATATCTCGGAGTTGGTTGGATACAAATACCTCCGTGCAGAGGCGGACGGCCGTTATCTGAGCCGCGGAGCCAAGTGGGGTACGCAGGCGATAGTGGATGATTTTGGTATGGCATGTCGTATTAGTAATTATACCAATGATAATACTAATTTCTACACCCGCTTCCTCTTTGTCGATAACCAGCAATATCTCTACGAGGCGGACAACCACGAATTATATACTGACGACGGCACAGCGGCTAACAACTATAATCTCTGGAAGCAGAATGTGATAGATGGTACAATCCTTACTTTCCAGAGTGGTAATGAGTATGCGGGAGATAGCCACAAAGGACAATATGTAACATTGAACGGCAATGCTCTTGCGCTTACGTCTGATGCTTCGGCGGCTACAAGATGGCAGATGGAGGACTACACCGAGCACCCGGCACATATTCTGGAAATCCTCAACCGTGAAGCAGCTGAAGCAGCAGCAAAAGATTTTGGATCGGATGTCAATACATTGGAGAAAGTACGTAACCGTATAGACGCCAATGATTTCGAAATGACGAATGTTGAGATCCCTGCGTTGGCATTAGGCGAACAAGCCGGATATTACCGAGATGAAGCAGCAGGACCACGTGCCATTTATGATAACGAGATTACAAACTTGGTTCCCGGCTTCTACCGCCTGACAGTAAAAGGATTTAGCCGTATTTCGTCTGCGAACATTGCCTGGACTTGCCACTCGGCAGGAGAAGGCATGGAAAGTGTATTGGCTTATATCTATGCCAATGACGTAAAATATCCTATTCAGTCGTTATATCGCTCATACCAAGTCTCGCCGTTAGAGGCTTCCGATGAATTAAGAGGAGGATATTATTACTCAACGGATTTAACCTCCGCAGGAAAAGCTTTTGACGACGCAAAACGTTACCTTAATGATGTATACGTATATGTAGAAGCAGATGCTGGCAAAGAGACAGGTACACTGCGTTATGGTATAAAGAACCCCTCCTATGTACCGGGAACGTGGATCGCATACGAAAACATCACGCTTACACGAATTGCCCGCAAGGAATATATCTTTGAGGGTACGGATGAGGATGAAAAGGAAGAATGGCAAATAAACAACAACTGGAACCGTAATGAACAGCCGAATGAAAACCACGCAGTCATCATTCGCAGCGATGTCCTTATTGATGAAGAGGTGAGCGTATATAGTTTTGCTATTGAGAATGATGCAAAAGTTACTATTGCTCCGAATGGCGGCTTGACCATTGGAGCAGGTGGCATCAGAGGAGCTACTGCAGATAATTTCAAGCTGGCTGCCGGTACAAGTGGCGAGACGAAAGGCCAAACAGGCTACTTGCGTATCTCTCCATACTCCACAGAACCGATGCCGGAGGCAACAGTGGAGATGTATTCTATTGGATATTATGACAAAACTTCTGATGAAGAAAATATCGCTGCATGGCAATATGTGGGCACGCCGATTGACTTTGAAGGAGCATTGGCAAAGACCGTTTTCACCAGAAGTTGGATATATAGTTATGTAGAGGCAACGGATACATGGATAAATAATCGTAAAAAT
The DNA here is from genome assembly GCA_937910305.1 of uncultured Bacteroidales bacterium. GTDB lineage: Bacteria > Bacteroidota > Bacteroidia > Bacteroidales > Paludibacteraceae > Colicola. The sequence goes on along the minus strand of CALEPS010000067.1, from coordinate 26,834 downwards.
CTGGTAATGGAGCCGTTTGTGGGCTATAGCACCACTCAATATGATTCGCCCGACGGCAAGTTGATCTCATATGGCGGAAAATTGATTCAAAATAATGGCACAGTAACTGTAGATTTAGCATATACGGATAGTGAACATGGAGAGAATGTTGTGGCAAATAGCTATACCGCTCCGATAGATATTACTAACTTTGAAGACGGGGATTTTGTTAATCTGGAGAAGGTTGTATATCTGTTCAATACCGGTTCTCGTAAGGATGCAGAGAATTTGATGAAGAAGGATGCTGCCGGAACAACAAATGCACCGGGACAATACCTGCCCATTCCTATAGGAACGGCTCGCGCAATGAAATCCTCATTCGGCACGATTACAACGATTGCTCCTATGCAGGGATTCTCTGTAAGAGCAAATGCAGAGGGCGCAAAACTGACATTTGACTATAGAAAATTGGTATGGAATGGTACAAGTGCAAATGCACCTTTGCGTGTAACTGCGCGTAACGATGAGGATGCTGTTCGTGGAGCGTTATGTGTGTCAATTTGGTCGAATGGGTGGACTGATAACTTGTATATGATCGAATCGGAAGAATATGATGCAAGTTATGAAAATGGTTATGATGCTACCAAACAAATGAGCGGTGCGTTCAATATCTTCGCAGTAGAAGATGAAGACCGACTTTCCGTTGATGCTACCAATAGTATAGCAGGAACGCGCGTAGGTGTGCGCACGGGCGAAGAAATGACCTATACGATGAAGTTCAGCCATGTCAACAGCGAGAATCCGTTGGTTCTTTGGGACAAAGAGGCTCGTTTCAAAATGTTGATCAGTGAAGAAGTGGAATATACCTTTAACGCCGAGCCGAATAGCGAAATAACCGAGCGTTTCCAAATTATCGCAGCAGATATTCCTGCTGTTACCACCGGAGTAGAGGATGTTGAAAGCGAAACAAAAGTAACGAAGTTTATTAAGGATAACCAACTATATATCCTCAAAGACGGTGTGCTGTATAATGCATCCGGCGCTGTAGTGCGCAAATAAATCCCCTTGTGACAAGGGCATATAAATTAGTATTAGTTTGAAAAAGGTATTATTTATAATAATAGGTATTCTATGCTCTCTTAGTGCCTCCGCACTAAGTTACGCATCCCCATATAAAGGCTCTGGAAGAAGCGGAATGTACCATTCCGCGCCTGTGCGCTCTACCGCAATGCGCGGTAGTGTCATGGCGCAGGCTCCTATGGCTACAATGGGATCTACCAGCTCCTACGGAACGCAGAATATGCCCACGTACGGAAAAACGGTAGAACCCTCTTCTAATATGCAAGTAAGAGGGATTTATACTTCCGCTTCGGCTATCCAAGGAGGTACAACTTCCAATGAAACGTATGGTCATATTGCGGGGCCTCGAAGAACCCCGGGTGGCAATCCTGGAGGTCTGCCGGATTGCGGTTGTGACTGGCAGGCTACTGGCGAAGAAGGCATTTATACGTGTCCTATTTGTAATTGTACGTGGAATGAATTTGACGATTCCGAAATAGACCATTGTCACTGTGTAGAAGAGTCCGGCTATTGCTGGTGTCCTCTTGAACTAAACTGGTCTGTAATGCTCTTCTTCGCTGCGCTTGCGGCGGCGTACACGGTGTACAAAAAACGGACATCAACTGTACAGTGACGTCCGTAATGGTAACGAGATGGTAACGAGAATGAGTGCTATTTGAGCCCTTTCGCCCACTTCTTTAAATAAGCAACCCACTCTTCGGCAGTCTTTGCCACGGGGTGGTTTTCTTTTGTCGCTCCGCAGCAAGTGAGATAGAAATGCGCGGTCGCGCACATTTGTGATTTGTGATTTGTGATTTGTGAAATTAATATGCACAAATTATTCTGTTTGTCGTGAACCAATTCTCCGGCATATTCTTTCGGTATAAACACACCTAAACCTACTGTTTCTTTGGCGTACTTGGCACTGTCATTGACCGGCCAGTCTGTGCCCCATGAAGCCAGCAGAACGCCGTTCGGAAGAATAATAGATACCGTATCTTTGCCTCCCTTTGCCGGAATGGTCTGCACGCCGGTACAGAGTCCTTCTATCGGCTCGGAACAGACTACATCGCACCGCATATCGCGGTGACCGGCGCGGAGTGTGTATTGCACCTCCATACTGATGATTGTGCGTGTTTCCGGCAGATCCTCTTTGCCGTCGGGAACTGTCCAGTCAATGTCATTAACGGCAATAATGGCTTTGTTGCGGCTTTGTTCTACAATCAACTGCTGTCGCTCGCCTACTTCCTCAATGTGGTATAATTTGCCGTTCCAATACTTGACAGAACCTACGCCTACTGTTCCGCTCACGCGAAGAATGTCATCGCCGTAGCCCGCCTCCAAAAGACTGTCATTGGGGTACCAGTAACTCTGCGCCAATTCCAACTGCGGCGTGCGTTTGCAATACGGATCAATAGTTTGTTTCTTATCAAAATAGATGCGGTACGCCATCTGCTCGCTTTCTGCCGCCACGCCGTGGTGGTGAAGCTGGTGGTAGGTGTCGTTCTCCGGTCCGTCGCTCCATTCCGTAATAGGATAGCAATGCCGGGTCTTGCCTTCGGCATAAATAACTTTATATCCCACTCTGGTCGAGTCAGCAGGAGTGCCTATCTTCCAAAACGAAGTAGCTACCCGCGGGGCGCACCCCGCGAGTAGTAAGACCACTACGTTCAAAGTAAAAAGACCGCTAACGCTCAAAGAAGAAAGAGTCTTTCGGCTTTCGACTTTTTTCTTTTGACTATTATTTGTTAATCGTGACATTCTCTACTGTCGGAGCAAGCGAGAACGCTTCGCCCTTCTGAGCTTGGATATTCACATTGTCGATGACCAGTCCGTTCGTCTGACGGAAGAGCGCACCATCGGTGGCGCTCATCGTGATATTGCGCAGCGTTACATTCTGGATCTTCATCTCCGGCAGACCGTTGAAATAAATGGCGCGTTTGATGTTTTTACCCGTTACGTTCTCAATCACGATATTCTTGAACGCAGGTGTCTCTTCGCTTGCTTCCGGAGCCTCTGCATTCATGCGGGCTGCCAGTTCCTCTTCGGTCTCTTCTCCGGCTCCTTTGCCGCCGTAGAAGAGGTCAAACAGCAGACCTTCGTTCGGGATATTAGCCATATTCACGTCGCGGATATAGATGTTCTCCACTACGCCGCCGCGGCCGCGGGTGCTCTTAAAACGCAGACCTACATCGGTACCGATATAGAGGTTGTTGCTTACCTGTACGTTCTTAATGCCGCCGGACATCTCACTGCCGCATACAAAACCGCCGTGACCATGGTAAACGACACAGTCGTCCACTACTACGTTCTCCGTCGGGATACCTCTGTCACGGCCGGGTTTGTCCTTGCCGGACTTCATGCAGATAGCGTCGTCGCCTACGTCGAACGAGCAATGAGAAATAACAACATTTTTGCAACTCTCTACATCCACGCCGTCGCCGTTCTGGCTGTACCACGGGTTGCGGACATTGAGATCGCGCAGAATCAGGTTCTCGCAGCACATCGGGTGGAGGTTCCATGCCGGCGAGTTCTCAAACGTAACGCCTTCCAGCAGGATGCCTTTGCAATCAACGAAATGCAGCATTACCGGACGGAGGAACGATTTGACTACTTGCCAGAGGCTGTCGTCGGTGATGACAGGCACATTCTGGTCCACGCAGTAACTCTGCGCCAGGATAGAAGCGCTGTCCGGATACCAGATATCTTTCTCTGTCACTACGCCGCCTTTCTCCTGCAGGTGTTTCTTCCATTGTCCGGGAGCCATCTTGCTCTTCTTCAGCGGACGCCACCAGTCGCCGTTGCCGTTGAAGGTACCATGACCGGTGATGGCGATATTTTCCGCGCCGCGTGCATTCAGCGGACTGGTGCAACGCTTGGTGGGAATGCCTTCGAACCATTCGTCGTAGATATCATACAGGTCCAGATCGTGGCTGAAGATGATAAAACTATTCTTCTCCGTGTACAGACGTACATTGGATTTGAGCGTGAGCGGCGCCGTCGTGTAGATACCGGCAGGGATAACTACCGTACCGCCTCCTGCCTCCGTACATTCGTCAATGGCTTTCTGGATCGCCTCGGTGGCTAATACCGCACCGGTGGGATCAGCTCCGTAATCCAGCACATTGTACGTGCGGTCCGGGAAAGAAGGTACTTTCACTTTCGGCATCTCGAATGATGCCGCTTTGGTTAAAGCGTCGATGTCGCGCTGCCTGGTTGTTTGATACTGCGGCGCAGAACTACATGCGCCTAAAACTGCTGCGGCAAGCAGTAAAAGAGAAAATGGGTGTTTCATAGATATATATTTTGTGGATAAATGATTTCTACTAATGTCAATCCCTCGGCGGGTGCCGAATGACCGGCTTTGCATCGGTCGTGAGCGGCAATGACTTGGGCGAATTGTTCTTCCGTCATCTTGCCTTTGCCTACTTCAAAGAGCGTACCTACCACCGCGCGGACCATGTTCCGCAAGAACCGGTCGGCGGTAATGACAAACCTCCATTCCGTCCCGCTCTCTTGCACCCATTCCGCTTGGCGTACATCGCAGATAGTGGTCTTTACATCCGTGTGAGTGCGGCAGAAAGAAGCAAAATCCTGCTTCCCGATCATCCTCTTTGCCGCTTTGTTCATCGCCTCAAAATCCAGACCTGCGGCTACACGGGTATGGTTGACATGCAGGAACGGGTCCTTGCGGGTTGTGATACGGTAATAATAGCGGCGCTCCTGTGCGTCAAAACGTGCATGCGCATCGTCCTGAACGCGCCGTAAACCGCTGATGGCAATGGAGCAGGGCAGCAGGTTATTCAGCCTTCCGGCAAAATTAACCGGCAATGCTTTCGCTACGTCAAAATGCGCCACCATCTTCTCTGCATGCACTCCTGCATCGGTCCTGCCGGCAAAAATCAACGCCACCGGCTCACGCAGGATAGTAGCGAAAGCAGCTTCCATCTCTGCCTGTACCGTGTTTCCGTTCGGCTGCGTCTGCGATCCGTGGAAATCCGTGCCGTCATATGCAAACTCTATAAAATAGCGCATTTAATGATTGATGATTAATGTTTGATTTTTGATTTCAACTGCTGGTTTATCTCCGGCGACAACTCCGCCTTGTAGGCTATCCATACTCCGCTGCCCAGAAGCACCGCGCTGCGGAGAATACTGTCCGCCCATATATTCATTTCCGGCAAACAATACTGCCACAACGCATTGAGCGCAAAGATCACAATCAGCAACAGCAGGATATACCACCACTTGCGGTCCACTACGTGGAAATGTCCCAACGGCACGACCGTAGCAATAATCAGTATATAATACAGACCGTAGGACAGCAGGTTGCTGAGCGCTGCGCCCTCCATGCCGTAGAGCGGCACAAGGTAATTATTCAGGAATATGGCGCTGACCGTCAGGATAAGCGACAATACCAGACTGAGAGCGTAATAACGGCTATAGTTCAGCGCCGTCAGACAGATAGTAAACGTAGCCAAAACCAATTGGCTTACGCCTAAGATAAGCACCACGTTCTTCGCCGTAGCGAAAGTGGCACCGTTAGGCAGAATATGGAAGATAAGATCTATATTCACCCATATGGCGAGCAGGATAAATCCGCCGATGAGCAACATGTTTCTCGTCACCTGGCGGATAAGGAACGAGCATTCCTCGCTGTTCTGTTCTTTGATCGCGCGCGACAACTGAGGCGAGGCGATAGCCGAGACAGAGCGGTTGGGAACGCTTACCATTACCGCCATATACGTGGCTATCGCAAATATACCCGTGCTGTCCAGACCCATCTTGGCGGTCACGAAGAAAGAAGAGAGGGTAGGTGCCAGAACCGAAGTGATAGCGGACAGGATCAAGAACCCTGTGTATATCAGATAGCGGCGTACGAGACCCCTGTTCGCGCGGAGGAATTGCCGGTCAGGACGAAGACGGATCCGTCGGAGCGAGATAAAATAACATAAATTGATCATGGCCGCTATCGCGTAGTTGAGACATATCCCGATCACCAACCCGTCCATGGATACAACCCGGAAAGCGTATAGCAGATAGACGACTAACATCCCTACCCGTACCACCAGCTCGCGCACAGCCCTCGGTACCACAATATGCATCAGCACATTGCATGTACTCTCGCATATCGTCTGATAGAGCATAAAGAAAGCCAGCGGCAGCACGAAATAATAGTAGTCCACAAACATCGGCGATTTGTCTCCAAACCACGTCTCTATCGGCACGCGGCATGCCCAATAGAGAGCAGCGAAAAGCACAAATCCGATAAACGGCACAACGAGGGCCCAGAAGAAGAAACCGTGGTCCTCGTCGCTCTCTCTCTCTTTAAAATACGGGTAGAAACGAATGATGCTGGCGTTAGTGCCCAACTGCGCCAGACCGATAAACAATGTAGCGGCATCAATAAGCACCCGCGCTAACCCGATTTCCTCGGTTGTGAGGAAACGGGTTAACACGAAGAACGTGGTAACAATGCCTACGGCAATGCCCAGATAGGTCACTATCGTGCCACGGATAGATTGTTTAGCGATGACGCCCAAGGTAATTTACAATTTAGTCATTTACCATTTGATCATTTGATGTCCAGCAACTCAACCGTGAAGATCAAGGCAGAGTAGGGCGGAATGGACTGGCCGGCACCGCGCTCGCCGTAACCTAACTCATAAGGGATGTACAGTTTGTACTTGGATCCCTTCGGCATCAGCTGCAATCCTTCCGTCCAGCCTTTGATCACGCCGTTCAGCGGGAACTCGATCGGTTCGCCGCGCTGGTAGCTGCTGTCGAAAACGGTACCGTCAATCAATGTACCTTCGTAATGTACCTTGACTGTCTGTTCTGCAGTCGGTTTAGGGCCCTTGCCCTGTACCAGTACTTCGTACTGCAAACCGCTTTCGGTCACTTTGACTTCTTCGCGCAAGGCGTTCTCCTGCAGGAATTTCTCGCCCTCGGCTTTCGTCTCTCCGTATTTCTTGGAGGAGATCACGGAGTCAACATAATGATTAGCCGTCTGCATGTCAAACTGCTCGGTGTAGTTGTACAGACCGTTGATGAATCCTTGCTTGATCAGGTCGTAGTTGGTCTCCAGACCGGCAATACCCAGCAATCCTACCGGCTCTTGCTCGCGAATAGCCGTACCGATATTCTTTGCTGCCGATACCACCTGCGGGTTGCGGACCTTCTCTTTCAGACCGATGTTGATATTGTCGATAAACTCATCAATCGCCTCGCCCGTTGAATCCTCCTGAAGGATATACGGGCGGATCTGATTTCCGTTCAGCAAGCCGAAAGCATAGTTGATCGAGTCTATTTCGCTCTCCAACTCAATGACCTTCTTGCTCTTCGGACATTTGCCGAGAATGGCTTTGCCGGCTTCTTCTGTGCTCGGCTTGCCCTGATATTTCGTCATAAGGAAGGTCTCCGCATCCTTAATCTTCATAACGGTGGTGTCTTCATAAAGGGCGTTTACCAGACCCTGGAAGAATATCTTCTCATTCAGCATCCATGCAGCATTCTCTGCCAGACCTTTTTTCTCGAAAGATTTAACAGAGGCACCGAATTGACGGGCATTCTTCTCGATATCACTCAGCTTCTCTTCCTTGTCCAGATAAGCTTTTTCGAGCGCGTCGATAAACTCTGCCACTGCCTCGTCGCTACTGTCGTTAGCGAGGTAGTACATCTTGATTTGCAGACCGTTCAATACACCCAATGCGTGGTTTACAGAGTCGGTCTCGTTGGTCAGTACGGCGTCTTGAGCCTTGTAACTGTTGCCGCATGAAATCATTGCCAATGCGGCAAGCAAAACAATACTTAATTTTTTCATTTGTAGTCTTTTTATTATGTGTTATGTACTTAAAAAAATTACGGTATCCCGTCGGATCTATCGTCCCGTATGTGTCTCGTATGTGTCTCGTAAGTTGCTAGTACGGGAAACGGTTTATTCGATACCCAGTAACTCTACCGTGAAGATCAGTGCTGCGTATGGCGGTATAGACTGGCCTGCACCGCGCTCGCCGTATGCCAGATTGTACGGAATGAAGAATTTGTATTTCGAACCGATAGACATCAACTGCAATCCTTCCGTCCAACCGGCGATCACGCCGTTCAGCGGGAAGGTGATTGACTCGCCGCGGCGGTAGGAACTATCGAAAACAGTACCGTCGATCAGTGTGCCCTCATAATGAACGCGCACGGTGTCGGTTGCTTTAGGTTTCTGACCCAGCGACGGCTCCAATATCTCGTACTGCAAACCGCTGGCGGTCACTTTGACTCCTTCGCGCTTGGCGTTCTCGGCAAGGAATTTCTCGCCCTCAGCCTTCGCAGCGCCGGCTACTTTGGCTTCCAACTCCTGGAAGAACTGGTTTAATACTTGTTGAGCCTCTTGATAACTGATCTTCGGCTGCTGTTTGGTGAGCACGTCTTCGATACCGGCTGCCAAGTCCTGATAATTCAGGCTCTCTACGCCGCTGCTCATCAGATTCTGACCCATTGAAAGGCCTAATGCATAACTGATTTTGTCCATAATAATATAATTTTTAATTTGCAATTTTTAATTTTTAATTTGCGAGAGGTATCTCGCCATATATTTGCCAAGGATGTCAAACTCGATATTCACTACCGTTCCCACCTCGATATATTTGAAGTTCGTTTCCTCGTGGGTGTAAGGAATGATACAGACAGACACGTACCCTTTGTCGCCCTTCACATCCGGTTCGCAGACGGTCAGACTGACGCCGTTGATACAAACCGATCCCTTGTCCACGCAGAAATAACCGCGCTCTACCATCTCTTTGTTCGAGTCGTACTCAAATCGGTAATACCAACTGCCGTCGGTCTCTTTCGCTTCTATACAAACGGCTTTCTGGTCCACGTGGCCCTGTACGATATGCCCGTCCAGACGTCCGCCCATCATCATCGACCGCTCTACGTTTACCCAGTCGCCCTCTTTGAGCAGATCGAGGTTTGTCAGCCGGAGTGTCTCCTGCATGGCGGTAACGGTATAGACATTTACCATTTCACCATTTACCATTTGGTCATTTGTCTTTACGACCGTCAGGCACACGCCGTTATGGGCGATGGACTGGTCAATACTGAGTGCTTCGCCGAAAGGATTGCGAAGCGTGAAATGTTTATTCGTTTGCTCGGTCTCTACCTTTACGACCTGAGCCATGGTTTCTACTATTCCTGAAAACATAAAGATATTTACAATTTATTCATTTACAATTTGTTCATTTGAAATATTTTCCCACTACCGGTAGTCCGGAAAGCGGAAAATCCTGCCGGGTCATTACGAAGAGATACAAGGCAATGAGGAGTGTCCCTATTCCCATCATTACCCACATATTGCTGATATAATAGAGCCGTAATGCATAATAAACAGCCAGCAGACCGATCGTCAGTGCCGTATAGCCGCCGATACGTTTCATGTCATAAGGTACAGGCGCTTTCTTCTGACCGATGAAATAGGACAGCAGCATGATTACGAAATAGCATATCAGACTGCTTCCGCAACTTGCCCAATAGCCGATGACCGGCACACCTACGATCTGTATGACCAGAGTGATAGCCAGACCGATCAGCGAGAAATAGGCTCCCCATTTGGTCTCGTCCGTCAGCTTGTACCAGAAACTGAGGTTGAAATAAATCCCTTGGAAAACATACGTCCATAGCACCACCGGTACGATTTTCAGACCCTCCCAATAGGCAGGAGATACAATATACCGGAAGATATCCAGATAGAAGACTACGCCTAACAGAATGAGATACGAGAAGATGATATAGTATTTCATTGCGTCGGCATAAGCCTCTACGGATTGACGGTCCTTATGCTTGGCGAACACAAACGGTTCGTACGCATAGCGGAAAGCCTGGGTGAACATCATCATCACCATAGCCACCTTGAAGCATGCACCGTAAATACCTAACTGCGCCTGTGCATCGGACCCTGTATATAAATAGGGGAAAAGAATGCGGTCCAGAGTCTGGTTCATGATTCCCGCTACGCCTAACACCAATAGCGGCAGCGAATAGCGGAGCATTTCTTTTAGTACCGGCACGCTGAATTGTCCGCCTCTCGGCAATGTCATCGGTAACAGACAAACGGTTTGGATTAGGGTAGCTAAGATATTGCTGAGGAAGATATAGAACACATCATTCTTGCCGAGCACGACCAGGAAAAGCAAGTTGAAACCGATATTCAGAATGACGAACAGCAGTTTCAATGCCGCAAAACGTATCGGTTTCTTCTGGTATCGCAGATAGGCAAACGGAATGCTCGCAAAAGCATCCACCGCTACCGTGGCAAACATCATCTCTACAAACTCCGAATGATCGGCATACCCCAGCACATTCGCTATGGGCTGATGGAAGACGATGACTAGCATGGTGAACACCGCGCTGGAGCACAGCAGGGTCACGAAAGCGGTCTTATAGACGCTCTTTGGGTCGTAATCCTCTCTATTGACGAAACGGAAGAAGCCCGTCTCCATGCCATAGGTCAGGATGACCAGCAGCAATGCCGTCCAGGCATAGATATTGGTCACTATACCATAATCCGATGTGCGAGCGAGCGCGTAGGTGTACAGCGGCACTAACAGGTAGTTCAGAAACTTACCTATTATCGAACTGGCACCGTAGATGACGGTGTCCTTCGCCAATGATTTCATCGAGCTATTTACCATTTTATCATTTACCATTTGTTCATTTCAATCCTTGCCGGCAACACAGATGACAATCTCACCTTTCGGCGGCGTGGCGGTGAAACGGGCAATCAGTTCCGCCAGCGAACCTCTTACGGTCTCTTCGTGGATCTTGCTGATCTCGCGCGTCACACTCGCTTTGCGTTCCTCGCCGCACACGGCTGCCAGCTGTTCCAGCGTCTTCACCAGCCGGAACGGCGACTCATAGACGATGAATGTCTGGTCCAGTGCCGCGAGGTACTGCAACCTCGTCTGCCGGCCTTTCTTCTGCGGCAGGAATCCCTCGAAATAGAAATGGTTGTTCGGCAGCCCGCTGTCCACTAATGCAGGTACGAAAGCCGTTGCACCGGGGAGGGTCTGGATCTCAATATCCGCTTCGGCGGCAGCGCGCACCAGAAAGAATCCCGGATCGCTGATAGCCGGCGTACCGGCATCGCTGATCAAGGCAATGTTAGCACCCGCCTTCAGCCGCTCTACAATATCCGCCGAGGTCTGATGCTCGTTGAACTTGTGGTGGCTCTTGAGCGGCGTATGGATGTCATAATGCTGCAGCAGCACGCCGCTGGTGCGTGTGTCTTCTGCAAGAATCAGATCAACTGATTTCAGCACCTCGATGGCGCGGAACGTAATGTCCTGCAGATTACCAACCGGTGTAGGAACGATGTATAACATCTTAACAACTTAACATCTTAACGGTTTAGCCGAACCTGCGATGCAGCGCTACGATGAACTGCTGGTAACTGTTACTCTCTGTGTCCCAACCGAAGCGGCTGATGTATTGGATGGCCTCGTCGAACGAACCCAGTTCATTCAACTCCGTCAGCGTCTTTTGCATCAGCTCGGCATTCTGGTTGAAGAGTTCGCGTTGATATAGGAACCGGTCACCCAATGATATAGCCTGACGGATATCATCTACGGCTTTGCCATAGACTGCCGCCTTCGGTGATGCCACCTCTTCTTTCGCAGGTGCAGGATCTGCCTTCACCGGTTCTTCCTTTACCGGCTCTTCTGCTACGGGCTCTTCCTGGATGGCTTCCGGCTCTTCCGGTTTCTCCGGAACGACGGGAGCGGCTACTACCACTGGCTTTTCTACTACCACCTCTTTGATCACCTCTACCGGTTTCTCTACGATTTTCTCTACCACCTTCTCCACTACTTGTGGTTCGGGAGCAGGACGACTCTTGAGTTCGTCTATTTCTGCCTCGAGGGAAGCCAACTCTGCTTCCAGAGTGGCTATACGTTCCTCAAGTCCTTCAAAATATTTGATTACTTCTTCCATTGCTTTCGACTTTCGACTTTTGTCCTTCGTACATTACTTCGTTGCGTCTTCCAGTTTGCCCATCATAGCGAACATAAAGATCGCTGCAATCAGACATACACCGATAAACACGCTCCATACGAGCCACAGCGGCAGACTGCCCCAGAGGAAACCGCCTACGGAAACCAGGAAATTACCTAATGCGGTAGCTACGAACCAGCCGCCCATCATCATTCCTTTGTATTGCGGAGGAGCAACCTTGCTCACAAACGAGATTCCCATCGGGCTGAGCAGCAACTCGCCGAAAGTAAGTACCAGATACGTGAGGATCAGCACATTGGAATTAACGAACGTGCCGTCTCCAGTCACACGTGCCAGTTCTTGCTCTGCCGGAGTCAGCAGACCGATCGAGCAGAACGCCATCACGGCGTATGCTGCGGCTGCTACTAACATACCGTAAGCGATCTTACGCGGTGCGCTCGGCTCTTTGCCTTTCTTTGCCAGCGCGCCGAAGATAGCCATGCTCACCGGCGTCAGGGCTACTACGTAGAACGGGTTGAACTGCTGGAAGATAGGAGCGGAGATACCGATCTCTGCCGGATGGCTGATATACTTGTATGCCAGCGCACCCAATACAGCGATTCCTACGCAGCTCCATATCATCTTTGCTTTCTTCGTCCCTTCGCCGAAGATACCGAACAGCACATAGACGAGGATTGCTACCAATACCAGATTGATGATGTCGAATGCCATCGTCTGAACACCGGTCACTACAGGGTTCACAAACTCATTGGCGAAATAGGTCAGCGTCAGACCGTTCTGGTGGAACGCCATCCAGAAGAACAGCACTACTGCGAACACCAGACACAGCGCCACAATACGTTTCTTGGTCTGCTCCGGTGTCAGTTCCTCTACCTTCTGACCGCTTGCTGCTGCCTGCTTGGCGGTATTCTCCACATGCTTGAACCAAGGACGGCAAGCGTAGTAGATAGCGATACTAAGAATAAGCGAAGCGCACGCTACTGCGAACGCGAAATGGTAACTGTCATTGACGCTCACGCCCAGCGAACTCTGTGCCCAGTCCATGATTTTCACGGCTGCCGTAGGAGCAAACATAGCGCCGATGTTGATTGCCATATAGAACAGCGAGAAAGCGGCGTCGCGACGGTCTGCGTACTGCGGATCGTCATACAGGTTACCTACCATCACTTGCAGGTTACCTTTGAAAAGACCTGTTCCGAAACTGATGAGTACTAACGCACCTATCATGCCTGCCATCGCTACTGCCGTACTGCCGTATTCCACGCCTCCCATCGGGATAGCGAGCAGCACATAGCCCAGAAACATGATAATAATACCTATCGTCACGCACTTGCCGTAACCGATCTTGTCGGCTACTATACCACCGATCAGCGGCAGGAAATAAACGAACGCGAGGAACGTGGAGTAAATAGCACCGGCTGCTGAAGCTGACAGACCGAAATTAGCGCGCAAGAAAAGCGCGAATACGGCTAACATCGTGTAGTAGCCGAAACGCTCGCCTGTGTTGGCTAAAGCCAACGCGAACAATCCTTTGGGTTGATTCTTAAACATAATATATAATTTTTAATTTGAATTCTCAATTTTCAATTCTCAATTCTCAATTCTCAATTACCTCGCACCATCCATGCCTGTCTTCCGCCCGTCCGTACTGTATATCTTTCAGTGAGCGGTAAAGGTCCGTCAGTATAGGACCCGGTTCGGCTCCGAATGAATAAATCTTGTTGTTCTCAGGGTCAATCACTTTGTCAATCGGGCTGATGACGCACGCAGTGCCGCACGCTGCGGCTTCCTGCATCTGAGCCAACTCCTCCAGACGGATATGCCGGCGTGTCACTTTGTAGCCTTTCTCGCGTGCCAGAGTCATCAGACTGTCATTCGTGATACTCGGCAGAATAGCACTGCTCCGCGGAGTAAGGTATTCGATTGTATTTCGGTCTTTCAGCGAAGCGGTCTGTACTCTGTCAGCGGAGCGGTCTGTAATCTTCCTGATTCCTATAAAATTCGCCGCACTACACTCATCGATATACCTGTGGTAACGCGCGTCCAGGAACAGACAGTCCATTCCTTGCGCATGCGCCGGTTCGGTAGCGCGGAAGGACGAAGCATAGTTACCGCCTACCTTGAAGGTGCCCGTCCCGAACGGTGCCGCACGGTCCACATGCCGGTTCACTACAAACGTCGTGCAATGGAACTTACCGGGATAGTAAGGTCCGATAGGCGAAGGGATGACGATGAACTCGAAATCCCGTCCCGGACCTACACCCAGACGCGGCGTCGTACCTATCAGCAGCGGCCGGAAATACAATGTCGCACCGGTTCCGTACGGCGGTACAAAATCCATGTTCTTCTCCAATGCCAAGTGAATCGCTTTGCCGAAGATCTCTTCCGGCACAGGTGCCATATACAGTCCCTCTGCGCTCTTCGCCATCCGGCGCGCATTCTCCTTCCAGCGGAAGATACGGATCTTACCGTCCACTCCGCGGAACGCTTTCAGTCCTTCGAACGCCTCTTGTCCGTATTGCAGACAAGTGGCGGATACATGCAAATGCAAGAACTTGTCTTGGGTTGCGTACGGTTCTTCCCATTTGCCGTCATGATATGCCGAGCGGACAATATAGTCCGGTTCGGTATAATGAAATCCTAATTTACTCCAGTCAATATCTTTCATTTCTCAATCATCAAATAGCGTGTCTAACACGCTCAGTTCCGTTTGCCACGGATGTTTGTCTGTCCATATCTGTCCGCTCCAATCCTCCGTGCGGGCTGAATGCTGACGGCTGACGGCTGACGGCCTTTGCCTGTTCATCAAACTAACCAGCGTCGCATTCATCTCGTCGTTCAGGTCAATCAGCCATTTGTACTCCCGTTCATAGAACGGCTTGAGATAGTCGGCGAAATACATGAAATACGGTGTATGTTGATAGGCACTTACGAGCGTAATCCAGTGTTGGTGTTGCCATCGCGTCTGGTAACTGATCTCTATATCCCGCGTCAACTGCTTGTGCTCCACTTTTTTCACCGGTACGGTCAGCCGCACCAATTCGTAATTGTGCATTGTGCATTGTGAATTGTGCATTGCAATCGTGCATCGATTGCGGAACGTCTGTTTCTCAAACGTCTCCATCTGCTCGATCGTCGCCGGCTCGCGCATCAGCGATTCCATGTACGACAAGGGAGGCAAATATGCAGTAGGGAGTACCAAAATAAATTAAAAATTTTAAATTAAAAATTAAAAATTACTTCAGTGATTTACTCTTGGTAGTTATCTGAATCTTAGCCAGTATATTACAAATATCATCCAAATCGGTTAGTAAGCTATCTGCTTCTTTGGGAGATAAATAATCAGTCTTTTCCAATAGTCGAATCCAATATCGTGATTCTCTGGCTTCTTTGTAGGCAATTGATAGTTTGTTGATGAAATCTGCGGTTGATGTTGCTCCTATAGCTTCTTCTGTATTTGCTCCGATGGATGTGCCGCTTCTAAGAAGTTGCTTGCTTAATGTGTATTCTTTGTTTGTAGCAGTTGTGGTAAGGTATTTGTATAATTTAACTATACGAATAGCAAAATCAAATGTCTTTTCTTGAATGATATTTTCTTCAGCTGACTTCATTTTTAATTTAGAATTTTTAATTTTTAATTCATTCTATCGCTTGGCACGCATTCCAATGCGTGAAAAGCGTATAGAATGGTTGTCTTTGTCGATACTCAGCCAAATGAACACAGGTCGTCCGACGATATGGTCCTCCGGCACGAAACCCCAGTAACGGCTGTCCGCGCTGTTATGCCGGTTGTCGCCTTGCATCCAGTAGTAGTCCATCCGGAACTCATATTCTTTGCCAATCTGCATTGGCTGGAACTCATACGCCTCCGCAATACGCTTATAGACCCAGTAGTTCTCCTCGGTAATCAGAATCTTGTCGCCTTTCCGCGGAATATAAATAGGTCCGTAGTTGTCCCTCGTCCACTCGTTGTGACCCAGCGGATAAACGGCTCCGCCTTGTGTCTCCGGCTCTATTTCTACAGCGAGCACATGCGGATTCTTCTCCATTTCTGCCTTCATAGCCTCCGTCAGCGGGAAATGCCATGTCTGCGGATCTACCTGCACGCGGTCAGCTATGCTGATACCAATCTTCTCCAGGTATTTCGCACCAAACACATGTCCGTCCGTCCGAACCAGATAGTTCAACTGCACCCCCTCTCTCTCCGGTTCACGCTGCCATTCTGATGGCTGATAGCTGACGGCTGAAGGCTTCGTATAAACAACATTGTTAATTATACGCAGACTGTCTCCCGGCTCGCCCACACAGCGTTTCACATAATTTTCCCTTCTATCCACAGGACGCGTCACGATCTCGCCGAACACATCCTTGCGGCTCTGGATCAACCCATCGCCGTAGTAGTACTTGAGCGTATAGTAATCCGGGTTCTGCATCTTCGTGCATACCGTGTCGCCAGCAGGGAAATTGAACACCACGATATCGCCTTTCTGCGGACTGGTCCAGCCTTTGAGACGTTTGTACTCCCAATGAGGCCAATCCAGATAACTCTTTCCGCCGCCTAACCATTCCGGCATAGTGTGTTGCACCAGCGGCATGCTCAACGGAGTCTGCGGTACGCGCGCGCCGTAAGCCATCTTGCTTACGTACAGGAAATCGCCCACCCGCAGACTCTTCTCCAGACTCGAACTCGGGATCTGGTAGTTCTGGAAGATATACAGGTTGATGAAATACACCGCCACCAGCGCAAACACAATCGCGTCTATCCAACTGAACAGAGTATATAGTGCCGGCTTGGTGTCTTTGTATTTGCGCCACCAGCTATAGTTGATATACTTGGTGGTGAACATGTCAATCACGAGCGGCAATAACGCCAGCCACCCTAAACTCTTCCAGTCGCCCCAAGCTACCCATATAACGAACGCCACATACAGCGTTCCCCATATTCCCGCACGGATCCATCCGCCGCGCGTAGTCTCATTTATTCTTTCTTTAAAACTTTTCATTTCCCTTTTTCTGTGATTTTTCGAACGCAATGTTCAAAAAATAATCGTTAGTTGTTCTTAGTGATTCTTAGTGATTCTTAGTGATATTTAGTGGTTATCGATAGTGTGTCCTTACTTTCTGCGGGCAATCTCCTCTACTTCGGGTAATCAACGTGTAACCTCCTCTGCTGCGAGTACGGCTCCTAAGGCAAAACCACGCCGGCCTTTGGCGATGTGTGTGATGACGATCGTATCCTCCTCACTGTCCCATGTCACCTCATGCGTCCCCGGCACTTCGCCCTCGCGGATGGATTCAATCGGCACTTCCCTTCGTACATCGTACATCCTTCCTTCGTACATAGCGGAGATTTGCTCCGCAAGCGTCTTTGCCGTGCCGCTCGGCTTATCCAACTTGTGAATATGGTGAATCTCTTTGATGGACGGCATATAACCTCCCTTCCCTTCAGGGGAGGGTTGGGGAGAGGCTTCTCTTATTTTCTGAGCCAGAAACTTGTTCAGCTCAAAGAATATGTTCACGCCCACGGAGTAATTACTGCTCCACACGAGCATCACTTTGCCCGTTTCGTCTGCGATAACAGCCTTGTTATCCTTAATTTTTAATTTATAATTTTTAATTTTTAATTCCTCCGGATTCCACCCTGTCGTCCCGCACACTACCGGCACTCCTTGCGCCCAAGCCTTGCGGATGTTGTCCTCTGCGGTAGCCGGCGTAGTGAACTCAATCGCGACATCCGCCCCCTTTAGGTCGAAAGTATCGCCGGCATCTATCGCGCACACGATCTCATGCCCTCTGCTCCGAGCCACATCTTCGATCATGTGGCCCATCTTGCCATATCCGATAATTGCTATTTTCATCTTCCTTATTTCGTATATACGTGCGCATATTCACACGTGCGCACAAAATCGGCTACAAATTTACTGCTTTTTTCTGAAATACGCAAACTATTAACGCAAAAAGAGTGCCGAAGCACTCCTTTTATACTAATTCCGTCAATTTTTCTACATTAAGACGGCTTAAAGTGTCACTCTTTGGAGCTCGGTGACCGGGTCAGCAAGGTTGAGAACGATGATCAGACCTTCGTACGAGTTGTTGGTCTCTTCGCGTACGCGATCAACACCTTTAGCAAAAGCCTCTTTTGCACGCTTGTCGGCGCCGGAGCGAGTGTCTTTGAAGATGATGCCCTTCTGATCTGCTGCTTTCTCCATCTCCTCGTTGATAATAGGCAGACCATTCAGCTCAAACTGCATGCACAATGCCGGGTCCTGCTCCACCGGAGCCAACTTTACTTCATACGGATAACTACTCTTCTGCTCGTTCTCGCAAGAAACGAACATTGCGCCCACGAGGGCGAGGCAGCATACTACTGCCAAAGAAAAAATCTTTTTCATTTTTTTGATAATTTATTGTAGTTGTTTTACAAATACTGCTTTTACATCGCGTTTGCATTGATGGGAAACGCCGTTTTTGCTGTGGGTCGCTGTGGTGTGATAGTCCCACTCCATCTTGCCGTTCTCCGGGAACGAAACCTTGAAATCATAGATTTCTGCATTGTCTCTACGCTGAAAACCATCCTCTGCGCGGAAATAAACTTGGTTGTTCTTGGAGTCGATTTCCAACATGCCTTCGTACTCTTCGCGGCTCTCGTCAGCGAAATTCTCCTTGTAGAAATACGCATCGCCGTCGTCGGTTTTCTTCTTCTCAATAACGAGATAACCGTCGGTGTAGTTCAGCTCTTTCTCGGTGGTGTTGTCATCGAGGTTCTTCCAAAGAACGGAGTAAGAGGTTAACTTCCATGAACCGATCATCTGGTCATAATTCACTTTGTTTCCGCCATCTTCCGGCTCATTCTTGTTGCAAGCACTAAAAAATACCGCGCTTACCATGCACATGAGTGCTACATAAAAAAACTTTTTCATAAATAAGTTGTTTATCTATTATTGCTTTTACACAATTTCGGCCGCAAAATTACTACTTTTTTTTGATATATGCAAATAAAAATAACTAATCAAAAGTATATATACTACGTATATATAGTAAAAGAAGCTAAAATGACAAAATGGGCGATTCATCCTATGGTGATCCTATGGTCATCCTATGGTGATCCTATGGTGAGATACTTATTTGAGGCTGTATTTATATTAGCTTAGGAGTGTGATTATCTCTTCTGCTAATTCATCGATACTTTTACGGCCGTCGTTAATAAGAATGAAGCCCTTCTCGGTCCCCCCATGGAGGGGGGATGATGTTTTCTGCGCCTGTATGCGTGCGCGTACCTTATTGATATTCTCTTCTGTCGCTTCGCCGTTATAGTCACGTTGGATAGTACGTTCTATCCGCACTTCCTCCGGCGCTTCAACCACAATGATCTTGTCGCATATTTCATCCAAACCTGCCTCATACAGGATTGCCGATTCGATGAATAAGACCGGCTGCGCCTGTAAGACCGCTTCGCTGTAGGACCGCGTTGCTGTAGAACCGCTTCGCTGTAAGATATCTTCCTTCACAGCCGGGTGAACGATCTGATTCAACCGCTCCAGCAACTCCGGCTCGGCAAAAACCCGTTCCGCCACATAGGAGGTGTTATAGATGGGGGAAACCTCTCCCCCCGGGAGTTCTACGGACGACCGCCGGCAGTCCGATCGAGCAGAGCTCTTCACTCGCTCAAGAGAGGGAGCCGAGGGATTTGTAAAGGCTTCTTCTCCCAGCAACTCAATAATCTTCTGCTGTACTTCGGCGTTCTCTGCGATAATACGTTTCGCCTCTTTGTCACAGTCATACACCGCATATCCCCGCGCTGCGAGTGCGCGGGCAATAGTGGACTTGCCACTTCCGATGCCGCCTGTGATGCCGACAATAGCCGGCAGACCGGCTTCGCCTGACAGACCGCTCTGCTGACAGACCGTTTCACTGACAGATCGCTTTGCTGACAGACTGATTTGGTCTGTACTCTGTACTCTGTATTCTGTACTCTTCATTAGAACTGGAAATATATAAACGGTTGCATTTCTGCTGAGACGAACTGGTATATTACGACGATGGCAACACAAACTGCTATCACCATCAGCCATAGCGGCATAGCGCTGAACGCCAGACGGTACCGCCTTTTCCAGTTGGTCGGAAGCCAGTGAATGACCATGCCGGCAACGAACATTGCCACCACCCATCGGTATTCCCATAGGAAATCAGGAATGATAGCGTTATTCCACGCTCCGCCGATCTGGTTTACCATGTTTTTCGCTGTCGCCCATGCTACCTCGTTGGCAGTAGCAGGGTCCAGATTGCTGGAGGAACGGAAGAACAGACGCGTGAAAGTGATAAAAGTGAAAGTCTGTATTACCGCCCAGGCCTTGCCCAAAGCAGTGACCGCGTTGCTATAAGACCGCTTTGCTGTAAGACCGCTCCGCTGTAAGACCGCTCCGCTGTAAGGAGTGACCAGCCACCAGATATATCGGATGGTAGTACCGATCCATATAGCACTTGCCCAGACGGCGAAGAGCCTCCATGCAGGCAGGTTCGTATAATAGACCGCGAGCCAGAGTCCGCCGGTGAGCAGAGAGATACATGCCATCCGTACATGCCAGTTCATGCCCCGCCAGATCTTCTCTACGATCATTCCGATACCGTTGATACCGCCCCAGATGATGAAGTTCCAACTCGCGCCGTGCCACAGACCGCCCAGAACCTGTGTGATGAATGAGTTCAAGTTCGCGTAGAGCAACTTGCGCCTTTCGACGGAAGCGTTTTTGCCGATCCAATGATCCCATACCCATACGCCCGCTATAAACACCCCAAACGGCACCAGTATCTGCCACCACCAGCCGGTGAGCGCCGCAGAGACAAACGCAATGAGGCTGAGCCAGAAATAGGTACCGAAACCGATTCTTCTGTTGCCGCCTAGCGGAATATAGAGATACGTCTTGAGCCAGCGTCCGAGCGACATATGCCACCGCCGCCAGAACTCCTGCGGACTCTGCGATTTATAAGGGCTGTTGAAGTTCATCGGCAGATAGAAACCCATCAGCATAGCTACGCCGATGGCTATATCCGTGTAGCCAGAGAAGTCCGCATACACTTGCAGCGAGTAGGCAAAGAGCGCAAAGAGGTTCTCAAAGCCGGAGAAGAGCAGCGGGTTGTCAAACACACGGTCTATCAGGTTTACTGCCAGGTAATCCGACATGATAATCTTCTTCGCCAAACCGTTTAGTATCCAAAACACCGCAATACCGAACGCTCTGCGGCTCAGACGGTAAGGCTTGTACAGCTGCGGGATGAACTCCTCCGCGCGAACGATAGGACCTGCTACCAACTGCGGGAAGAAAGACACGTAGAACCCGAAGTCCAGAATGTTCTTCACCGGCTGAATCCTTCTGCGATAGACATCCGCCGTATAGGAAATCACCTGGAAGATATAGAACGAGATTCCCACCGGCAGCACGATCGTGTCCACTGAGAAACGTCCTGCTTCGCTGAAACCGTTGCCGATGTAGGCAAAGATGTCAAATACCCGAAAACCTGTGCCGAACAGATCATTGATCATGTTCGTGAAGAAATAGGCGTATTTGAAATAAGCCAGTAGTCCGAGGTCAATGACGACGGAGAGCACCAGAAGAGAAAAATCACGTTTAGAGCGGGGAGGGGCTTTTTCTCCCTCCCTTGGGTGGGTGAAGAGCTCTGCTCGATCGGACTGCCAGTGGCCGTCCGTAGAACACCTCGGGGAGAGGTTTTTCGCTATGATCCAGTCGGAGAGGGTGACAAAAGCCAGAATAAGCAGAAACAGTCCGCTGGTCTTGTAGTAGAAGAACCAGCTGACGAACAGCAGATAGACGTTGCGCAAGTGCAAACGGCTTTCGACTTTCGACTTTGAGCGGCTCTGCCGCGGTCTTTCTACTATCAACGCAAACAGTGCGAAGACCAGCGCAAAGAACGCCCAGAAATAGAACTGGGTGAACAGCAACGGCGAGTTCGCGTCAAAGGCAAATATGTGATGAAGAAAATCCGTAATTCGTAATTTTTAATTTTTAATTTTTAATTCCCTCTATAATCCATTCCGCGACGGCATTGCCGGCTTTGCGGGCACCGGCTCTTGTGAAATGTACGCCGTCCGAACCTGCCAGACCTATCTCCTGCCATCTCTTCATACTGCCTGCTCCGCCCATCCACCGGAAGAGGCTGAAATAGGCTATGTTTTCTTCCAGCGCCATCTTGCGCAGCAGCCGGTCCATGTAAGACACCATCGGATAAGAGATCCATTCGCCTTCTTCCTGAGTGAGCATATCGCTCGGACCGATAAACAGTATCGAAGCCTCCGGGGCGCATGACTGTACGTACTGCACCTGTTCGCGCAGACCCTTCACGATGCCGGAAATGGTGCCGGGGTTCTCATTGAAGGGGATGGCATTGCCGCCGAACTGCATGATAATAAGTTTGACATGTTGGTCCCGGTAGAAAGAGGACAGTTGCGTCCCATCCATCTTGGAAAACACCAATCCCAGACACCCCCGCATAGGTATGTTGTCCACGATGACGCCCTTGTCGCTCTCTTGCGAGAGTCCATAGACCGCTCCGTGTCCGGACAGAAAGACCGTATCGCCGGCGAAGGTATAGTGGATGGACGTGTCCGCAAACACTTTCCACCGGGTATATTGCGCGGTGGGAATGAGCGGTGTGCAGACCGCCGTCACCTCTTCGCTGCCTTTGACGAGACTGTCGTTCATCATCGTCACTTGTCCCATGACGCCGTACATGCCGTCCTCTCTCTGGTCTCTTTTAGGTCCGTAAACCAGATACCGCCTCGGACCTTGTGCGGGTTGGACGAACCGCCCGTTCATGCGCAGTTGCTGATGTACGGTCTTGTTAGGAATGGTTTGTGCCAGCGGCATCAGTCCGCAACCCTGTCCGCCGTACAGCGCTTGCAGTTTCTCGCGGATCTGCTGACTCATCCTGTCCTCCTCTATCTGGCTGTCACCATAGTGCAACACGCGCACTACACGATCACTGCTCTCCGCCAGCGAAGCATAGAAAGCAGCAAGGAACATACGGCTGTCAGTAACTGAATCGACCGGCACTTTGGGAATAGGAGGCTTGGGTTTCGGGGCAATAGTGTCTTGCCCTTCCGAAATAGCGGTGTCTTGGGGCTCTGTGGTTTCTAATGTTTCTAAGGAGTCTAAAGACTCTAAGGACTTTGCGGACTCCTTCTCTTCAAACACCTCTGCCAAGGTAGGCCAGCGAAGCTCTTTGTCTCCAACAGCAATCCGTCCGGGCAACACCACACATAGCGCAGCCAGACTTGCAAAACAACAGACTATAAATATAAGTACCTTATACGGTTTCACTTTATCTCCATCCTTTCCCTCTTAATCCGTCCCTTCGTACATCGTACATCGTTCCTTCGTACATCGTACATTATTCCTTCGTACATTCTTTTCATTTCTTCCACAAAGCTCTGCTGAAGAGCAGTAATACAGTGAATATCTCCAGACGTCCGATGAGCATTACAAACGTAGCCACCCATTTAGCGGCAACCGGCAACGCCGCATAGCATCCGCTTGACCCCCATTGACCGATAGACACACCCACATTGCCGATCATGGACACGGCTATACCGAATGCTTCGTCAAAACCGATGCCGCAGCCGCAGAACCAAAGCGTTGCCAGACCGATAATAAGGATATAGAAGAACATGAATGCCATGATATTGATCTTCGTAGAGTCGTTGATCGTGCGGCCGTTGAACCGCACCGGAATGACGGCATTGGGATGAATACGCCGTTTGATCTCTGTCAGCGCGGATTTGGCAAAGATACCTATCCGCACCCATTTGATACCTCCGGCAGTCGAACCGCTGGCACCTCCTGTGAACATCAGGAAGAAGACGATCACCCACAGCACCGGCGGCCAGATCATGTAGTCGGCTGCAACAAAACCCGTGCTGGTGACAGTAGCGACGGCGGTGAAGAAACCGTAGCGGATACTGTTCCATTGGCCGGTGTAGATAAATAACCCGGTTGCCAGTACCAGTCCTGCCACCACGCATGCCCCGGTGTACCACCGCGTCTCTTCGTCATGCACGATGCGCTGCGGCTTGCCACGGAAGAGATAGATCAGTTGTGTGAAATTGATTCCGGAGAGGAGCATGAAGATCATTATGATCCACTGGATAGCCGGACCGAAACCGATCACGCTGTCATTATGAGTAGCAAAACCGCCGGTAGAGATTGTTGCCAGCGAATGGCATACGGCATCGAACTTACCCATCCCGAAGAGCCATAGCAGCACTCCTTCGGCGATCGTCAGACCGATATACGTGATCCACATATGTTTGGCTGTGTCGGCAATACGCGGACTCAGTTTCTCGTAACTGACGCCTGTCACTTCGGCGCTGTAGAGCTGCATTCCGCCCAGTCCGAACATAGGCAGGATGGCTACGGAAAGGACGATAATTCCCATACCGCCGATCCATTGCATCAGGGCGCGCCAGAGGAGTATCGAATGGCTCTGCGCCGCAACATCGGTGAAGACGGTAGAGCCGGTGGTAGTGAATCCCGCCATGGTCTCGTACCATGCGTCGGTGAGGCTCGGCAGCGCACCGCTGAGCCAGAAAGGCAGCAGGCCGAAGATCGAATAGACGACCCACACCGTGGCTACGATCACGTATCCCTCTCGTTCGCCTACACGCCGTTCGGCTCTCCGTCCGGCGAGGAGCATCCACCAGCTGCTGAGCCATGTGATGGCACTGGAGACAACCCAGGTGCCCAGATCCGGTTCGTCGTACCACCAGGCGGTGAGGGTAGGGATAAGCATAAAGAACGCCTCGAGAGTGGTGAGCACTCCCATCGTCTTGAATACTATGCGCCAATTGAATGTACGGGTCATTTGAAGAATCTCTCTAAATGTCTGATTACATGGCTCTTGCAGAACACAACGACCAAATCGCCTGCAATGATCTGCGTCTCGCCGTTAACCAATATGCCTTCTCCTGCGCGTACAATGCCGCCGATATTGGCTTCCTCCGGCAGGTTCACGTCCTTGACCTTGTGACGGGTGATCGTACTGCCTTCTTTGGCGTAGAACTCCACGATCTCGGCGTCCGCGCTCGTCAGATTGTGCACGCCGCGGACGGAAGCGTCCAGCAGCATCTGGTAGATATAACTGGCGGCGATGGTCTTTTTGTTCAGCACCGCTCCTATATCCAACCCTTCCGCCATCGGTATATAATCGAGGTTCTCTACTTCTGCGATGGTCTTGCGTACGCCGAAACGCTGTGCGGCAAGGCAGGCAAAGATGTTCGCTTCGCTGCTGTCGGTTACGGCTACGAAAGCGTCTGCGTCCTGAATACCTTCTTCCTTGAGTACGTCCATGTCGCTTCCATCGGCATTGATGATCAGTGCGTTCGGTACTTTCTCGCTCAGGATGTTGCAAAGCTCACGGTCTTTCTCGATGATCTTGATATTCATCTCATCCGTCAGTTCGGTAGCCGCTTTGCGTGCGACGCGTCCGCCGCCGAAGAAAATCACATTATTGATCTCGCGTTTCGACTTGCCCAGCTCTTCACGCATGAACTCCATGCTCTCTTTGGGGCACACGCAATAAACCATGTCGTTCTCTTCCACACAGTCGTTACCGCGTGGGATGATGGTCTCTTGTCCGCGTTTGATAGCTACGATGCGGTATTTGCCGTGGTTGTAGATGCCGGATGAGAAGGGCTGGCCTACTACCTTGGCTCCTGTCCTCACCTTGACCACGCAAAGCTCCAGCGCACCTTGTCCCAGATGGAGGTGATAGCGCATCCAGTTTGTCCGCAGGCTCTCTTCAATCTCGTTGGCTGCGAGCACTTCCGGATAGATGAGATGGTTGAGACCCATGTTCTCAAAGAATTTCCGGTTCTCGGGCAGCAGGTATTCGTAGTTGTCGATGCGTGCCAGCGTGCGCTTTGCACCTAATGAGTTGGCAATGAGACAAGCCGTCATGTTCTCCGTCTCGTGTGGAGTGACGGAAATGAAGAGGTCGCAGTCCTTCACGCCTATCTCACGCAGGTCGCGGATAGAGGTGGGGTTGCCCACTTTGGTGAGCATGTCGTAGTTGGCGCTGAGGTCTCCCAAGCGCTCCTGGCTCTCGTCCAGCAGACTGATTTCCATGTCTTCGCGGCTCAGCAACTTTGCCAAGTGCGTGCCTACTTCACCGGCACCTGCAATAACGATTCGCATAGTCCTTCCTTATCAAGTTTTAACATATGATAGAGCTCTTTGGTAGAGCCGTGTTCTACAAATTGATCGTTCACTCCGAGACGGATCACTCGTGGCGTATAGCCGTGGTCAGCCATCCATTCCAATACGGCGCTTCCCAGTCCTCCAGCAATCATACCGTCTTCGGCAGTTACGATGGTCTTGTATTTCTTACCCACTTCGTGCAGTATCTCCTCGTCCAGAGGCTTGAGCCACCGCATATCATAGTGCGCAAAGCTCACGGACCGTCCTTCGGACTGACAGACCGTTTCACTGACAGACCGCTTTGCTGACAGACCGTCCTTCGGACTGACAGACTCTATCGCTTCCGCCATGGTGTTTCCTATCGCTCCGATAGTCAGAACGGCAATATCTTCTCCGTCACGCAACTTCACGCCTTTGCCGTATCTGACTTCCTCTCGTCGTAATTCGTAATTCGTAATTCGTAATTCGTCCACTGCGGCTCTGCCGCGTGGATACCTTATCGCCACCGGTCCTTCCAAGTTCTCGGCGAGGGTCAGCATCTCTTTCAGGTCCTCCGCCGTACGCGGGGCGCAGATCTGCATGTTCGGA
>CALEPS010000066.1 GCA_937910305.1 uncultured Bacteroidales bacterium | reverse complement strand
GTTACCTTAGGCAGTCTGTATTTCTCTGCCATCTGCATGGCAAAGAGTCTGAACAGCAGTATGATGTCCTGTCCGCGCTCTCTGAGCGGGGGCATCTGAATGGGAATGGTGTTCAGTCTGTAGTAGAGGTCTTCACGGAAGCGACCTTCGCTGATGGCTTTCTGCATGTTGACATTTGTCGCGGCTACTATGCGCACGTCGGTCTTCCTTATCTCTGTACCTCCTACTCGAATATATTCGCCAGTCTCAAGCACTCTTAGCAGGCGTGCTTGTGTTGCCATTGGCAGCTCGCCTACCTCGTCGAGAAAGATGGTTCCTTTATTGGCGATGCCGAAATAGCCTTCACTTTCGCCTACAGAACCGGTATATGCTCCTTTCTCATGCCCGCTATCAATGGTTCCCTCAGGTATAGCTCCGCAGTTTATTGCGAAATATTTTTCTCGTTTTCTTGGTGAGTTGTCATGGATGACTCTGGGTATGATCTCCTTACCCACGCCACTCTCGCCTACGATGAGTACGCTAAGGTCGGTTGATGCCACTTGCAGTGCGACATCAAGGGCATGGTTCAGGGCATCATTGTTTCCTACGATGCTATATCTTTGTTTTATTTTTTGTAGTTCAGTAGTATTCATATTGGCTGACAAAATTACATATTATATTTGAAATAACTGCAATTTTGACATATTTTTATTATTTTGTCTTTATGAGCATCAGTCCGATAGCAGTCCAGATAAGTTCGCGTACTCTAACTAATAATGCTACAAAGATAGCTGCGTTCAGGGCTGCTTCGGGTGTTAGGCCGAGCCCTAACCCTGTTATGCTCATCAGAAAGCCTCCCTCTCTGCCTCCCAGTTGTAGTGGCATGAAGAAGAGCATGTTGGCTATGAGCGTAGTGAAGGATATGATGAGTATGCAGTCGATATAGTTGACGCAAGGCATGAGCACCAGGAGGACTTTGACTTATTGGATTACCGAAATTATAGCAGCCCGGTCATATAGACAGGGAGATAGAGAATGTCATCTTTGATCTCCAGATCCTTGGTATGAAGAACAACGGGGCGGGCGATGTATTGGCTGAATTTGGCCATGCACTTCTTCAGGGACGACAGCGCGTAACGCGGGGAAGATTTGACTTCTATCGGGCATATGTTCTTCCGCGAAGTAACGGAAGGCTTGCTGACCAGAAAGTCTATCTCCATGGTATTGCCGGAGTCTTTGTCGTCATATTGGTAGAAATAATACAATTTATGCCCTGCCGCCTGTAGCATTTGCGCTACCATGTTCTCCATGACATAGCCGAGGTTGACTTCCAGTTTGCCGTGCAGGATGCGCTCATACACTTCCGCCGGCATATTGCCCTGCTCGTCGAAAGCAAGGGAGAGGAACAAACCAGTATCGGCTAAGTAGCATTTGAGCGTGGTGCGCTCCGTGTTCATCCCTAACCCGATATTCGGGGCAAACGTATTGTCGCAGATATTGACGATACGCGAGTCGCGCAGCCAGAAAAAAGCACTCTCGTAGTGAATATACCTCGCGTTCTCGTTTATATCCGCCAATACAAAGCGGGTACCTTGTTTCTGCAACTGAGAGGGGATAGCTTCGAATATATCCGCCGCTTTGGCTTCTGCCCCCGTGGCATATTTATGAATATCGTCACGGTACAGGGCAAGGATATTTTGCTTTATCTTCTCCGTCTGACGGAAATCATGCGTGTCTATATAGGTCTGGATCACTTGCGGCATTCCGCCCAACAGCATATACAGCCGGAACAGATCCATCGCCTTGCGGTGTAACGGACCAAGCGGAGTCTGGTTGGCGTAACAGTCTTTGATATAAACCATCATCTTCTCGTTTCCTGTAGCCCACAGGAATTCCTCAAAATCCATCGGGTACATTGCCAGATGCTGCTCCTCGGAGGGAATGACGATATTCTTCACGTTCTTATGAATGCTGATGAGTGAACCGGTTTCGATATAGTCGTACCTGCCGTCTGCCACCAGATATTTGATGAGCGCACGCGCAGGGGGGAACTGCTGGACTTCGTCAAAAACGATAAGCGACCTACGCTCGACCAGTTCCACGCCGTAATGGATGGATAACATCTGGAACAACATATCCAACCGCGTAGCATAATCTTCAAAGAACGATAGCACAGCCGCTTCCGTATGGTTGAAGTCTATGATGAGATAACTTTCATATTCATTACGTGCAAACTCCTCTACAATGTAACTTTTCCCGATACGGCGTGCCCCTTCAATGAGCAATGCACTCTTACCATTGGAAGACTGCTTCCAATCTACTAATTGGGAATAGATCTTGCGTTTCATAAATAACTGTTTTAAACGTTTCCGGCGCTTTAGTAGAAATAAAAATTAACGTTTCTGAGCTTTTACTTCTGCTCGTTTTTAACGTTTCCGGCTGCAAAGGTACAACAAATATTTGGAATACACAAGGATTTTGGCTGAAAAAGTAAATTTATTTGGTTTTTTAGCTAAAAGACTTGGGTACTCGCACAAACGTGCGAACGTACTTTCGGGGGAATGCCAAAGGCAGGCGGCGTCCGAAGGTACAACAAATATTCTGAATTCCACAAATTTATTTCACGAAAAATGCGTAAAATCCCCAAAAAGCGGTAATCCAATAAAAGCGGACTACCGCTTTTTATATGTCTTTGAGCCTCCTGTCTCCAACACAGGATTAACACAGGATTGGCGGAACGAATAAGGGAGAGCAACGAAACAACCAACATACAACCAACATACAATTAACTCAATTTATTAACTTTAATGTTGTGCCCGACACATACGAGGGTATTATTATGAAACACCGATTCTTTTTACTTATCCTTGCTGCCTTCATGGCGCTTAACCTCCGGGCGCAGTGCACAGATTCAATCCCTGCACCTGTTTACATGGCAAATATTCAGTTTGACACCAAAACGGATATATTGTCCTTTAATGATGTTTTTCACCCTGAAAAAATTATAAACCGTTCCTATGGCATAAGTATCTGGTACAAAACGCAAGATGCGTGTATTCGTAAGACCACATCGCAGTATATCTACGGAGATAATGCTATTCAGGTAATTGTTCAAGCCGCGACAACAGCTAAAGTTTCAAACGGGGGGCCTCAAGAATTTTGTTTACATAACATTAACGGGAAAAATAATCTGATTTCTGAGTGTTACAAAAATGGATATTCAGATATTCGTATTTTTATACAAGGTAGGTACGAAAATGACTTGAATCATGGCGACTGGTTGCAATACGAAGGAAACTCATACTATAATCTGGGCTTCAATAATTATGTGGATGTAACTCTTCCCACCGGTATTAAGAGAATGTCATATTTCTATGAAGTAAATGAAAACGATAATGCACAGATTATGCTATTCGGTTCTTCGCAAGCTCTTACTGCTGAAGTGCAGAGTGTAGAAGGATATACCTATAAATGGGAATTTAGCAAAAACAAATCCAGTTGGAATAGTGTTAAACAAGGCAATATAACAACAGTAGATGCTCGCAAAGGGGTGGAATTGGAGTACACTCCGTCCTTTGCTATCGGCACTACGGGCGATTTATATTATCGTTTGATTATCAGTGGTCAACACATGAATGACACTTCTGTTGTATTTCATGGACAACCTTATTATACTTACTCCTGGGATAATGGAAATTCAAGTTATAACTACAAAGCAGGCGAAAAAATTACCCGCGCTAAACCTGCCGATTGTTTAGTATATGTGTTTGATAGCGAACTTCAAGTATCACAACGTGACAAGGGTAATGGGTATGTTGAAATTACAATGCCTGCCTGTCCTGTAGAAGAAAAAGTAGAGACTCCCACTTACACCGTTAAGTTCTGGAACTCGGACCTGACGCTCCTGAAAACCGAAAAAGTAGTCTGCGGCGGTGACGCTACCGCGCCTGCCGAACCTACCATGCAGAACCTCATCTTCGACCACTGGTCCGCGGATTTCACTAACGTACACCGCAACCTGAATATCTATGCGCGCTACACCATGGCGGGCAATTACTCCTTCGACGCCGCGCAGATTGCGCATACCAACAAACTCTATCCCGCGGACGGATTTGCAGACAGCGAGACACGCGCTATGATGGGAGACAGCATCACTTTCTGGGCTTCACTTGCTACTCCCTCTGCTTCCAGACTCTATTATCAGACCGCGCGACGCAATGCGCAGGGCGAATGGGACTGGAACGGCTCTACACAGGTAGGAGAGTTCACCGATGCGGATGTGGCGGCGGGCAAAGCCAAAGAGTTCACAAAGACAGTTCCCGTCTTCTATAACTACTACAACGAGCAGTATCTGGAGCAAGGATTCGCGTTCCGTTTCATGGTCAACTGCGGAGGCGAGAGTATCTACTCCGAAGTATATGAATACGATGTCTATTATCCGCTGTATATCAACTCGCTCATTGACGACGGAGGCATCTACGAGACGCTGATGGTGGAGAATACGGCGCATGATATTGCGCTGGGAGCGGAGAATATCCTGATCCCGGCGCGCTATCAGGATACAATACGTATCTACCGCCTCAACGGAGGTGCGGGTGCTTGCATGAATTTCGCACGCGTGAATAAACCGCAGTCTATGTATGCTCTCGAGGACGGACTGGACGAGGAAGGAAACGCATATGTCATCGCGCCGGGAGAGAAAGAGACACTCAACGTCGATGTTGCCAAGGTGGCGGTGGTCTTCGATGGCGCTGCACCGATCACCAAGTATGACTTCACTTCACAGGGCGTGGGATACAAAGGCAATGCCTACTATGCCGAAGTGGTCAACTGCGGAGGGGCTATCCAAAACATACCCGCCGACCCGGCTAACGGACAGCAGACCCTCTTCATTGGATGGGAAGCATGGGGAGACTATGCTGACGACGCGTACCTAAACGTGCCTGCTACCGGTGACTCCTACATCGGCTTCACTGCCAAATGGGAAGATATACCCGATGCACCTACCTACACCGTCATCTTCTTTGACAAGGACGGTAATATCTTATCCACCCAGGAGGTCAAAGAGGGCGAGAACGCCGTTCCGCCTGTCGCTCCAGAAGTGGCAGGTTACCATTTCGTAGGATGGGATGGCGCATATACCACTATCACAAACGACAAAGACATCACTGCGGTCTATGGCGAGGACAGCAAGACTTGGACCGTCACCTACCTCAACTGGGATAACTCGCCCCTCGGTACGGAGCAGGTCAACGACGGAGAGGCGGCGCAAGGCGTGATAGCTACCCGCACCGGATACACCTTCATCGGCTGGAGCGAAGATATCTCTTCCGTCAAGAGTGACATGACCGTCACCGCACTCTTCGATGTCAGTGTCTTTACCATCACCTACACCATCGACGGCGTTAAGATCATGAGCGAACAGGTCGCATACGGCGCCATGCCCGCTGCCTACCAGTCTGTTGAGGACCAGGGCAAACCGGCTACGGAGCAGTATGTCTATACCTTCTCCCATTGGACACCGGCTATCGTACCTGCCGTGGCGGACGCTACCTACGAAGCGGTCTTTACGCCCTCGCCGCGTAAGTACCTTGTCGTCTTCCAGAACTGGGACCACTCCTTCCTTGCCGAACAGCAGGTGGAGTACGGAAAAGCCGCTACGGCACCCGCTGACCCCACACGCGAAGGATATACCTTCAAGGGTTGGGACCGCGAGTTCAACCATATCATCGCCGACATGACCGTCACCGCCCTCTTCGAGAAATCCAAAGGGCAGGGCATCGAAAACGCTCCCTCTCTCTCGTGGGGAGAGTCGGAGAGGGGTTGCAAACTGCTCCTCGACGGAAACCTCTATATCATCCGTCCCGATGGCACCCTCTACAACGCCCAGGGCGCAAAAGTAAAATAACCTAGCAGCCTGGTCGTCTGGTCGTCTAGTACCCTAATCTTCCGACTGAGAAAATCGTCCTTCGGGGCGATTTTTCTCTTTTTATTTGCATATGTCCGATTTTTGTTGTAATTTTGTGCCAAAATTAGAAAATGCGCATAAATGCATCAATGCGAAAATGAGAAAATATGAAAATTATCTTAGGGGGAAGGACTCGCTGAATGTCACAACAGACAGCCGCAAAGTGGTGCCCGGATGTATCTTCGTGGCGCTGAAGGGTGAGCATTTCGACGGCAATGACTTCGTGGAGCAGGCGCGGCAGGCGGGTGCGGAGTATATCATCTCCGGCGAGAACGCCCTCGCAGAGCTACAGGACCTCGCCCGCGCCTGGAGACGAGAACTGGGACTGCCGGTACTCGGCATCACCGGAACCAACGGCAAAACGACTACCAAAGAACTCTGCGCCGCCGTATTAAGCACGCGGTATAACCTCTATTATACCCAAGGCAACCTCAACAACCAGCTCGGCGTGCCGCTCACCTTGCTGAGCATCACACGCGCACACGAGATGGCGATAGTCGAGATGGGTGCCTCACATCCGGGGGATATCAAGGAACTGGTGGAGATAGCCGAACCGGACTACGGACTGATCACCAACGTAGGCAAAGCGCACCTGCAGGGATTTGGCTCGTTCGAAGGAGTGATGCGCACCAAAGCCGAACTGTACGACTTCCTCCTTGCGCATAACGGTACTATCTTCCGAAACGCCGACAACCCCTATCTGGAGAAGATGTATCTGTCAGCTTGCAAGGCAAGCGGTCTGTCAGTGGAACGGTCTGTCAGTGAAACGGTCTGTCAGGCAAAGCCGGTCTTATACCATACGGGCTCTATGCCGGAAGGAACGCATCTGGTTGGCGGCTACAACGCAGAGAATATCTCCGCGGCGATAGCTGTAGGAGGCTATTTCGGCGTGAGCGAAGAGGATGCCTTAGCCGCCATACGTGCTTATATACCGTCCAACAACCGCTCACAGCTGATGCAGACAGAGCGGAATACACTCGTGGTGGATGCCTATAACGCCAACCCAACCTCCATGACTGCGGCGATCAATGCTTTCTGTCTGTCAGCTTGCAAAGCAAGCGGTCTGTCAGTGGAACGGTCTGGGTCACACCTGGAAGCGGTCTGTCAGCCGAAGGCGGTCTGTTATATCCTCGGTGCCATGCGAGAACTGGGCGAATACAGCCATACGGAGCACCAGAACATAGTGAACATGCTGCTGGAGCGCAAGGCGGACAAAGTGCTGCTGGTGGGTAACGAATACAAAGACACCACCGCGCCTTATCCCGTCTTTGAGAACGTGGAGGCGCTCTGCGAATACCTCCAACGCGAACCACTCAGCGGATACACGGTCTTGCTCAAAGGCAGCCGCTCCAACCAACTGGAGAAAGCCATCCCCTTCCTCTAAATGGTAAATGACCAAATAGTAAATGGTAAATGACCAAATGGTAAATGACTAAATGGTAAATGAAAAAGAGTATAGTTTATATCGTTTTTGCCGTCCTGCTTGTGTTAGTGGCAGTATTGGCATATCTGTTCCTGAACCAGCGTCAGGAACTGAACGAGATGGTAGAGCAAATGACCATCGAGAAAGAAGAGTTGGAGAACGAGTACGAGGATCTGGCTATCCAGTTTGACGGCTATCAGCAGATGGACATCCGCAACGATAGTCTGCAGGATCTCCTGAGCCGTGAGCAGCAACGCGTGCAGGATCTGCTGGAGGAACTGCGCCAGACCAAAGCCTCCAACGCACGGCGTATCTCCGAACTGAAAAAAGAGTTGGCTACCGTCCGTGCGGTGATGAAGGACTATGTGCGACAGATCGATTCGCTTAATGCTACCAACGCACGTCTGACCATGGAAAACCGACAAGTGAAAGAGGAGAACCAACTGGTCCGTACACGCAACGAGGAACTGACCCAGGCGAACACCGAACTGACGGAGACGGTCACGCGCGCCGCCATGCTGGAGATGACTTCATGCAACCTTACCATGCTCAACAAGAAGGACAAAAAGACACGGATGGTGAGCCATGTGCGCAAACTGCAGTTCGATTTCGTGATTGCCAAGAACATCACATGCACACCCGGAATCAAAGACCTCTACGCACGCGTCATCACGCCCGCCGGAGTTCTGATAGGGGAGGAAGAGAACAAACTGTTCCCCTTCGAGAGCGGAGAGGTGCCTTATTCCATGATGCAGCAGATTGAGTACTCCGGCGAAGCATACACCGGCACATGCTATTGCCCTCTGGGAGAAGACCCGGAGATAGAGAAAGGATTCTATACCGTCGATTTCTTCTGCGAGGGAAACCTCATCGGCTCCTTCCCCTTCCAACTCAAAAAATAAGGCGGAAAGTGAAAAAAAGTGCTAAAAAATTTGCGTATGTGCGAATTTTGTAGTACCTTTGCACCCGCTTTTGGAAAGATGGCAGAGTGGTCTATTGCGTCGGTCTTGAAAACCGAAGTACTGAAAGGTACCGGGGGTTCGAATCCCTCTCTTTCCGCTCGGGGGAATTGCGAAGCAAGGCGGCGTCCGAATCCCGGGAATAATTAGCTGATGATGAAAGAATTTTCTATGCTCGCCAAGACCTTCAAGGGATTGGAGGAAGTATTAGCGCAAGAACTGATAGAACTCGGCGCAAACGACGTGCTCATCGAAAGACGAGCCGTTTCTTTTAAAGGGGATAAGGCTCTGCTTTATCGCGCTAACCTCTGTCTGCGTACCGCCTTGCGCGTCTTGGTGCCGGTTATCTCCTTCAAAACAAAAAATACAGACGGGCTCTACGAGCAACTGAAACGTCTGGACTGGAGCCGCTACATGACGGAGGACACCTCCTTCGCCATAGACGCTACGGTCTATAGCGAGACCTTCCGAAACAGCCTTTTCGTCACCTACCGCGTCAAAGACGCTATTGCCGACTATTGGAACCGGAAAACAGGCAAGCGTCCTAATGTGAGCACACGCGAACCGGACCTGCTGGTCAATGTCCATATAGCGAACGAGCAGGTGACGGTCTCGCTCGACAGCTCCGGAGAGAGCCTCCATAAGCGCGGCTACCGCGTCGCTACTACGGAAGCACCTATCAACGAAGTGCTGGCGGCGGGGATGCTCCTCATGGCGGGATGGAAAGGGCAGTCGGATTTCTACGACCCGATGTGCGGATCGGGTACCCTACTGATCGAAGCCGCACTCATAGCGCGTAACATAGCCCCCGGAGTATTCCGACAGTCCTTCGCCTTTGAGAAATGGAAGGATTTCGACGCAGAGCTATGGAACGATGTTTACAATGACGACTCCGCTGAACGCGATTTCAACCATCATATATACGGCTCCGACGCTTCTTTCTATGCCATACAGCAGGCCGCGAAGAATGTCAAATCCGCCGGTGTGCAGAAGGATATCGACCTCCGGCAGATCCGCATGGAGGAGATCAAAATGGTAAATGACCAAATAAATGCCCAAATGGTAAATGACCAAATGGTAAATGGCAAGATGCTCGTGATGCTCAACCCTCCCTATGGAGAACGCCTGGCGTCCAACAAGGACATGGAGGAACTCTATGCTAAAATAGGCACGGCGCTCAAACACCAATTTACCGGTGCTACGGCATGGATCATTTCCTCCAATGCTGCGGCAATGAAATGCATCGGACTCAAGCCTTCGAAGAAATACCGTCTCCTAAACGGAGAACTGGACTGCCAGTTTAACCGTTACGACCTGTTTGCAGGCAAACGAAACGACCAAATAAATGACCAAATGGTAAATGAATAAATGGTAAATGAATAAATGGTAAATGAATAAATGGTAAATGAATAAATGGTAAA
>CALEPS010000065.1 GCA_937910305.1 uncultured Bacteroidales bacterium | reverse complement strand
AAACGACCTGAACCAGTTAGCATTTTTGACATGCCGGGGCGGATGGCCGCAAGCTACTTTGCTGTCCGGTGATTTGGCTTTAGACCAAGCCATTGACTATTATGAAGCGGTGACGAATACAGACATACGGCGCGTGGATGATGTTAAACGCAGCCCGGAACGTGCACGGATGTTATTGCGTTCGTATGCACGTAATATCGCATCACAGACACCTTACCGTACTTTACGCGCGGATATGTTGCAGCACGACAGTCAAACGCTCAACGAAGACACGGTTATTGATTATGCGGATGCGTTACGCAAGATATTTGTGATTGAAGACAGCGAGGCATGGAACCCTAACCTCAGAAGCAAGACTGCTATACGCACCTCTGATACCCGTTATTTTGTAGATCCGAGTATCGCAGCAGTAGCTTTGGGTATCGGACCGAATGACCTGATCAACGATTTGCAGACGTTCGGACTGCTGTTCGAAAATCTGGTGGTTCGTGACTTGCGTGTGTATGCTGATGCACTGAACGGGAAAATATACCATTACCGCGATGCCAACGGGCTGGAATGTGACGCCGTTCTGCACCGCAGGGATGGTTCATATGGATTGATTGAAGTCAAGCTTGGTGGAACGGATAACATAGAAGCAGGGGCTGCCACTCTGAATAAGTTAGCATCTAACATAGACACGAACCGGATGAAAGCACCGGCATTCAAAATGGTGGTTATTGGCGTAGGTTCGTATGCGTATCTACGTCCGGATGGAGTGTATGTAATTCCCATAAATCTCCTTAAGCCGTAATATCGTATTTTGACTGCTTCGATTTGGCGAGAGTGAACAACACGCTGAGATCTTAATAATAGTACATTTTTCAGGGCAAAATAGGGCGATTTTCGAGTCGGTTCTCTCTCGGTCTTGTCTCGGTCATCGCTCGGTTGTGCCCCTTATTTACCAAAATCTTAATAATCTGCAATAACGTACACAAAACCAACAACGCACTCCCGAATGAGAGTGCGTTGTGTTATCCTTACAAAGTGGATGTTAGAATTTCCATGAAATGGAGTATCTGTTCGCTTTTGCGAGGCTCAAAGAGAAGGTGCTCAAAATCACGCTGCTTGGTCTTTAGATCTGTATGAGTGACGGTTTCTTGCAGTTGTACCAATAGTTGTTCCTTGTTCTCTATTTTGTGGCGTTGTTTCAAGAATTCGTAGTCCGGTTTTGTGCGTTGCCATAAAAAAAGGACATCGTAAAAGTCACGCCCCTTTTGACGGGTCAAAAGAGCCGATAGTTTCATTGAAAGAAGAATGCTCACAGGAGGAACAGGAACGGGAAAATAGAAGCCTAAACGGCTGATTGTCGCCATCTCTCGCGGATAAACAATGTCTTGGTCTTGCGCCTCTATCTTCATCAAAAACCGCTCCTCCCGATGCCCCGTTAATTGGAGCGAGAAGAGTAGTTCCGAGAAATATACATTCCTGCGGAAGGCAGTCAGGTTCGGATTCTCTTTATCACGCGGCTCAACTCTCAGACCTTGAAGCGTCAGATAGCGCATAAGACCGTCCGTCATTTGGATAAAATCCTCTGGGCTAAGGTTCTTGCAATCAAAATCCAAATCTTCAGAGAAACGGTCAATGCCGTGTATCAGCCGTAGGTTCGTACCGCCGATGAAAGCTAACTTGTCCGACCAAGCCGACTGAGAAATCCATTCCATTGCCAGACACTCAATATACTCCTTGAGCAAATGCTTTTGGAAGTTGGCATTGTTGGCAATCTGTGGCGGATAGAAACCGCGTATGTATGTTAAGTCAATCATATTTCGTATGTTTTGAGCATGAGTTTTACCCGCTTGGTTAGTATCGGGCTTCCGATGCGGCTGGTGTATTCTGCAAGCCGTTCCTTGTCTAACTCGTATTGCATGAAATCTTCGTCCAGACGCAATTCGCGCATTTCTTCTTCCGTTGAATACTGCGGATAGAGATAAAGCAAATCGATAAGTGCCTTCTCCGGAGTGGCTAACATAAAGGTCTTGCCGTCGGATAGTTGCTTTGGTTCATAGCCCCAGAAAAGACTTGGCTTGATGGTCTGATAACTATAGGAAGCAAAGACATTCTCAAACTGCGCTGTTTTGCGCGTGGTAATACTTGTAACGGCTACCACTGCTTCGGGAATAATGCCATAGAACGACAAAGCAGTATGCAGACTGATATAGGATGGGGTATATATCTTTGATGCAATATAGCGTGCGTAATCCGGCTTGTTCACGTAATCCGCAAAGGCATACCATCCCTGTCGCAAGGGAACAATGTAGCCCGCTTTTTGCCACCGCAGATAATTTCCACGCGGAAAGTCCGGGTGTATTGCTTTCACTTGTGCTGTAGAAAAACAAACCAAATGATGCCACTGATTATAAAACGAATTATAGGTCATAATGTGCTAATAATTTCTGTAATGCACCAAAATCAGTGCGTTATGGAAACAAATCCGCAGCAAAGGTACTACTTTTTTCTGAGACAAACAAGAAAAAACGTAAAAATCTTCAGTCAGAGTATCAATTTTTATGTAAAAATCTTCAATCAGTGCTATGTTTATTCGTTTTTTGTACTACATATGGAATAATATCAACCGGCTTGAGAGTAGCTGATTGACCGCTTCGTAGGTTTATGTTTTTATATGTTTGGATATGTGCTGTTCTGTAGACGAGGTGAAAAATACGTTCTAATCTTAATAATCGGAAACTTTTGAGAGGTTGCCTAATATACGCTGCTTTTGTTCTGATTGTAGTTTTCTTATATCGTTCTCGGAACATGGTCCCGTGATGGTCCTGTTCTAATATGTATATTGACACAATTTAAAGACATTATTTACATATTGCGGGGGCAAGATTATAATAATCGGCAATAAATGATCATTCAAAAAGGAGTTTGTTTATAGGTATAATGGCAGTTTCAGGAATAAAAAATATAAATAAAATGCATTTTCTGTACGCAAAATACTAATTTCTCTTGCGGGATTCAAAAAAAAGTTGTACCTTTGCACCGTGATTTCGGAATTAGACATATTACGGCCTTTGGGAAATATCCCTGTTTCTACGGATGTACTGAAGTCCTTGCTACGTGAATATAGTAATCCCAACGCAAAAATCGCGTTGTGGATGAAGCAAGGTTATCTTCTTCCCTTAAAGCGCGGCTTATATATTATCTCACCACAATTGACACAAACAAAGCCGTGCATAGGGCTCATTGCTAATCACTTGTATTCACCCAGCTATGTTTCGCTTCAGTTTGCCTTGCGCGAGTACGGACTCATCCCCGAATATGTTCGGACGATTACGAATATAACCACTTGCCACGCGCGTAAGTTTGAGAATGAGTTGGGAATCTTTTCTTACCATTCTGTCAACCGTGCGTATTTTGCATTGGGTATTACATCGCGTACGGAAGGGAATAGTTCCTATTTGATAGCGACACAGGAGAAGGCTTTGGTGGATACGATTCTTTTTACCAGACAAGTACCTGCTTCACTCATCGGCTTGGAGCAATTCTTGGCAGAAGATTTGCGTTTTGACATGGATGCACTTCCGCAGATGAAAATACCTCTTTTGCAGGCTTGTGGCGAAGTGGCTTCCAAGCAAACCATCATACAAAATCTAATCAAACTATGCCAACGATGACCATCTTTGATGAAATGGTAGCGGCGTACAATCCGCAAAATGTCACACAAAAGACTAATGCGCAACACCAAGTAATGCAACAGATTGTGCTTGCCGGCTTGCAAAAAGGCGGTTTTTTTGAGCATGCTGCATTCTATGGAGGTACATGTTTGCGTATTTTTCATGGTCTTCCGCGTTTTTCCGAGGACATGGATTTTACGTTAGTGGAGAAGAATCCTGCTATACATTTGGAGAATTATTTTCACCCCATCCGTGAAGTGTTTGCGCTCACAGGAAAGGATGTTGTGATTACCAAGAAAGAGAAACTACATTTCGGTCGGGTTGAGTCGGCATTTCTCAAGGAAGATACGACTGCCTATGACATCGCTTTCCAAACAGAAAAAACTATCAAAGTGAAGATTGAGTTGGACACGAATCCTCCTTTGCTCTTTGACACGGAGCAGAAACTAATGATGCAACCGTATTCGGTGATGATTCGTTGTTTAACCTTGCCGGATCTCTTTGCAGGAAAGATGCATGCCTTGGTTTTCCGTAATTGGAAGACCCGCATTAAAGGCCGCGATTGGTATGATTTTGAATGGTATATACGGCATAATATCCCTCTTCACTTTGCCCATTTGCAAGAACGAATCCGGGAATTTAACGGGCAAGAAGTCACGCAAGAAGAGTTCATACATTTGCTCCGTGACAGACTGGCAAACGCCAATATCAATCAAGTGAAAGAGGATGTGCTTCCGTTTGTCAACAATCCTTCTGAATTAGACATCTGGTCCAATGAATATTTCGCTCTTTTGGCTGATAGATTGATTTTTAAATAAATCTTTATCGTCAGGTATATCTCGTAAACATGTGTGAGACACGACTAAAAAATCAACGCACTCCCGAATGAGAGTGCGTTGTTGTTATCCTTACTCCCTCTCTTGAGGAGAGGGCAGGGGAGAGGTTTTACGCTTCGTCTTCTACGGCTGCCTGAGCTGCTGCCAGACGAGCGATAGGTACGCGGAACGGGCTGCAGGATGCGTAGTTCATGCCGACGCGGGCACAGAACTTAACGGACGAAGGCTCGCCGCCGTGTTCACCACAGATACCTGTACGGAGTCCCGGACGAACGGCACGACCTTTTTCTACCGCCATCTTGATCAACTGACCTACACCGTTCTGGTCGAGAACCTGGAACGGATCGACTTTCAGAATCTTCTTCTCCAAATAAGCCGGCAGGAACGAAGCGATGTCGTCGCGGCTGTAACCGAAGGTCATCTGGGTCAGGTCGTTGGTACCGAAGGAGAAGTACTGCGCCT
>CALEPS010000064.1 GCA_937910305.1 uncultured Bacteroidales bacterium | reverse complement strand
CTGACAGACCGATTTACCATCCGCATGGTGTAATTCGGTCCGTATTCTGTCAGCGTTAGCGGTCGCCCACTTGGCGTCTGTCAGGCGAAGCCGGTCTAATTAGAACAAACTTTTGATCTTTGCAATCACGTCATCCACCTTGTCGGCAGCGAGCATGAGCTGAACGGTCTTGAGCATACCGATAGACTCGATCGAGTTGAGGTACAGCTCTACCATGTCGGTGAGACCCGGGATCTTGTTGAGGTCCTCTTTGGACTCTTTCCAGATGATGTCGGTTGCGCCGAGCACGCCTTCCGCCACCTTGCGGGTGTCGCCGGTAGCCCAGAGTTCTTTCAAGAGGTCCATGATCTCCTGTGCGTCGTTCGGCTGGATCGGAGCTCCGTCCTCGCGGGTGCCGCCTTTGTAGTACTCGATGATAGCCGCCAGACCGAGAACAAGCCCCTTCGGCAGCTCGCCCTTGCGCTCCAGATAAACCTTCAGACCCGGCAGGTCGCGCGTTTCGAATTTCGGGAACGAGTTGAGCATGATCGAGGTTACCTGGTGATCCACATACGGGTTGTTGAAACGCTCCAGCACGCTCTCGCCGTAAGCCTTCAGTTCCTCCTTCGGCAGGTTCAGCGTCTCCAGCAGTTCGTCGAACATCACCATGTGGATGTATTTGCCGAGTACGTCGTGGTTGCAAGCGTCGCGGACGATGTTCACGCCGGAGAGGTAGGAAACAGGCGAAAGAACGGTGTGCGGGCCGTTGAGCAGCGTCACTTTGCGCTCGTGATACGGTTTCTCGCTCTCCGCGATGAGCACGTTCAGACCGGCTTTGTTAGCCGGGAACTCAGCCTCCAGTTCGGCGATAGACATGTTCTCCGGTTTCTCGATTACCCAGAGGTGGAAGATCTCAGCCTGTACAACGAGGTTGTCGTTGTAACCCACTTTCTCCTGGATCTCGGCGATGTCCTTGCGCGGGAAGCCCGGTACGATGCGGTCCACGAGGGTAGCGCAGACGTAGTTGTATTTCTCAAACCACTCTTTGAAGCCTGCGTAGTCTGCTCCGAAATCGTCTTTCCACAGCTCGATATACTTGCGGATGCAGTCTTTGAGGTGGTGTCCGTTGAGGAAGATCAGCTCGCACGGCATGAAGATAAGGCCCTTGGTCGGATCGCCGTTGAACGTCTTATAGCGGCGGAAGAGCAGCTGCACCAGTTTGCCCGGATAAGAAGAAGCCGGAGCGTCGGTAAACTTGCAGCTGTCATCGAAAGTGATACCTGCCTCGGTGGTGTTGGAGATGACGAAACGGATCTCCGGCTGCTCTGCGAGCGCCATGAATGCCCAGTTCTGGGTGTACGGATTCAGCGCGCGGCTGATGACGTCGATACGCTCCAGACTGTTCACAGCCT
Organism: uncultured Bacteroidales bacterium; assembly: GCA_937910305.1. Taxonomy (GTDB): domain Bacteria; phylum Bacteroidota; class Bacteroidia; order Bacteroidales; family Paludibacteraceae; genus Colicola. Next base: position 3,570 of record CALEPS010000064.1, on the reverse strand, counting down.
TACCGTCCAGACGTCCCTGGAGGTTCACGTGATAGAGACAGTCCTGACCGTTGAGCCACTCTACCATACCTTTCTCGATCGGCTGTACAACGGCTACGGAACCGTTGAAGTTCGTCTTTGCGTTCATGTTCCAAACAATCCAGTCCACGAAAGCGCGGAGGAAGTTACCTTCACCAAACTGAATGATCTTCTCGGGAGCCACGCTCTTCGGAGCGGTCCACTTGTTCAATGCTTTTTTTGCCATAGTTTTAAGTATTAAATGATTTTAATTTGTTATTTCATACCCTGTACCCGGTAACCGGTAACCCGTAACCCATAACCGGTGCCCCATAACCCGTCACCCGTAACCCATAACCGATAACCGGTAACCGATAAATTGCGCTGCAAAGTTACTACTTTTTTTTGACATACGCAAGCATGCGCGCGTTTTTTTTAATATTTTAAAAACATCGTGCATTTTCCTCCTTTCATTTTCCTCTTTTCTCCGTCTGTTGCGCCATCTGCATCTTCTCCTTCGTCTCCTTGCGTCTGCTGTGCCATCTGCATCTTTCCTTTCGTCTATTACGTCATCTGCATCTTTCCTTTTGTCTATTATGTCACCTGCATCTTTCCTTTTGTCTATTACGTCCAAATTGTATTTGGACACGGCTCTGCCGTCCTCTATGTCCATTTCAGGGCGATGCCATCGCCCGCTCACCGTGCACCTTTGTTATCTCCGTGTACGTCGCATCCGTCTCTCCGTGTACGTCGCATCGTCTCTCCGTGTACGGCGCATCCGCACAACGCCCCTACCAAAAACAGACCCAAAACAGACCCAAAAGGGGGTGATAAGGGGGTGATTAGGGGGTGATTAAGGGGTGATTAGGGGGATATTTCCGGTACGTCACCGGCACAAAAAAGAGAGGAAAAGGACTTGCCGCATCCGCCAAGTTTGGCGGATCTGGAATTATCTCAAATCCGGTACAAAGGTACAAAAAAATATTGACATACGCAAGAAATCAGGCAAATAAAATCAATTTATTTATATTTTGTTGGCTAAGTGCTTATTTGACATTTCAAAAAACTCTTTATTACAGAAAAAAAGCGTGTACATTTGCATATATGCAAAAAAAGTTGTACCTTTGCACCCCAAATGGACAAATGGTAAATGAATAAATCGTAAAATAGCATGAGTTTACAATGTGGAATAGTGGGTTTGCCTAATGTAGGCAAGAGTACCCTCTTCAACTGTTTGAGTAACGCAAAGGCTCAGAGTGCCAATTTCCCGTTCTGTACCATCGAGCCGAACGTGGGCGTGATCACCGTGCCGGACGAGAGGCTTATCAAACTCGGAGAGATATGTCACCCCGAACGCGGCGTGATTCCTACCACCGTGGAGATTGTCGATATAGCCGGTCTGGTCAAGGGTGCCAGCAAGGGCGAAGGACTGGGAAACAAGTTCCTCGCTAACATCCGCGAGACGGACGCTATCATCCATGTGCTGCGCTGCTTCGACGACGAGAACGTCGTGCATGTGGACGGAAGCGTGGACCCCGTGCGGGACAAAGAGATCATTGATGCCGAACTGCAACTCAAAGACCTGGAGACCGTCGAGAGCCGCATCCAGAAATGCGAGAAAGCAGCCAAAGCCGGCGGTGACAAGTTCGCCAAGCTGCAACTGGAAGTGCTCGTCAAATACCGCGAGGCGCTCTCTCAGGGCAAGAACGCACGCACCGTGGAGTTAGAGAACAAAGAGCAGGAGGCGGCTGCCAAAGACCTTTTTCTCCTCACCAACAAACCCGTCATGTATGTCTGCAACGTGGATGAGGGGTCGGCAGTGACCGGCAACGAGTATGTAGAGCAGGTGCGCGAAGCGGTCAAAGACGAAGACGCACAGGTGCTTGTCCTGGCTGCGAAGATAGAAAGCGAGATAGCCGAACTGGAGAGTTACGAGGAGCGGCAGATGTTCCTCGAAGAGATCGGACTGCAGGAGTCCGGCGTGAACCGGCTTATCAAAGCCGCTTATGCGCTCCTCAAGCTCCGTACGTTCCTTACTGCCGGTTCGGACGAAGTGCGCGCTTGGACTTTCCGCGAGGGTATGAAAGCGCCGCAGTGCGCAGGCGTGATCCATACGGACTTCGAACGCGGATTCATTCGCGCTGAGGTTATCAAATACGATGATTTTGTCGCTCTCGGAGGCGAAGCCCAATGCCGCGCTGCCGGCAAACTGGGCATCGAAGGAAAAGACTACCTCGTACAGGACGGCGACATCATGCATTTTTTGTTTAATGTGTAAATAGACCGCTTCGCTGACAGAATACGGACCGCTTCGCTGACAGACGCCAAGTGGGCGACCAAATTACACCATGCGGATGGTAAATCGGTCTGTCAGTGAGCAAAGCGAACGATCTGTACTCTGTCAGAGAGCAAAGCGAACGATCTGTACTCTGTCAGAGAGCAAAGCGAACGGTCTAAAATCTTTAAAAATATGATAGAGAGTTTACTTTCTTATGGCTGGTGGGTGGCGATAATCTTTATTATCGTCGGTTTCATCGTTTTGGTGAAAGGTGCTGACTGGCTGGTGGACGGTGCTTCGGCTGTCGCCAAACGGTTCGGTATCAGCGATCTGGTGATCGGTCTGACCGTAGTGGCGTTCGGTACTTCGATGCCGGAGTTCGTGGTGAACATGGTGTCCGTAGGACACGGCACAACCGAACTGGCGATCACCAATATATTAGGATCGAATATCATCAACACCTTTGTGATCCTGGGTCTGACCGCGCTGGTCTATCCGATCGCTACGCACCGCAGCACGCGCAATTTTGACATACCCATGTCTATCTTAGCCGGCGCGTTCATCTATGTGTTTGTTACTCCGCCGCATTTCTGGGACAAAGAATTCCCGGGAATTGACCGACTCAGCGGTATTATTCTGCTCGTTGCCTTCTGCGTCTTCCTTTTTATTACTTTCCGCAACGCGAAAGCGCAAGAGCACAGCAAAGAGGAAGAAGTGAATGTCAAAGAGATGTCGGTCGGCAAAGCCATCGCGCTCATCCTCTGTGGTTTCGCAGGATTAACTATCGGCGGCGAACTGATTGTGGACAGCGCAGTAGATATCGCCACACGGATGGGCGTAAGCGAAGCTATCATCGGTCTGACGATCGTGGCACTCGGTACGTCCCTGCCGGAACTGGCTACATCCGTCATGGCGGCATTCAAGAAGAACAGCGACATAGCCATGGGCAACGTCATCGGCAGCAACATCTTCAATGTCTTCTTCGTGCTCGGCACCAGTGCTGTGATCCGTCCGCTCCCTGCATATAAAGGTATCGAACTGGATGCCCTGATGGCAGCTTTGGGAAGTTTCATCGTGTGGCTGACCCTCAAGATCGACAAAGACAACAAACTCCCGCGATGGGCGGGAGCTTTGCTGCTGATCGTCTATGCAGGGTACTTAGCCTATAGGCTAATGGGGATTTGAGACCGCTTCGCTGACAGAATACGGACCGCTAACGCTGACAGAATACGGACCGCTTCGCTGACAGAATACGGACCGAATTACACCATGCGGATGGTAAATCGGTCTGTCAG
>CALEPS010000063.1 GCA_937910305.1 uncultured Bacteroidales bacterium | reverse complement strand
CTCCTGACCCCATTGATCCAGCATCCACGCTTCGTCCACCGCTGTGAAACGCCCGTAGTTCTTGGCATCACCTGCATTTTGGAAATAGCGGCCGCGTACCTGCAGCACGAGGTTCTCCGCTCCGGCTGCATCTCCCGCACGCAACTTACATTCCGCCAGCGTATAATAGACCTCCGCCCAGCGGAACTCTACATCGTCGATGTCCTGGAAATCTTTTCCTTCGCTCTCCGGATAAATCGGATAGCGCACGAGTCTGACACCGGAGTTCGTCTCTCCCCAGCGGGGTGACATGACGGGTTCGAGCGTGCGCCCTATAGTCGTAGCACCGGGGAACTGACCTATCTGGTCGGCATAGTACAGATCCATACCGTCGCGATCCGCGTCCGCCTTCAGCACTTCGCCCGTGCCCCAATTGGCTTTCATCAGACCACGCAGGAAGATACCGCTATAATTGCCGTTCTCCCATGTGTAGTTACCCTTGCGGATGTCCTTGTCGTTGAACCGCTCATAGACAGCACCCAGACGGTCGTTGTAGGGCGGATCCAAGAAACACTTGGCACCCTCCGAATAACCGAGCGTAGAGTTAACGGTACCCGAATTGTCATAACTCGGCGCAAGGCAACAGCAGTTCCATGCGCTCTGGGTAGAAGAGAAATTGAAATAATCCGAATAGGTGTATGCCAAGAAAGGCATATCGCGCATCCAGCCGGCATTCAACTGACCGTTCTCCATGGCAAACGCCATCACTACCTCGGGGCAAGTGGTGTTCGTCACATGATAGATGTCGCGGTAGTCGGTCGCCAGACCGTAAACGCCGTAGGTGCCGTTGATCAACTCCTGAGCGAGCGTAGCGCACTCGTCGAAACGGGCGGTGCCGGTGAACACCTCGCTGTTCAGCAGCATACGCATCTTGATCATCCTGTTCACCGCCTGGTTCATGCGGTTGCGGGTGGCATTCGAGCCGTCCTCTTTGGGCAACGCAGCGTACGTATCGTCCAGCTCCGTGCAGATAAAATCATACACCTTCAGGCACCCCTGCTGGAAATCTTCGTCCGCCGACCCCGGGATCGTACCGTCATCCTCGGTATAGAGAGGGATAGCTCCGCCCCATAGTTCGAAACAGTTATAATAAGCCCACGCGCGGAGCGTACGAACCTCGGCGATATAGGATGCCAGTTTCTCCTCCGTCATACCGATCTCGCGGGCATTCAGTTTGCTCAGATCGCTGATCAAGGTGTTGCATAGACCGATTGTGCTCCATGCCGTCTCCCATGTGGAGCGGATGATCTTCGACTCCGCTGTCCATGTGTGGGTGGAGAGGACCGTCTTTTCGCCCTCGTCATACCCCCATAGACCGCCGTTCCATACACGCCAGACTATCTGGTCCGCACTGAACTCATTCAGATACCAGAAATACTCCAGATAACTCATTGCGGCGTTGCCGTAGATAGCCGCTACAGCGCCTTTTACGGATGCCTCGTTCTGGTAATACACCGTGGCGTCTATGCGGTCATACACCTGCTCGTTCATCTCGCAAGCAGTAAACATGCAAAGCAGGGCAAACCCCACCCATACCCTCCCCACCAGGGAGGGAACAAAAGACCGCTTTATGGTATTATAGTTTGTTTTCATAATGATTATTTTTCGGAATTTTCTTTCAATTTTCACCTTTCACCTTTCAATTTTCAATTTTCAATTTACTTAGTGCAGATTAAGCGTTACACCCAAACATAATTGCGCAGCCGTCGGATAGGCAGACGAACTATCCACACCCGGCGTGATACCTGTCACCGCGACTATAGACGGATCATTGCCGCTATAGCGCGTCATAGTGGCGATATTCTTCGCCGTCAGATACAGACGCAAACCGTCCACTAACTTCTCTTTCCAGCGGAAAGTATAACCCAAAGTGATGTTATCCAGTTTGAAATACGATCCGTCCTCTAAGAAATAGCTGCTGATCACGCCGCCACCGGTCTTCACATATTTCTCGGTTGTGTATGCCGTGCGAAGCACATTGTCGCTTCCGCTGCCGGAAAGACCCATGCCGTATTTGCGCATATTGAATATATCGTAGTCGAAAGCACCCGTAAAGAGGATGGACAGATCGAAATTATAGAACTCGAAACTATTGGTCCAACTCAGCGTATGCTTCGGCGCGCCGTTTCCGATATAGCGTTTCCACGATGCATCTGCCGAACCCACCGGCTGCGCATTGCCTTCATTATCCAGCACCAGCATATTGCCGTTGCCGTCTATGCCGGCGAACTGATAACCATAGAACTGACCTATCTCACCGCCTTCCTCCACGCGGAAGAAATACTCCGAAGTACCGACACCCGGCTTCTGATAGAGTTCCAGATAAGAGGCTTGATAGACGTCATTGGACAGTTTGGTCAGGTACGTGCGGCCATAGGCATAGTTGATACCCATATTCCAGCTGAATTTCTTACCGGTGAAAATATCGCCGTTCAGACTGACCTCCACACCGCGGTTGGTGGTCGTTCCTACGTTCACGAGTATCGACGGATGCACATATGGCGGCTGGGGAGCCGTGTAGTTATACAGCAGATCCGGCGATCGGCGGATATAATACTCGATACTACCTCTCAGCCTGTTCCAAAGATTGAAATCCAAACCGATATTATAACTCTCGCTCTTCTCCCAACTCAGGATTGGGTTCGCGTTCTTGTCCGGAGCATAACCGACTACCCATTCGCCATCCATGAAATATTGATAGCGGGTGGCATAAGTAGCCAGCGACTGGTAACTGTCGCTCGGTTCACGACCCGTCACACCGTACGAGAAACGCGGTTTGAGGCTCTTCAATACCCCCTTGGCCGGCTCCATAAATTCTGCAGAACACATCTCCCATGCAATAGAGGCAGAGGGGAAATTACCCCAACGGCTCTTGACGCCGAATTTCGTACTTGCCTCACGGCGGATAGATGCAGAAACAAACAGCATATCATGCCAATTATAATTCACGCGACCGAAGAATCCGAACAGCGAGTTCTCGCTTTTGCCCGTCCACATGGACGCCAGACCTTCCGGAAGCCATGTTCCCGAACCGAGACTGTGCCAGAGCGTGTTGTCAAACGTGAAATCGCGGTTCTCCGCACCTACTTGCTCCCAGTTATGCCGTTCCCAAGAGGTTCCGAACACGAACTTGAGAGAGTGATCACCCATCTGGAAATCATAATTGACCAACCAATCCAAGTGGTGGGTCTGGTTCTTCTGGTAATTGACATTCGCACGACCTTTATAGCCGCCCCAGTAACTCTCATTGGACTTGGCGGAAGCGTAGGTGTTGCCCTTCAGGTCGTTATAGTCCAGCGAGTAAGCGACAGAGGTGTTGAGGCTGTGATTCTCGTTAGAATAGAGTTTGAGTTTCAGTCCCACGTTCGCCAACAGATAGAGACGCTGACCGTTGGAAGTGGTCTCTTTGAGTCTTGTCACGGGGTTCACCGCACCGGTCACGCCCGTAGGCTGATAATAACTGCCGTCCTCGTTATATACCGGCATAGTCGGGTTCATGCTCAGCGCATTGTCCACCTGACCGTTATCGCCCCAAGTCTCATTGACGCGGCGCCCTGCCAGAGAAGCGGAGATCGTCAGATAGTCCTTCAGCACCCTCTGCTCCATGGCGAACCGTCCGCCATACTCACGGCGTGCGGAAACGATATCCAGACCATTCGCGTCCTTGTAGTTCAGCGAAGCAGAGTAACTGCCTCCCTTCACAGACGTGGCAATATTAATATACTGGTTGATATCATACGCTGCCGGACGGGTGATCTCGGAATACCAGTCGGTGTTATAGCCGTAGTCCGTACCGCGGCGTGAACGACGGAACTCGTCCGCACTCAGTACCTCCATATGCGGTTTGGCTACATTGGCGCCAAAATAAGAATCATACGTTACTGCTATACGTCCTTGCTCCGACGAACCTTTCTTGGTCGTCACCAGCACTACGCCATTCGCGCCACGGGTACCGTAGATAGCAGCCGACGCCGCATCTTTGAGCACCGTAATGGACTCGATGTCCTGCGAACTGAGGTTGCGGATGTCGCCGCCGGCAATACCGTCTATCACATAGAGCGGTTCGTTGCTGCCGGAGAGCGAACCCGCTCCACGGATCTGCAACGAGGATGAAGCATTCGGATCCGCTGCCGACGTGCTGTTAACCGTCAGACCGGCTACCTTACCGTTCAGCATTTCCATCGGGTTGTTCATCGGACCCTTCACAAACTGACGACTGTCTATCTGAACAATCGAAGAACTAACCTCTTTCTTGCTCAAACTGCCATAACCGATGACCACTACTTCCTCCAACTCCTCGCTGTCGTCCACTAATGTAACGCGCATGTCCTGAGCAGCAGGAAGGGTTTGCGACTTGTAGCCCATATAGGAGAATTCCAAAAGGGCTCCTTCGGCACATGTGATTTCATAATTACCATCAAAATCGGTAATCGTTCCGTTGGTCGTGCCTTGTACCAGAACAGAGGCTCCGATCAACGACTCACCGCTGGAATCCGTGACTACGCCGCGGAAGGTCTGCGTTTGTGCGCATACCGTCGCTGCCAGCCATAGAAGCGGAATGATGAGAATCTTTCGTTTCATAATAGATTTTATTGGTTGATTTTTAACTCCATAGCAAAGCCGCCACCGGGAGCCATGCGGACACGGATCGTGTCATCTGCGGTCACTTCGCGTTCCTCTATATTATACGCGTACGGGCGCGTCTCCCAATCGGCATCCTCTGCGTCGCGGTAAAGAGTGGCGGTGTAGCGTGGCACTTTTTCTCCCTCCCTTGAGCGGGTGAAGAGCTCTGCTCGATCGGACTGCCGGTGGCCGTCCGTAGAACAAATCGGGGAGGGGTTATTGAGGAAAGTCAGGGGGATGGTCACTTCGCGTGTCTCTTCGTCCGTGATGCCGCCGATATACCAGTTGTCTGTACCTCTTTCTTGGCGGGCAAAGACGCAGAAATCGCCTATTTTGCCGTCCACCAAGATCGACTGCTCCCAGTCGCAGGGCACATTCTCAATGAACCGGAAGGCGTCAGCATGCTCCATATAATGCTCCGGCAGGTCGCACGCCATCTGGAGCGGCGAATAGAAACAGACAAAAAGTCCGAGTTGGTTCATCAGCGTCGAATGGACGCGCGTGGTAGGAATGATCGAATTCTCGAACCGGAACACGCCCGGCGTGTAATCCACGGGTCCCGCCATAATGCGTGTGAAGGGCAGCACCGTCACATGCTCGCACGGACTGCCTCCGTCGGTGCTCCATGCGTTCCACTCCTGTCCTCGCACGCCCTCCTGGCTCATCAGGTTCGGATAAGTCCGCTGCAAGCCCGTGGGCATAACCGGCTCATGATTGTCGATCGCGATATGATATTTAGCCGCGGTCTCAATGACCTTGCGGTAATGGCGCACGCCGGATTGTCCTTTGTTCCATTGCAGGCCATCCACGGTGCGGATAATAGGCGCCACATAGCCCGTCTTGATTACACGGATACCGTTCGCCTCATGATAGCGATAGATTGCGTCCAGATCCTTCTCATAGTCCGCCGCATTGCCGCCGGTCTCGTTATGACCGACGATCTGCACTCCCAGACTGTCCGCCAGACGGCTCAAGTACTCCATGTCCCAATCGTCATAAGGCGTGGTGAAATCGAAGTGTTTCCAGTCCTCCCACCCTTTGTTCCATCCTTCTGCCAGCACGGCTCCGATACCGTGCTCCTTAGCGAAACGCATATACCGCTCCATGTTCTCGGTCGTGGCTCCGTGGTTCGGTCCTTGCTCCCAAGTCATCGTCTTGATATGCATTCCCCACCAGATGCCCATGAATTTCATCGGTCGGATCCAGGAAGTATCTTCTATCTTGCAAGGCTCGTTGAGGTTCAGCATAATCCGGCTCGCTACCAACTCCGGCAGAGTCTTAGTCAGTACCACAAACCGCCACGGAGTAGCAAACGGCAACTCTACATACGCTTTTACCTCATTTTTAATTTTTAATTCTTCATTTTTAATTGGCTCTCGGAGCCACGGGGTAAGATACGTGCGTAACGCGCCCTCGCGAACATATAAATTCTGCGCGGGATAGTCCGTCAGTGCCGCTTCGTGCACAAAACCGTACATCCCGTCCGCAAACTCAATCGTGACCGGCGAACAGAGCGTGTCTTGAGTTGGCTCATCCCCCTCCCTTGAGGGGAGGGCCGGGGAGAGGTTTCTTTTCTGCCAGAGACCCTCATAATACTCCGTCCGCCAAGGGATCGACCATGCCTCCGCGTCTTGGGTAAACCTGTAAGCGGTCAGTTCATCGGTGATAGTCAGCGTCTTTTTCTCTTGTTCGGGGAAGAGATACCGGAAAGCGAACCCGTCATCGAACACCCGAAACTCAATATCCATCAGCATACCGGATTCGTGTCGTAAACTAACCAATAATTCATTGTGACGATCTTCGATAAAGCGCTCTTCGCCCCAAACGGTCTCCCAGACAGAGGAATGTTTTTTCTTTTTTGTACCTACCATGCAGAAACCGTTTCCCAACGATTGATCCTCTGTTAGAAAACCGAGAGGGGAGAAGGCTATTATTTCATTATTGTCACGCGAAACACGATACCCGATACCGCCATCTTCCGTTTGCGCAAAACGAAGAATAAGTGTCCCATCGGGGGAACTGACCTCTGTAGATGACTGACAGGAGAAAAACAGAATACTGACTAAGCCAATGAATAAGATCTTTTTCATGATATTACGTTGATTTCCGCTACAAAGGTACTGCTTTATGCGCATACACGCAAAAAATACAGATAAAATCAAGAAAAAAATAAAGATTTTTCGCGTTTTATTTTGCCATGTCAAAAATAAAGTTTACCTTTGCGCTCAAAATCAATTACCATGAGAAAAATTATCCTCCTGTTCGTTGTGTATTCGCTCTTATGCACCTACGTCAATGCTTTGGAAATCAACGTAAAAGAAGAATTATCGCAATTAGAGAAAGCGCTGTCGGAACGACCGTCCATCGAGGCAAAAAAACGCGCCCGGATAGACAGTTTGAGCCGTGTCGCGGCTACTGGTTCGAGCCCCTATGACACCTATAGATATTTATACGAAGAATATAGATCATATAATTACGATACCGCCCTGTTTTATGTGCGTATGATGGAGCAGGAAGCGGCTCCGGAGCAACAGGTGGAGGTGCAATTATCCCGCGCATTCGTGTATCTGTCCGGAGGCTTGTTCAAGGAAGCTGCGGATATCCTTACGGATTGGGAGAGCACGGACTCGGCTTTGCAACTATCCTATTACCTCACCTCCGCCCGTCTCTATTGGGATTTGGCGGACAATACCTCCGATGAAATCAGCAATTTTTATAATACGGAAGGCCTTCGTTTTAGCCGGATGATCCGCACCTGTCTCACTCCGGAAGATACGGCAATGTATTGGTATTGCTTAGGAGTCGGAGACTTGCGGGAAGGACAATATAAACGCAGTATCGAGCGGTGTCTCAAATCGCTCTCCGCTCCGCAGCCTTCTATTCACTACCAAGCCATGACCGCCAGCACACTCGCGCACCTGTACCGCGTTACAGGGAATAATGAAGCCGCGCTGCATTACTATATCGAGGCGGCTATTTGCGATATTTATTCTTCCACCTACGAGACGGTTGCAATGAGGAATATAGCCGAACTGCTCTTTGAAGCAGGAGAAACAAAGTTGGCAGACCGGTATATACGGCTCGCCATGGAGGATGCCCGGTTCTACCATGCGCGGCACAGACAAATCAGTATCGCGCAGAGCCTGCCTATTATTGAGGAACAGATGTTCCTTCAACTCAAAAGACAGCAACGCATAGCATGGATCCTGCTTGCTTTTGTAGCGGCACTGCTTACTGCCGGTATCATAGGACTGATTTTCCTCATTCGTAAAAACCGCGCCCTCCGTGATGCACAACAGACCATTGACAGAATGAACAACAGTCTGATGGAGGCGAACAAACTGAAGGAAGAGTTGCTGGGTACGCTCCTCGCCTCCCGCTCGCAGTATATTGCCGCAGTACAGCAATACCAGCAGGATGTACGTCAGAACGCTGCCAACCGCAAGTGGAGCGAACTGATGACTGTGCCGAAAGCAGCCGATGCGCGGCAGCAGAGACTGGTTTTAGACCGCCAGATCGACACCATCTTCCTCAGCCTCTATCCTACTTTCGTGAAAGACATGAACGCGATCCTACGACCGGAAGAACAAATAATACTGAAAAAAGGCGAACTGCTGAATGTGCAGTTGCGTATCTTCGCCCTCATACGCCTCGGCATCACCCACAACGAGGTCATTGCCCAGATTCTGGACTACAGCATCAATACCGTCTATTCCTATAAGACCCGCGTGATAGCTGCCAGTGACCTTGATTCGGATGCTTTCTATGCCGCACTCATGCACATTCCTTCGTTTAGCCACTAAAAGAGAAAGCGCCCCGATTTGTAATGAACCCAAATAGACTGATGAGAAAGGACTATGATTTGTTTTAGGTAGCAAGATTTATTGGCAAGTGCTATTCGGGCGGAATTGAGCAAAAAATCACCTATTCCGCCCACTATCGAGCGTAACTCGGGCGGAATTGAGCAAAAAAACACCTATTTCGCCCACTATCGAGCGTAACTCGGGCGGAATTGAGCAAAAAAATCACCTATTCCGCCCGATTTATTTGCACAATTCAAAAAAAAGTACTATCTTTGCAGCGTCAAAACTACATTGGTATGATAGGAAGAAGAAAAGAATGGCTGGAGTTACAGTCCTATAACGACTCTTCAAGAGCCGAGTTCGTTGCTTTGTATGGAAGACGGAGAGTGGGTAAAACATACCTGGTCAATCAGTTTTTCGAGTCCCGTTTTGCGTTCTGCATAACCGGCGTGATAGACGGTGACAAGAGTGAGCAGATGGCGGCTTTCACAAAGGGTCTGCGTGCCATAGGCTACACAGGGCGTGTGCCCAACAAATGGATGGAGGCGTTCTTTCTGCTGGAGGACGTGCTGAGCGCCAAGTTACGGGAGGGAGAACGATGCGTCATCTTCATCGACGAATTACCGTGCTTTGACACCCCCCATGCGGGGTTTGTAAAAGCGTTGGGGCATTTCTGGAACAGTTGGGCGCAACAGCATAAACAAGTCTTTCTCGTTGTATGCGGCAGCGCAACCTCGTGGATGATAAAGAACATCATTGACAACCACGGCGGATTGCATAACCGGATTACGCATGAGATGCATCTGCATCCTTTCAACCTGTGCGAGACGGAGCAAATGCTCCATTCCCGCGGCTTACAATGGGACCGCTTGGCTATTACGCAGATATATATGGCGTTAGGAGGCATCCCTTACTATCTGGAGATGCTGAACCCGACGGACAGCGTTGCATCGGCTATAGACCGTTTGTTCTTCAGCAAGGATGCTACTATGGCGAGCGAGTATGAACGGCTGTTTGCCTCTTTATTCAAAGATCCGGCACCGTATATGGATATCATACGCGCGCTTTCCACTCAGAAACAAGGCATCACACGGGAGGAACTATTGAGACTGACCTCCCAGACCGACAACGGGCATTTCTCCGAATACCTGACCAACCTCATCAAATGCGATTTCATCCGGTATTATTACACAAAGGGTAAGAAAATCAAGAAAACCGAAGGGCTCTACCAACTGACCGATATGTTCGTCATCTTTTATAATTCCTTTCTGACCAAGCCGGTAACCGATGAACATTTCTGGAGCACTCACACGAACTCCCCGCTGCTCAACAATTGGTACGGATTAAGTTTCGAACGCGTGTGCATGGCGCATATACCACAGATCAAACGTGCGCTGGGAATAGAAGGGATCAGCGTAGAGTACTACTCGTGGCGCAGCAGAAAAGAGGGTGTACAAATCGACCTGCTGTTAGAACGAGCCGACCGGATAGTCAATGTCTGCGAAATCAAATACAGTCTCAATGAGTTCACGATAGACAAGACCGAAGACCTGAAAATCCGCAACCGTTGCGGCGCGTTCATGAGCGAAACGGGGACGCGGTATGCCGTTGTTCCCATCATGATAAGCACTTTCGGAATGAAGACGAACATGTATTCGGGCGGGATCTATCAGCAAGTTACATTGGATCATTTATTCGAGGGTTAACCCAAAAGAGGGTGTGTCAACAATTAACGACAATTAAAGACAACAATTATTAAAGGAAAGAGGGTGTGCCATTAGTTTTGGCACACCCTCCCTGAGTTTCCGACCTATGCAAATTCTGTCGGCATCCCTGCCGGTATTCGGAAGGCGAGATACCGTACTGCCGGCGGAAGAGACGGTCCGCCTGTGCCCAGTCGCCGAGGGTAATCCATAGAGGCAGGATGTGAACTCGAACTGCGGGTTGTCATGCGCCCAGACGGATTGGCGCGGCAGCGCCTCATAGCGCCGCGCTTAACCGTTGTGGGCGGCGTCGTACTCTTCGCCGCACACCTTCCACAGGTAGGCGGTCATGGTGCGCTTGCCGGTGGCGAGGTCCTTCTGGGCGATGAAGTCCAGTTGGTCCTGGGAGATCTTGTTCAGATCCTTGCGGCGGGTCGCTACCATCGCGCGCACCTCGGTGAAGCGCTCGCGGATAGCCAGTTCCTTGGCGGAGGGCTGGGTGCTGCGCTCCACTTTCGGACGGAGATACAGACGGTTACATGCATTGCTCTGGGTAGCCGCTACGCGGTGGGTTGCCAAGAGCATCTTGGTGCAGGAGTGCTGACCGCTCTTGCTCGGTTTTGCCAATGCACCCGACACATGGTCGATGCCGGCGGAATAAGTTACTTTTGCCATACAAGTTCGGCGTTTGCCGAACAGACCGCCCATCGGGCTGACAGACCGTTCACTTACGTTCACTGTCAGACCGTTTCACTGACAGACCGCTCGTTTCACTCACTGACAGACCTAATTGCATCTGTTCGGACCCCTACGCCGTGAGGGGGTTAAGTTTTAGGTTTAATGGTTGATAATTTTTAAAACGAAAATGCGGCGGTTCGGCCTATGCGGCCTTTGCGTTTCAGCTGTGCGTCTGTTCGATGAGCGAGCTCCTCGCTCTGCCGCCCTGCTGTCCCGCTGCGTCCGGCACTCAATAGTGCCGTACTACCACCTTACAAAAATATCCCTTCGGGATGGAAAATAGGGAAAATACCATGCGGGTAGTCTTTCTACTTTGAGCGGCATTGCCGCGGTCTTTTTACTTTCGACTATTTTTCTTATTTTTGTAAGGCAGGCGGGCGACTTATCGAAGTCGCGCGGAATGGATAGCGGGTAGAGGGGCATTGGGAGCTTGCTCACAAGGAACCTTTAGCCGATAACCATTAGGCTACATCGGTAGCCGTCCTGCCGCATTTTCGTTTTTATTCAAAGATCAAAGATCACAGTTTTTTCGATGCGTCGTACGTTTCGATCGTCTTCGTCTGGATGATGACCGAGGTGTCGGCTTTCTGCCAGTACTCGGACTTGGTGGTGATGGTCCTGGTGACGTTACAGGAGCTCAGTCCCAGTCCGGCTGCGAGCGCCGTCAGCGCGGCAATCAGCACCGAGATCACGACCTTGAGGATTTCTTTACGTGTCATAATTTTGAATTATGAATTATGAATTTTTAATTTTTACTTACCCTCCGAAATCAGGTTTGACATACTTCTGCGCTACGGTGTAGGCGAAGAGAGAAGTGTACTTGCTCTGGTTCTTGAATGCCGTTTCCAACGCAGCGCGTTGATCCGGATCGGCGAGTGCTTCTTTGGCTGCCTGTG
>CALEPS010000062.1 GCA_937910305.1 uncultured Bacteroidales bacterium | reverse complement strand
CACGGGTCATTTACGACTCATTTAGCACTCATTTAGCACTCATTCTCGAACCGTTTTCGAGAGATGGTGGGGTATCTCGGGAGGACAGGGCAACAAAAAACCGCTGTTTGATCAGCGGTTTTTGTACATCTCTTCGTAGTATTTCTCGTACTCGCCGGAGGTGATGTTGTCCAGCCATGCCTGGTTGTCCAGATACCAGCGGACGGTCTTCTCGATACCTTCTTCGAACTGCAGGCTCGGCTCCCAGCCCAATTCTTTTTGCAGTTTGGTGGAATCGATAGCGTAGCGCATATCGTGTCCCGCGCGGTCGGTGACGAAAGTGATGAGGTCGAGGTCCGCACCCTCAGGACGACCCAGCAGACGGTCCACGGTCTTGATAACCGTCTTGATGATATCGATATTCTTCCACTCGTTGAAACCGCCGATATTATAGGTCTCGGCGATCGTGCCTTTGTGGAAGATGAGGTCAATCGCCCGTGCGTGGTCTTCCACGTAGAGCCAGTCGCGCACGTTCTCACCCTTGCCATAGACAGGCAGCGGCTTGCGGTGGCGGATATTATTGATAAAGAGCGGAATCAGCTTCTCCGGGAACTGGTAGGGACCGTAGTTGTTGGAGCAGTTGGTGACGATTGTCGGCATGCCGTAGGTGTCATGGAAAGCGCGCACGAAATGGTCGCTCGAAGC
Source organism: uncultured Bacteroidales bacterium (assembly GCA_937910305.1). GTDB lineage: Bacteria > Bacteroidota > Bacteroidia > Bacteroidales > Paludibacteraceae > Colicola. The sequence goes on along the minus strand of CALEPS010000062.1, from coordinate 22,622 downwards.
CTTCGAAGCGGAGTAGGGCGAGTGGGGGTTGTATTTGGTGGTCTCGTAGAAGAAATCCTCGCCATACGCCAGATGGTGGTCCGAGGAGGACGCCTTGGTGGTGAACGGCGGCTTGATACCCTCCGGGTGGGTCATATGCAACGCACCATAGACCTCGTCGGTGGAGATATGATAGAACCGTTTGCCCTCGTATTTCTCCGGCAGCGACTCCCAATAGAGTTTGGCGGCTTGCAGCATAGAGAGCGTACCCATGACGTTCGTGCGGGCGAAAGTGAAGGGGTCCTTGATGGAGCGGTCCACATGGCTCTCCGCCGCCAGATGGATCACGCCCGTCACATGCTCCTCCTGCATCAGCGCATAGATAGTGTCGAAATCGCAGATGTCGGCGCGCACGAAGCGGTAATTAGGCTTGTCCTCGATGTCCTTGAGGTTAGCGAGGTTGCCTGCATACGTCAGTTTGTCCACATTGATGATTCGGTAGTCGGGGTATTTGTTCACAAACAGCCGTACTACATGGCTTCCGATAAATCCGGCTCCGCCGGTGATGATTATGCTTTGCATATAATTAAAAATTAAAAATTACGAATTAAAAATTAAAGCACGTATCGTATTTCTTTGAAGTGGTAGGTACGCAGATTGCCGTCTTTGTCCCGAAGCTCAAGTTCTCCATCTGTCCGCACATCTTCTATCTTTGCGAGGAAGATCCCTTCGGCCTCTTTGCCGGCATTCATGGTGGGGGCTGTACTCACTTCGCGCTCCACGAACGGCCAAAAGCCTTCGCGGCGATAGAGGTGCGCCATATAATACTCCCTGTTGCTCGTCGAGAGCGCCTGATCCATTTCGTTGAGCAACTTGTTCATCAACTCCTCCAGATCGTAGTCAAGACCTGTGATCTGCTTGATAGAAACGGGGTTAGGTGCATCCGAGACAAAGGTCGTTTGGTTGACATTGAGCCCGATACCCGCTATCATGTATTTCACGTCATAGCCGTCATACAAATTCTCAATGAGAATACCCGCCAGTTTCTTGTCCCCGTAATAGATATCGTTCGGCCATTTGATGGTCAGTTTGTTATCGTCAGGGAGCAAGGACTGAATCATCTTATGCAATGCTGCGCAGACAGCTTGATTTATATTGAACGGCGGGAAGCATAAGTGAAAACGGCCAATATCCAACAAGATAGAACACAACAGGTTTTTGTCCGGCTCACTCTCCCAGCCGTTTCCTGTCTGACCACGCCCGGCAGTCTGGTATCCGGCACGGATGAAACCTGCCATGAGCCAGTCGGATTCGCAAGGGAACGATTCTCCTTTGGCGATCATCTCCTTCATCAGGGTGTTGGTACTATCGGTGCGCTCTATATACATCTAACAGGTATTGTTGGATTACGGTTTGTATGTTCTTGGCTTTTCCCGGAGCGGAGTTGATGAGGATAGCAAAGACCCACGTGTCGCCGTTAGGCATGTCAATATACCCTGCGAAATTCTTCGTGCCGGCGATGGTTCCGCTCTTGGCGTGGATGCGTCCCTCCAGTTCCGTTCCCGGGCAGAGCGTCTTGAGTGTTCCGGTCTGTCCGCTGACAGGAAGCGAAGCTATCCATGCCTCTTTGTTCTCGCTGTGCGACATGATCGTCAGCAGTTGCACAAAGGTCTTGGCGGATACAGCATCCTGCGGTGCGAGTCCGCAGCCGTCTTTGATAATAGCGTTCTGTATCTTAACCCCTCTCCTCCGCCAGTAGTCGCGCAGCAGGTCCTGGCTGTTATGGATTGAGCCAGGCAAGGTATAGCGCGTGCCTAAATAACGGAAGAGCGCCTCCGCATAAAGGTTGTTGCTGTTGACGTTCGTCTCCTTGATGATCTCGGACAGCGGCTCGGAATAATGGATATACAGTTCGTTCCGCGCCGGAGTGAGCGGGTTGTAATCCGCCATATAGGAGGCATCGCGTTTGACTGCTATCCCTGCCTCTCTGAGTCTTGCCGTGAGGTGGCGCGCCAGCAGCAGACCGGGGTTAGGCAGGTCGCCTTTGACGCCGAACGTACCGAGGTTGGACGGGACGGCCCCTGTCAGATACCGCTCGCGGCTGTAAGGCAGTCCGCTCACGAAAGCCCCGTCATAACTGATCTTGTCGCACCGGATATGGTTGATGAAATAGACATCCTCCACCGCGGGTTCGGTCTTGATAACCTTGGCAACCGACCCCGGTTCACCGCTCTGCAGCACGATATTCATCGTGTTGCCGTAGTAATTGAGCGCGAAGATACCGGGAGCGTAGTAGTTTCCTGCGTCCTCGCAGAGCCAGTTGGGGTTCTGCGCCTCGCCGTCCAGCATGGTCATATCGGCAATGACCGCTCCGTCAATCCGCCGGATGCCGGCAGACTGAATGACCTTTACCCATTTGTCCAGAAACGCGGTACGCCCTTTCCATCCCAGCGAAGGGTCACAACCTCCGCGGATATACAGGTCCCCTTTGAGAATACCGTTTTCTATCACTCCGTTATATTCGAGAATAGTAGGAAAACGGAATCCGGGCCCGAGCGTCTCCAGCGCAGCACCGGTGGTGAGCAGTTTCATGACAGAAGCAGGCGGCACCACATGCTCCGGACGATAACTATCAATCACTTCCCCCGTATTCATGTTCTGCACGAATACGGACATATTCGCCTGCCCCGTTATAGGGTGGCTTGTCAGGAAGTTAACCGACAGTAATATCGCTGCTAAAACTTTCAACTTCTTTCAACTATCAACTATCAACTCTCCAAGTACTCATGCATGGCTTTGGCGGCTTTGCGTCCGTCGGACATAGCCAGAATGACTGTAGCCCCTCCGCGGACGATGTCTCCGCCGGCGAAGAGGGTAGGGATAGCGGACTGCATTCCTTCGTTCACCACGATCGTACCTTTCTTGCTGATCTCCAGCCCTTCCACGGAAGAAGGGATAAGCGGGTTCGGCGAGACGCCCACAGCAACGATAACCAGATCGGTCGGTATCGTGAGTGTCTTTCCCTCTACGGGGACAGGACTGCGGCGACCCGATTCGTCCGGTTCTCCCAGCTCCATCACCTGCAGCACCGCTTCGCACACACGTCCGTTCTCGTCGGCGTGGTACTCCACCGGGTTATGGAGGGTCATGAACTCAATGCCTTCTTCCTTGGCATGCTTGACCTCTTCGATACGCGCCGGCATCTCTTCTTCGCTGCGGCGGTAAACGATCATCGCGTGCTCCGCTCCGAGTCTCTTAGCCGTACGCACAGCATCCATGGCTGTGTTACCTCCGCCAACGACAATCACGTTCTTGCCGTACAGGAGCGGCGTGTCGGTAGCAGGGTTGGAGGCGTCCATGAGGTTGACGCGGGTGAGGTATTCGTTGCAGGAGAGCACACCGTTGAGGTTCTCGCCCGGTATATTCATGAATCGCGGCAGACCGGCTCCCGAACCGACGAAGATGCCTTTGAAGCCCTGCTCCTCCAGCTCCTTGACGGAGATCGTCTTGCCGATGATAGTATCCGTATGGAACTGTACGCCCAGAGCCCGCAGACCGTCGATCTCTTTATCAACGATAGCGTTCGGCAGACGGAACTCCGGAATACCGTATTTGAGCACACCGCCGATCTCGTGCAATGCTTCGAACACATGCACTTCGTATCCGTACTTGGCCGCATCTCCGGCGAAAGTGAGTCCCGCAGGACCACTACCTACGACTGCAACGCGCGTTGCAGCCGTAGGTTTATTTACCATTTGGTCATTTACCATTTGGTTATTTGCGTAGTCCGCGACGAAGCGCTCCAGATAGCCGATAGCAACCGCCGGATGCCCCATCTTAAGATGGATACACTGGCTCTCGCATTGTTTCTCCTGCGGGCATACACGTCCGCAGACAGCGGGCAGCGACGAACTCTCCTTGATGACGGCAGCTGCACCGAGGATATCTCCTTCCTCGAGTTTCTTGATGAAGCCCGGAATATGTATATTCACCGGACAGCCTTGTACGCATGTCGGGTTCTTGCAGTTGAGGCAACGATGGCTCTCTGTGATCGCTTGCTCAAAGGTCAGACCCTGGTTCACTTCCTCGCGCAGGCTCTTCACACGCACCTCCGGACGCAACTCCGGCATCTGTACGCGCGGAATAGCCACGCGGTCCTTCGCCGTGCCGGTAAAAGGAGGAACGGAAACCCCTCCCGACCTCCCCTCAAGGGAGGAGTTTTGTTTGTCGGGTGTTACACTCTCGTTCCCCTCGGTTTCCCCTCGGTTTACTCCCTGTCCGATAGTCTCTCGATTGTGTCTCGCCAGTCTGATTTGGTATTGCTCCAGCGCCTCCGTCTCCTCGGCTTTATAGGATTTCATGCGGCTGAGCATCTCCGTCCAGTCCACTTGATGGGCGTCAAACTCCGGTCCGTCCACGCATACGAACTTGGTCTTTCCTCCAACCGTCACGCGGCACGCGCCGCACATACCTGTTCCGTCCACCATGATGGTGTTAAGCGATGCTTCGGTAGGGATATTATATTTTGCGGTGGTGAGCGCAACGAACTTCATCATGATAGCCGGACCGATCGTGATACATTTATTCACAGTCTCGCGGTTGATCACTTCTTCCACTCCCACAGTGACGACACCCTGTTTGCCCATCGAGCCGTCATCGGTCATGATAATCACTTCATCGGACCATTTCGCCAGTTCGTCCCGAAGGATAAGCAGGTCTTTGTTGCGCGCCGCAAGAACCGTGATGACTCTGTTTCCGGCTTTCTTGAGTGCCTCGGCGATAGGCAGCATGGGAGCCGCTCCCACGCCTCCGCAGGCGCATACGACCGTTCCGTATTTCTCTATACGCGTAGCGCGTCCGAGAGGTCCTACTATGTCATGCAGACATTCGCCCGGCTCCATCGCCAGTAACTTATGGGTGGAGGCACCTACCTGCTGTACCACCAGCGTAATAGTGCCTTTCTCTATATCCGCTCCGGCGATAGTCAGAGGCACGCGTTCGGACATAGCGTCCACGCGGATGATGACAAAATGGCCGGCGCGCCGACTACGCGCAATGAGCGGAGCTTCTACAACAAGTTCCGCTACATTGGGAGAGAAAAATCTCTTGCTTAGAATCTTATTCATTGATAATATGATTTTAGACCGTTCGCTTTGCTCACTGACAGAGTACAGATCGTTCGCTTTGCTCACTGACAGACTGATTTACTATCCGCATGGCGTAATCCGGTCTGTATTCTGTCAGCGCAGCGGTCTGTATTCTGTCAGCGCAGCGGTCTTAAAAATATTTAGTTTCTTTACCTACGATAGAGGACAGTAAGTTGTTGGCGAGGCGTGAAGCGCCGAAACGGAATGATTCGTTGTTGAGCCATTCCTCGCCCAGAATCTCTTTGACGAGTGTGAAATGCTGCACCGCCTCTTCGGTAGTGGAGACTCCTCCGGCAGGCTTATAACCCATCTTGATACCCGTTTTCTCGCGCCATGCCTTGATAGCGTGACACATGACAAAGGTAGCCTCCGGCGTTGCGTTCACGGCAATCTTACCGGTAGAAGTCTTGATGAAGTCGCATCCCGCCGCCATAGAGAGGATGGATGCTTTCCAGATGTTCTCTGCGGATTTGAGCAGACCCGTTTCGAGAATCACTTTGAGGTGCTTGTCGCCGCAAACCGCTTTCAGTTCGCTTATCTCATCGAAGCACTCCTGGTAGTTGCCCTCCAGGAACTTACCCACGCTAAGCACAATATCAATCTCCGTGGCACCGGCTTTGATAGCCATAGCCGTTTCCGCCACTTTGACCTCCAGGAAGGTCTGGGAAGCGGGAAAACCGCCGCTGACGCACGCGATATTGAATTTGGGGTCTTTGAGCGCGCCGCGCACATATTCCGCCATCGCGGGATAAACGCAGATAGCCGCTACATTCGGAATACCCGGGAAGTCTTTCTCGAAATTATTGACCGCATTCGCCATCTTCTCTACCTTGGCGATCGTGTCATCGGCGGAAAGGGTGGTATAGTCGATCTGGTGGAGACACTCTTTCCAAACCTCCACATTGTTGTTCTCGTCGAAGTGTTTTGCTTCGATTTCTGCTACTTGAGCCTTCACTTGCTCATCGGTAAACGGGCAGGGGTACTGCGCAAATAATTCGTCAAAATTCATGGTTGTATAGTTGTTAAATTATTCTTCATTCGTATTGATAGCCGGATCTTCCTGCAGCCGTCCTATAACGGTCTCGTTTCCCCGGACGGACTCTCCCACCGCGACGTACATCTCGGTATTCAGCGGCAGATACATATCCACCCGTGATCCGAGTTTGATAAAGCCGAGGTGGGTGTTGCGATGCGCCTGATGTCCGGGTTTGGCGTATGTGACGATACGTCTTGCCATCGCTCCGGCAACCTGACGCACGGCGATCTGTACCTTCGTCGGCGTCTCGATCACGACAAGCGAGCGCTCGTTCTCCGTGCTGGATTTGGGAAGCCATGCTCCTTTATGACGCCCTTTCTGGTGCTCGGAGACAATAATATTCCCCTCTACAGGATACCAGTTGGCATGTACATTGAAAGGCGACATGAAGATAGACACCTGCAATTTAGGTTCGTGGAAATACTCGTTCTCTTCCGTCGGCTCAACCACCACTACCCGTCCGTCAGCCGGAGCAATGATGAAATTGGGGTCATCAATCTCCAGCACCCGTACGGGATTGCGGAAGAAATAGGATACAAACACCAGCAACGTGGCTGTAAGAATCAGCGTCACGCCGAACACCCAGTGGGAGAAATACATGTACACCGGGATGTTGATGATAAACAAGAGCAACACGATGATGATAATCATGTTGCGTCCTTCTCTGTGTATTCTTGGTCTTTTCATAATGATATGATTAATTCCACTGGCTATAAGGGAACTGAGCCAGCATGTCAGCCGCCTGATCCAGGCCTTGTTGCAATTTTTTCTCTATCATAAACTTGAACATCATCGGAATGTCCGCTTTGACAGTCAGTTTGATGCGCGTGTCCGTCGGGTTCAGCTCCTTGAGTTGTATCCAGAAATTAGCCTGCATCGGAATGCCTTCCGCCCCGAACTTGACCGTATCGTTTTCAATCCGGTCCACGATAGCGATGGTTATTTTCTGCCCCAGTCCGTCCACTTTCATCCGGACGCGGTCCGGGCTGATTTCCATCTCCTGGATCTTGTCCTGCGGTATCAAGTCCCGTACGCGCTCGAGGTTCTCCAGATTACTCAGCACACGATAAATCTGCGCGGCTGTACATGGCGCAGAAGTGATTTTGCTTTCGTATTTCGATTCGCTCATACTTATCGGAATTTAATTCACGGTACAAAAGTACTACTTTTTTTGCATATATGCAAATTATTGCAGTCTTTTTTGATATTTTTGTATTTCCAGAGAAGTTTTCCGGATACGTTTTTCCAGTTCGTTAATATCCCGTATGACGATCTGCAGATGTTGCGCCCGAGGGAGCATTTCGTCGCTTGTGTCTTCCACTCTTTTACCGTCTTTGTACATCAGTATTTCCCTGCCGTCATCCCGTACAAGAATACGCAGTCCGCCACGCCCTCTGGTTACATAGTAACCATGATCCTGATATTTTTCGTTTCTCTCGTACGTAAAAAGAGCCGTCAGACTGTCTGCCTGCGCCGTGAGGCTGTCCAGTGTCGTCTGGTAATAATCCATGCTTCTCACCTGCTCCGATAGCCGGATACTATCCTGGCGGTGCTTCTCCGCCCTGTATTGCTCCACGCGAGAGGGTTTGTTACATCCCGCCATCAGGGCGAGACACATGATACCCAATAACAATCGTTTCATGTGTTAATTTGATTAAAAAGTACGCAAAGGTACAACAAAATTTGCACATATCAAAATATTTTTGTATTTTTGCACCCGAAATTGCGTAATGTGCGCATTTGCTAAAAAGGAAAACGGAAAAACAGAAAGAAAAACCAATATGAAAGAAGTGTCAACCAAGAAATTATTAGAAACCATTATTGAAGGAATCCGCAATCGTAAGGGGCAGCGTATCGTGACTATCGACCTGCGCAAGATCAAAGAGGCTCCGGTAGAGATGATGCTTATCTGCGAGGGTCAGAGCAACACCCAGGTGTCGGCTATCGCGGATGAAATAGACGATTATGTACGCACGACGACGCATGTTCATCCGCTGAGTGTGTCCGGTCAGGAGAATGCCGAATGGATAGCGATGGACTATGGTACAATTTTTGTGCATGTGATGCAGCGCGAGCCGCGCGCATTTTATGACATCGAGCACCTCTGGGCGGACGGGAAAGTGACAGAATTGCCGGAGGTGATTTGAGGTTTGGAGAATTAAACGATTTGAGAATTTATGGCAGAAAAGAAAAACAATCAATCCCCCAAACAAGGGAAACAGCCGTCAGGTGGACGCCGATGGCTGAGTATATTGTTCTATACCATGGCGTTCGCGCTGATAGGCTTTTATTTCTTCGGAGACAAAGAGGGTCTGGGCGCCAGCAAAGAACTGAGTTATACCAAACTGACAGCTTATATCGAGGCCGGCGCGATAGAGAAGATAGACGTCTCGGACGACATGCAGGCAAAGGCGACGGTCAAGCCTCAGAGCTATACGCTTGTTTTCGGCACGCAGGGAGACGGCGAGAAAGCGAACGGAGTTCTTAGAACCCAGGTGCCGTCCGTGGAGGAGTTCTCCAAATATATGGACGGCGTGAATGCCACCCGCAAGGCGAACGGTCAGGTAGCGATCGACGTGACTTACAGCAAGTCGCGTGATTATTGGTATCTTATCCTGGTCAATATCCTTCCTTTTGTGCTAATCGTGCTGTTCTTCGTGTATATGAGCCGCGGCATTGGCGCAGGCGGCAGTCCCGGCGGTATCTTCGGCGTGGGCAAAGCGCAGGCGCAGCTGTTCGACAAGGACAAGAAGGACAAAGTGACCTTCGCGGATGTGGCAGGTCTCTACGGGGCGAAACAAGAAGTACAGGAAATAGTCGAATTCCTGAAGAACCCGAAGAAATACACGGAGATAGGAGCCAAGATCCCGAAAGGAGCTCTTCTTGTAGGCCCTCCGGGAACAGGAAAGACCCTGCTCGCCAAAGCGGTAGCCGGCGAAGCGAACGTACCGTTCTTCTCGATGAGCGGATCGGATTTCGTAGAGATGTTTGTGGGCGTAGGAGCCAGCCGTGTGCGTGACCTATTCCGCCAGGCCAAAGAGAAAGCGCCGGCTATCATCTTCATTGATGAGATAGACGCTATCGGCCGCGCCCGCGGGAAGAATACGATAACGGGCGGCAACGATGAGCGCGAGAGTACGCTGAACCAGTTGCTGACAGAGATGGACGGCTTCGGCACCAATAGCGGCGTGATCATTCTGGCGGCAACCAACCGTGCGGATGTACTGGATGCCGCATTGCTGCGCGCAGGGCGTTTCGACCGCCAGATACATGTGGAACTGCCGGACCTGCAGGAGCGCAAAGAGATCTTCCTCGTTCATCTGCGCCCGATTAAGTTAGACGAGAGCGTAGATGTTGATTTCCTGAGCAAACAAACCCCCGGTTTCTCGGGTGCCGACATAGCGAACGTATGCAACGAGGCAGCGCTGATAGCAGCCCGCGGCGGACGTAAGAAAGTGACCAAACAGGACTTCATGGACGCGGTGGACCGCATCGTAGGAGGTCTGGAGCGCAAGAACAAGATCATGACGGAAGAGGAGAAACGCTCCATCGCCTATCACGAGGCAGGCCATGCTACTATCAGCTGGATGCTCCGTTGGGCAAATCCGCTGGTGAAAGTGACGATCGTTCCCCGCGGTATGGCTCTCGGCGCGGCATGGTACCTGCCCGAAGAGCGGCAGTTAACCAACGAAGAGCATATACTCGACGAACTATGCTCCTTGTTGGGAGGCCGTGCGGCAGAACAACTGTTCCTGAACCAGACTTCAACCGGCGCACTCAATGATCTGGAGCGCGCAACCAAGCAGGCATATGCAATGGTGGCATATTACGGCATGAGCGACAAACTGAGGGATGTCAGTTTCTATGATTCTACCGGCCGTTATGACTATGGATTCACCAAACCTTATTCGGAGCAGACGGCAACGAAGATAGATACGGAGACCCAGCGCATCATAGCCGATCAGATGGCGCGCGCCAAACAGATCCTGACCGACTATGCGGACGGTCATCACGAGATAGCCCGGTTGCTCATCGAACGCGAGGTAATCACCTCTGAAGATGTAGAGCGTATCTTAGGACCCCGGCCGTGGAAAAGCCGCGGAGACGAACTGCTGGAGGCAAATGCCGCTCTCGCAGAGGCAGAGCAGGCTGCCAAACCCAAGAAACGCGCACCGCGCAAGAAGAAACCACAAACAACAGAGAATAATGAAGAACAAAGTTAATCGTGCCTTTATGGCTAAGAAGAAACTACTGCTTAACTTATTACTGCTCAGCGCAGCAATAATGGTGTCCGCCCAAGAGACACCGGAGAAATTGCCGATGGATCCTGATGTCCGCTACGGCAAACTGGACAATGGATTGACTTACTACATCCGTCACAACGAACAACCCAAACAACGCGCGGAGTTCCATATCGCGCAAGCTGTAGGTGCTATCCTCGAAGAGGACCATCAGAACGGTCTTGCCCATTTCCTGGAACATATGGCGTTTAACGGTACGCAGCATTTCCCGGGTAAAGGGATTATCAATTATTTTGAATCAGTAGGTGTCAATTTCGGAGGTAACATCAACGCGTACACCTCTATCGACGAGACGGTCTATCGTCTCTCGGATGTGCCTACTTATCGCAGCGGGATTGTGGATAGCGCCTTGCTCGTGATGCACGACTGGAGCTGCGGCTTGCTGCTTCTGCCGGAGGAGATAGATGCCGAACGCGGAGTGATTCTTGAGGAATGGCGTACGGGCCGCACGGCGCAGCGCCGTATCTGGAAAGAGATGAACGCCAAGATGTACCCCGGTACACAGTATGCCAAACGCGATGTCATAGGGGATACAGCCGTAATCAATAACTTTGATTATCAGGCACTCCGTGACTATTATCATAAATGGTACGGCCCGGATAACCAGGCTATCATCGTAGTAGGTGATATCAACGTGGACAGCATCGAGGCGAAGATCAAATCGCTGTGGGCGGATGTGCCGCGTCGTGCGAATTACGGCGAGCGTCCTATCTATACGGTGAATCATAACGACAAGCCTCTGGTGGCTATCGTGACGGACAAAGAGGCTCAGGGCAGCCGCATCACGATAGAGTACAAGTTCGACCAATTACCGCAGGTACTGCAAGGGACGGCACAGGAATATATGCTTAATCTTGTGCGCGGACTGGTGTGCGACATGCTGGACAACCGTTTCACGGAGTTGGCGCTTGACCCGAAGGCTTCTTTTGCGGGAGCCGGGTGTTATTACGGCTCCGCGGCTAAAAAGATGGATGCTTTCTATGGAGTGTCCATTCCTAAAGAGGGTCGCGAGACGGAAGCCTATAATGACCTGTTGCTGCAGTTGGAGAAGATGCACCGTTACGGCTTTACGCAGAGCGAGTTAGACCGCGTGAGGAGCGAGAAGATGAACGCGATGGACAAGTATTACAACGAGCGCAACACCCGCAAGAACATCGCTTTGGCGCGCGAGTGCATACGCCATTTCGAGGATGGCGAATCCATGCCCGGTGCACAGTGGGAATATGAATTCACCCAGGCGGTGCTGCCGATGGTATCGCTCGAAACGGTGAACAACGTGGCAAAATCGCTGATTCATGCCAACCCCACCGTAGCGATCTCCGGTCCCGAGAAAGAGGGCGTGAATATCCCTTCCGAGGAAACGATCCTTGCTTCGCTGGCGCACCAGAGCGAACTGGCTATAGAAGCTCCGGTAGAGGAGGCTTTTGACAGCGAACTGGTGAAGAAACTGCCGCACAAAGGGAAAATCAAATCGTTCCGTTACAACGAGGATATAGAGGCTACGGAATGGGTGCTTTCCAACGGTATCAAAGTAGTCTTCCATCCTACGGATTTCAAGGCGGACGAGATCTTGATGCAAGGCTTCTCGAAGGGCGGTTTGTCGCAGGTTAAGACCGCCGATCTGCCTTCGGCACAAGTGGCTACATCGGTCATCGGTATGTCCGGTATAGGCCGGTTCAACGCCACCCAGTTGGAGAAAGCATTGACAGGTAAGACGGTGTCCGTCCACCCCGAGATATCAGAGAATATAGAGCGGATGCACGGTTCTTCGTCCGTGAAGGATCTGGAGACGATGCTGCAATTGACATATCTCTATTTCACTTCCCCGCGCCGCGATGAACAAGCCTATGAGACCATGATGGGTCTGCTGAAGAACCAGCTGGCGAACCGTGACAAGAATCCCAAGACGGCTTTCTCGGATTCGATCCAGCTGATGAGTACCAACCATTCGGAGCGTACCGTGCTGGTGAATAACGAGATGCTGGAGAAAATATCGCTGGACAAGGCACTTGAGGTATATAAGGCACGCTTTGCCAACCCCGCTGACTTCACCTTCATCTTTGTAGGAAACATCAATCCGAACGATCAGAAAGTGAAGGATCTGATCTGTCAGTGGCTGGGCGGATTGAAGACCAAGAAATGCCGGCCTGAAGAGATAATCGACCATCATGTGACAGTAGCGCCCGGCAGACAGAAGAACTATTTCACCCGTCCGATGGAGACAACAACGGCTTCAAACCGTATCCAGTTCACCTCATACGACATGCCTTATTCGATGGCGAACGATCTGAATATGGAGATGATCGGCCGTATCCTCTCTACGCGTTATCTGGAGTCTATCCGTGAGCGTGAAGGCGGTTCGTACGGCGTAGGAACCTACGGCTATATGAATATATTGCCTGCTCCTGAGGCAGGTCTGCTGATGCAGTTCGATACGGATCCTAAAAAACAGGCGCGGCTGATGGAGATTATCTATGAGGAAGTAGATACGATTATCGCCAACGGTCCGCTGGCGTCAGACCTGCAGAAAGAGAAGGAATCAATGCTGAAGGATTTTCAGGAAGATCTGGAGAAGAACGGTTATTGGCGCCAGTCGCTTTATATGTACTATATGTACGGCGAGAATAATATCCGCAATTATAAAGCAGCGGTAGAGGCGATCACCGCCGAGACGGTTCAATCCACGCTCAAGGAACTGGTGAAAGCCGGTAACGTACTGGAAATAGTAATGTTTCCCGAAAACTGATGGATGACAGATGAACATCGTAGTAGTTAACGATGACGGTTGGGGCACTGCCGGAATCCGTCTCTTAGCCAAGGAAATGACCAAACTGGGGCAAGTAACCGTTATCTGTCCCGATGGTCCGCGAAGCGGTAAGGCTGTTTCTATCACTGTGGAGAGCCCTATCTATGTGCGGCGTATAGAGGATCATGATCTAAACGGGGCGGATGTCTATGTGACGAACGGCACGCCGGCTGACTGTATCAAAATAGCCCGGGAATATATCTTCCCGGACACGCAGATAGATCTGGTCGTTTCCGGTATCAACCACGGGTCCAATGCGGCAGTCAATGCAATGTATTCCGGTACCATCGGCGCTTGTTTCGTAGCAGCGGAGAAAGGTATTCCGGCAATAGGATGGTCGATAGACAGCCATGCTATGGATGTCGATCTGCATTGGTTGCAGCCTTTCCTGGTAGAAGTGACGCAGCATTTGTATGAAGAGGGCATAGCTCCCCGTACGGTTTTCAATATCAACGCCCCGGAAGGGGAAATAGAGGGAATCCGGTGGACGCGTCAATGCGTGGGGCATTGGGCGAACGAGTTGGTTCCGCTGGACCGGGTGCCGGAAGGAGTACTGAAAGGGTGGAAACTCGGCGGTTGTTTTGTGAATGACGAACCGTCCGCCACGGATACGGATATATGGGCGATGGAGCACCAGTTGCTGGCGATCACGCCGCTTTCTTTGGACTGGACAGATTATGGATCGCTTTGACAGATATTGGATAGGAATCCTTATAGGCTTGCTGCTGCCGGCGGCTTTCGGACTGACCTATATCGAGGTGATGAATCTCTGGTATCCGCTGCAGACATTGCAGTTCCAAGCAGGCGGGGTATTGGCCAAACTGCTGTTGGTGAGTGTTTTTCCCGATCTGGCTCTGATCTTCGTCTTCTATACCACAGATACATGGAGACTCAGCAAAGGAGTGCTTGTCGGAGCTATGCCGTATGTACTGGCGGCGCTTATGGTCTCGATGTGATGATCCGGGCTGCAGTGGCAGAGGCGGGCAGAGACCCCAAGAGAGAATGGAGATGTTCGTAAGAAGCGAGCATCTCTTTTTTATAGTTCTCGTCGGTTAAGATATGTGCTATTTCACGGGTGATATTCTCTACGGTGAACTCATCCGCTATAAATTCCCTGATGACCTCCCTGCCGGAGATGATGTTCACCAGCGTGAAATGACGAATAGAGAAGAGCAGGGGTTGCGCCCATGAGCGGATCAGACCTATCCCTTTCGAGCAAGCTAAATGATATACCGCTACTTGCGGGCAACCCAGCAATGCCGTTTCGAGCGTAGCCGTACCGGAATTGACGACAGCCGCAGAGGCATGTGTCAGAGTCTCGTAGGTCTCGCGCGTGAGTGTTTCGCCCGCGCGTAAATAAGGAGTATAGAAACTATCCTCTATGTTCGGTGCGGCGCATACCACAATCTTGTATTCCCGGAACCGCCTTGCGGCATCTGTCATCCGCGGCAGGCAATGGCTGATCTCTGTAGGACGGGAGCCGGGGAGAAGGGCGATGATCTTTTGTCTTTCTTCCTTTTCACCCTTTCTCCTTTGCATGAGGCTGTCAATGGCCTCTGCCGTCGGGTTGCCCACATAAGTGCAGCGATAGCCGTATCGGGCATAGAAGCCTGGCTCAAAGGGGAAGATACCGAGCACCTCGTCGCATAAGCGTGCTATCGAATGGATTCTCCTTCGTTTCCATGCCCATACTTTGGGCGGAATATAATAGTATATTTTTGTTTGCGGCAGATGGCATCGGCAGAACTTCGCCATCCGCAGGTTGAAGGAAGGGTAATCAATGAGAATCAGTACATCCGGCTTTTCCTCCACCAATGATTGCCGCGCGATGCGGAAGTTCTCTCTCACCTCGCGCCAATGGCTGATTACCGCGGCGAAACCCATAAACGCCATGTTCCGGATATGCCGGTACAGGCGGCATCCGGCGGCACTCATCCTGTCTCCTCCCATTCCGGCGAACACCGCTTCACGGTCACTCTCCGCTATCTGTTTTATCAGTGCGGCAGCGTGCATCTCGCCGGACGCTTCACCTGCTATGAGGTAATACTTAGCCATGCTGCAGAGTATAGGTATTGTCTAGGTATGGTCTAGCTATTGTCTAGCATTGAGAGACAGGTTAGCCGCTCTACTCTTTGCTTACTCTCTGATTACTTTCATTACACTCTGTGCCAGTCTGTTTGCCTCTTCCATCGTCGCCGCCTCGGAATAGACACGAATGATCGGCTCTGTATTCGATTTGCGCAGATGAACCCATCCGTCCGCGAAATCAATCTTCACTCCGTCGCGGTCATTCACACGCTCGTTCTTATACAGCTCTTTGACCTTCGCCAGAATAGCATCTACATCTGTATCAGGAGTCAGGTCTATGCGGTTCTTGCTGATGCAGTAATCGGGTAATGTCCGTCTGAGTTCACTCACTTTGATGTTGAGTTGTGCCAGATAGCTCAGGAAGAGTGCGATACCTACCAGGGCGTCTCTTCCATAATGGCATTCGGGATAGATCACTCCTCCGTTTCCTTCTCCTCCGATGACTGCACCTACGCGTTTCATCTCCGCCACTACGTTTACTTCCCCTACCGCGCTGGCGCTGTATTCGCCGCCGTGCGATTTAGTCACATCACTCAGTGCACGGGTGGAAGACATGTTGCTGACGGTGTTACCCGGCGTATGGCGCAGGACATAATCGGCCACGCTGACCAGCGTGTATTCTTCGCCGAACATATCTCCGTTCTCGCATATGATCGCTAACCGGTCCACATCGGGATCCACTACAAACCCGACATCGGCTTTGCCGCTCTTGAGCAAATCGCTGATCTGGGTCAGATGCTGCGGCAGCGGTTCCGGGTTATGCGGGAAACGTCCGTCAGGCGTACAGTTCAGTTCGATGATATTCTCCACTCCTACGGCTCGTAAGATAGCCGGAATAGCTAATCCTCCCACTGAGTTGACGCAATCAACAGCTACGG
Source organism: uncultured Bacteroidales bacterium (assembly GCA_937910305.1). Classification (GTDB taxonomy): domain Bacteria; phylum Bacteroidota; class Bacteroidia; order Bacteroidales; family Paludibacteraceae; genus Colicola. The sequence goes on along the minus strand of CALEPS010000062.1, from coordinate 6,387 downwards.
TGAAATGATGTTTTTTGATAGCCTCTGTGTCCACCAGTTTCAGTTTCAGCACCTGCTCTATATGGTATGGCAGATAGTCTTTGTTCGTCATATGCCCCAGGTCATCCACTTCCGCGAAACAGAAATCCTCTTTCTCTGCGATGGCTAATACGCCTTTGCCTTCTGCATCATTCAGGAACTCGCCTTTCTCGTTGAGCAGTTTGAGCGCGTTCCATTGCTTGGGGTTATGGCTGGCAGTCAGGATGATACCTCCCGCTGCTTTTTCGCCGGTAACAGCCAGTTCGGTCGTCGGCGTGGTTGCCAGTCCGATGTTCACTACGTCATATCCCATTCCCATGAGGGTGCCGCAAACGATCTGTTCTACCATCTGTCCGCTCAACCGCGCATCGCGTCCTACTACAATCTTATTGTTCTCCGGCATGGCAGCGCGGCGCTGCGTAGCATAAGCGGCGGTGAAACGTACAATATCTACCGGGTTGAGACCCTCTCCTACACGACCGCCGATAGTACCGCGGATACCGGAAATACTTTTTACTAAACTCATGGTTTTACGTTGATTTTTAAAATATATGCATATGGTGTTACGGTGCTCTGCTCCGCAGAGAAACCTAATTTGCTGGGTACGATAATCTCGCATACGGAGTTAGGATATTCCATCAGTCCTACAGCCAGATGCCATGCCACAGCCTCGCATTCGGTGGTGTTCAGATAATGGAATTCATACGGATAAGCCTGCTCCAGGGTGGTCCAGTAACTGAGTGTATCGGCGTTTTCAGTCAGTTCCCACCGTTTGTACCGCGCGATAATAACATCGTTCGCTACGATACTCAGGTCCAGTGTGTCCTTTTTGCCGTCGCTCAGGGTGTCAACCAGCACCGAGTCGCCGCGCGAGATGAGGCGGAAATAGAGGTTATCCACTCCCTTCACTTTGTAGAACTCTTTTTCTCCCCATCCATGGTTGTCGTCCGGTTCTTCCGTCACAATCGTGTAGTTGTTCCGGCTGAGATAGTTCGCAATCAGTCTGTCTTCTTTGTCGCGAAGCCTGGAATAGGTGTTGCTGTTGCATCCCGCAGCGATGATCACGACCCCTATCAGCCATAATAAAATACTCTTTTTCATTTATCTTAACTCTATTTCAATTAGTACGTTTTCATATGGAGGGATGTTTCTGGTCCCCCTTATCCCGTAAGCGGAATACCAGGGCGCATACATCTTCACCCGGCATCCGTGGTGCCATTCGCGTATGTTGGTGTCAACGGCGGCAGGCAGTTCCATCTTCCCGATACAATAGGTTCCTTCGCTGTCCTCCAGCATCCGTCCGTCCAGCGCGAAGACCTTCAGATGCACGGTGCATTCCTCTCCCATTCCCGGCATAGGCCGGTCTATGTCTCCGCGATCGATGATGGCAGCCCATGCGCCGCCGTTATACAGCGCGTATGCCTCCTCTTGCTTCTGCACCAGGGCGGCTAACTGCTCGTCCGCCGCCTGGGCTAACTGCATGTTCAGCTCCATGACCGCCAACTGGGTGCTGTCCGGCTCAGGCGGACGACTCTTGCGCTGGCTCGGGATCTGCGGGTTCTGGTGTCCGCATCCCGCTATCAGCATAGCGATACCCCACAGGATGATTTTTCCGCTTTTCATACGCTTCTATTTGCCTCCTTTTTCCTGCGCGGCGCGGCGGTATTCGCTCGGTGTGACGCCGTAGGTGTTCTTGAAACATTTGGCGAAATAGCGGCTGTCGTTCATACCTACCATGTAGGTGACCTCCGTGATGTTGTATTGCCGTTCTTCGAGCAGCTGCGCCGCCCGTTTGATACGCATCTCGCGGATGAACTCCACGGGACTGAGACCGGTCATGTTCTTCAGTTTGTTGAAGAAGACCGTCCTGCCCATGCCCATCTCTTCTACCAGTTCGTCCACGGTCAGGGTGTTGTTGTCCATCTGCCGCTCCATCACATCCAGCAGTTTGGCGAGGAATGTGTCTCCGTGGATCGGTTCTTCCGTCTTGGGCGATTCCAGCCTCATCAGACGCTGGCGGTAGCTGTGCTCCAGCTGTTCGCGCTGGATAAGGATATTATGTACCCGTGCGCGCAGGTATTCCGGTTCGAAAGGCTTGGTCACGTAGTCGTCTGCTCCGTATTCCAGCGCCTGCAGGCGGCTCTCGATAGCCGTCTTGGCGGTCAGCAGGATAACGGGTATGAAATCGAAGTCCAGGTTCTTCTTGATGAACTGGGTGAGTTCCAACCCGTCTATCTTAGGCATCATCAGGTCCGTTACCACCAGGTCGATAGGCTTGGTGCGGATGATATGTTCTGCTTCTTCTCCGTCCGCAGCGGTCTCCACGTGGTAGTCATGGCTCAGTATCTTAGCCAGGAAATTGCGCATATCCGCGCTGTCGTCCACTACCAGAATAGTACGGGTGTTATCCTGCTGCTCCTGCTCCAGTTGTTCCAGTTTGTCCTCGAAGGTAGGCGGAGTGTCCGTCTGCGCGGTAGAGGCGTCGTCGGCGATAAACTCCACGTCATTGCCGAAATGCTCCTTGCCGGTATGAAGCAGGATCGTGATAGTGGTACCCTTGCCTAACTCGCTCTCTACCTCGATATATCCGTGATGGAGGTCCACCAGTTCCTTGGTCAGGTTCATACCGATGCCGGTACCGGTCACGCCGGTGTTGTTGAGTTCGTTATTGCTGGAGAAGCGCTCGAACAGTACGTTCCGTTTGTCCGGGGCGATACCTACGCCTTCGTCCTGTACGGCGAGTGTAACAAAACCCGGTTTGGAATCTACGATCACGCGGATGGACTTGCCTGCCGGAGTGAACTTGAAGGCATTGCTCAGCAGGTTCCAGAGGATGGTATCCATCCTTTCGCGGTCCACCCATACGGTCGAGTCTTCTGCGCGGTTCTTTATCTCGAAATGGATATGTTTGTCGTAGGCTTCTTTGCGGAAATTGGCGCTGGTCTCTTCCACCAGTTCGCTCAGCAGCGTCTGCCTCAGTTTGAGTTTCATCTTCTGGTTCTGCACCTTGCGGAATTCCAGCAACTGGTTCACCATCCTCAACATCCGCTGGCCGTTGCTCTGCACGATCTCCAGCTGGCTGCGTACGCTCTGGCTGATACGCTCGTTCTGCAGGATGTTCTCTATCGGCGCTACGATGAGGGTCAGCGGCGTGCGCAGCTCATGGCTGATATTGGTGAAGAACCGCAGTTTGATATCCGTCACCTGCTGCTCTACCAGCACTTTCTGGCGCAACTCATTGTATATGCTTACGCTGTATGCCGTAATACCGATGATGAGCAGCAGTCCGAGTATATACAGCATGATCGCCCACCAGGACATCCATGCCGGTTTCTCGACGTAAATCACCAGCGTTTTCTCGTTGTCCACGTCGCTGCCTTCGCGGTTGGTGGAGCGTACATGGAAGACATATCTCCCGTGCCGCATGTTGTTGTATGTCACGCGGCGCACTTCCTTGGCGTATAGCCACTCTTTGTCGATGCCGTCCATCTTGTAGGCATATACGATCTTATGCGACCCGGTCAGATCCATTGCCGCATATTCGATCGTCACGTTGCTTCCGTGCGCGATGGTGATGGTGTCACCGCTCAACTCTTCGTCCTGCGCCTCGATACGTGTGATCCGCATCGGCGGCACGGAGGTGGAGCGGCGGATGCGTGTGGGGTCGAACGAACAGTAACCGTTCGAATAGCCGAATAGGATCTGTCCGTCCGGCGTACGGAGCGCTTCCGCTTCCGTGAAATAGGTGTTCTGCTCGCCGTCCAGCGCGTCGTAGTAATAGAGGTTGCCTGTCTCCAGGTTCAGCTGGGCGATATTGCTCTCCGAGGTGAACCACAGGTTCTTGCCGTCACCCGTCAAGCTCAGGATGATATCATGGAATGTCTGTACACGGGTGAGCTCCAGTTTGGGATCCTTGGGGGCAAGGGTGAACAACCCTCCGCCGAACGAACCGAGCCATAAGCGCTCATGTCCGTCATAATAGATGGCGCGGATGTCATAACTCGGGATAACGGTACTCCGCATGGTGCTGGTGTTCACGAGCAGGATACCGGTTGTCGTTCCGCACCATAGGTCGTCGTCCACCATCTCTATGTCGCGTACTTTCATACCCTGACCGATCACCTCCGGCTGGCTCCATCCTGTTCCGTTCCATTTCAGGATATTGACGCCGTCGCCGTAGGTGGCTACGTACAGACTGCCGTCCTCTCCTTCTTCTATATCATATATATCCGGATGGCTGGTAGGAATGGTCTTTCCGTTGGCGTTGATGAGTCCGCGTCCTTTTGTGCCGTATAGCATCCCGTGGCTGGTCTCCATAGCGCAGTAGATAGCGGTCTCGGATTTCACCAGCGTCACGATCTCGCCGTCCTTCTTCAGCGCGAACGCGCGTACCTCTCCATTATTGCGCGCGCTCTTCCGCATGTCGTGCAGCTGATAAGGGGTGGGGTCCATGTTCACGCAATCCACGCCGCCGTCGTAGGTGGCTATCCACATCTGGCCGTCGCGGTCCAGATAAGCGGTGTGGATCATATTGGTCAATCCCTCTATCGGATAGACCAGTTCGTCTTTCTCCGGGTCGTAATAACTCCATCCGCCGCCTGTCGGGTTGACCCATGTGCGGCCCTGGTTGTCTTCCAGCAGGAAGAAATTCCACCGCAGTCCTCCGGCGTAGCGGCTGTCTAACGGCGGGGTGAACCGTTTCCATTGACCGTAGCGGTACCGCATGATGCCGTTGGAGTCGTCGGCCTGCCATATCACGCCGCGGGAGTCCACTTTCGTCCGCTTCTCCGTCTCGTTCATCTTCACCAGCATTCCCTCCGGCAGACTGTCGAAAGGCTGCTCTACCGTGCTCTTGCGGTCGGCGGAGATACGGTAATAATGGCCGTCATAGGTGCTCCACCATATGCGCTCCGCCTCGTCTTCGTAGATCAGCGTCACGCGGTTGTTTACCTGTGCCGCCTCGCCTTGGCTCATCGCCTTAAAGACCTCAAACCTGTATCCGTCAAACCGGTTCAATCCGTCCCATGTGCCGAACCACATGAACCCCTGCTTGTCCTGCATGATCGCCATTACGGTGTTCTGGCTCATGCCGTCTTTGATACTGTAGTGCTGTACTACATAGTGTTCTTTCGCGCTCATGCCAAGCGTGGCGAAGAACAATGGGAGAAATAGTAAGAAGCGTTTCATCCGGGTACTGTAATTATTTAACGGTTTAACACTTTCGACTTTCAACTCTCAACTATCAACTTTCACCTTTCACCTTTCACCTTTCACCTTTCACCTTTCAACTCCCCTTCGCCGCCAGCCGCTCCAGATAGCGTCCGTAGGCGGTCTTCATCTCTTTGCCCAGTCGGCTCAGCTGCTCTGTGCTGATCCAGCCGTTGCGCCAGGCTATCTCTTCGATACAGCTGACGTAGAATCCTTGCCGGTTCTGGATGGTAGCGATAAAATTGCCCGCCTCCAGCAGACTGTCGCAGTTGCCCGTGTCCAGCCATGCGAACCCGCGGCTGAAGAGTTTCACTCTCAGCGTGCCTTCCTCTAAATAGAGTTTGTTCAGGTCCGTGATCTCGTATTCTCCGCGGGCGCTGGGTTGCAGGTAGGCGGCTTTCTCGCATACCGTCTCGTCGTAGAAATAAAGTCCCGGCACCGCATAGTTGCTCTTCGGCTCTGCCGGTTTCTCCTCTAACCCGATAACCTGTAACCCGTAACCCGTAACCTCTTTGAACTCCACTACGCCGTAGGCTCTCGGATCCGCTACTTCGTATCCGAAGATAACCGCTCCGCCTCTGCTTTTATCTTTCGACTTTTGACTTTCGACTTTCGACTTTTGACTTTCGACTTTCGACTTTCCGCTTTCGACTATCGCTACCGCCTCTTTCAGCATTCTGCCGAAATGTTGGCCGTAGAACATGTTGTCGCCCAATATCAGGCATCCCGGCTCGCCGTTCAGGAAGTCCTTGCCTAATACAAAAGCCTGCGCCAGCCCGTTGGGTACCTCCTGCACTTTGTAGCTCAGTTTCATACCTATCCGGCTGCCGTCGCCCAGCAATTCTTCGAACATCGGCAGGTCCCGCGGCGTACTGATCACCAGCACCTCGCGGATACCGGCTAACATCAGGGTGCTCAACGGATAATAAATCATCGGCTTGTCGTAAACCGGCATGATTTGTTTGCTGATAGCTTTGCTCAGTGGATACAGACGCGTGGCACTTCCGCCCGCTAAAATGATTCCTTTCATATCTGTCAATGTTTGTGTTGCTTGCGTTATCGGGATGGCGTTATTTGCGTTATCGGCTGCAAATATACAACAAAAAATTGACACTCGCAAATAAAAGTGTCAATTTTTACACATTCATGTGTATTTTCTGC
>CALEPS010000061.1 GCA_937910305.1 uncultured Bacteroidales bacterium | reverse complement strand
TATGTCTCTGATTCGTTCCAATTCTCAAATTTCAAATGTCAAATCTTCAAATCTTCAAATGCTCAAATTCCGAAACTATCGGATTTTGAGCACCACTCCTTTCCACGCCTGCAAGGTCAGTTCGATCGTTCCGTCTGCCGTCAGCGCAAGCGGCATTTTCTCGCCGCGAAGCAGATCTGTTGCCGTCGCCTTGGGGCTCTCGTCCATACCCAGATACACAAAGGCATCGTTCGGCACACGCACTTTGATCCGTTGCTCGCGGTCGTGGAAATTAACCACTACCAGCAACGTCTCGCCTTTGGTATGGCGGATGAACGCAAACTGTTTGTTCTTGTCGAAATCTTCGCCTTGCGCGTAGGTGATATCGTACATCTTGCCTTTCTGGATGGCTTTGTCGTCGCGCGCCAGAGTCAGCAGACGCTGGTAGAAAGCCCGCAGCTCACGCTGTACATCGGTCATTTTGCCGCCGTCGAACTTACCCTTGTTCGCCCATGCCTGCACGCTCTTGACGCCCCAGTAGTCGAAGATGGTCGTCCTGCCGTCCATGCCGCTGAAACCTTCCATGTCCATGCCGCGCTCGCCTAATTCCTGACCGCTGTATATCATCACCGGACACTGGTTGAGCGTTGCAGCCACTATCATTGCCGGTTCGGCGCAACGGCCGTCGCCGCAGAAGAAACCGCTCGCCACACGTTGCTCGTCGTGATTCTCCAGAAAATACAGCATATGATTCAGACGGTCGCCGTGCTGCATCCATTGGTCCGTGATGCCTTTGGCTGGCCAGCTCTTGCTTGTCACGCCGCGCAGGTAGTCGTACATGCCTACTTTGTCGTAGAGGTAGTCGAATCCGGCAGCCAGATAAGAGTCGTATTGGTTCGGGTCGTAACATTCGCCGATGAAGAGGAATTTCTTATGTTTCTTCTTCACAGCCGCAATCGCCCATGCGAAGAACTCCACCGGCACCATTTCTGCCATATCCACGCGTACGCCGTCTATGCCTTTGTCCGCCCAGAACAGCAGAATGTCGCGCATCTTGATCCAGGTGTTGGGGATCGGGTCAAACTGTTTCTCTCTGCCGCCTTGGTAGAAAACGCCGTAGTTCAACTTGACCGTCTCGTACCAGTCGCCTTCGCCCGGATGGCTCGTAAAACAGTCGTTACCCGTCACTTTCGCGGGGTACTCCTCATAGCCTTGCAGGTCTTTGTCCATCGTGAACCGCTCGCCCGGCAGATAATAGAAGTTGTTCAGCGGAGAGAACGCCCATTCCGGATGGTCCGTCTCGCCCAGATCTTCTACGCCCGCGGGCCTGCAAAGACTTTTATATTCGCGGCTCACATGGTTCGGTACGAAATCAATCAGTACGCCCAGACCCGCATCATGAGTGCGTTGGACGAGCGCTTCGAATTCCTGCATCCGCTTCGCTTCGTTCTTCGCCAAGTCGGGGTCAACGTCATAATAATCCGTGATGGCGTACGGAGAGCCGGCTTTGCCTTTGGTGATGGCAGGATGGTTATATGCTGCGGTAGCGTGACGGATCACGCCGGTGTACCAAACATGCGTGGCACCCAAATCGACAATCGCTTTGAGTGCACGCTCGTTGATATCTACAAACCTGCCGCAACCGTTCTCTTCCTTGCTGCCGTTGTGTTTCCTTGTCTCGTTGTAGTTGCCGAACAGCCGCGGGAAGAGTTGATAAATGATGGGTTTGTTTATCATAATGTCTATGTGTGTCTTTCTATGGTAAATGTCTAAATTACCAAATGTCTCAATAAATGTCCAAATGGTAAATGACAAAATGGTAAATTATATCAGAGCCTTCGTGTCGCTGGCGATCATCAGCTCCTCGTCTGTCGGGATGAGAACAACCGTCACTTTGCTGCCTTTCTTGCTGATAACCCGCTCTTCGCCGCGAACCTTGTTGGCCTCTTCGTCCAACTCGATACCCAGGAACGACAAGCCTTTCATCACCTCGGCGCGGATATACGGGTCGTTCTCGCCGATACCTGCGGTGAAGACCAGAATATCAATGCCGTTCATCGCTGCGGCGTAAGCGCCGATATATTTCTTCAAACGGTAGATGAACATCTTGCGTGCCAGGTCTGCACGTTTGTTGCCTTCGTTGATGGCGGCCTCGATGTCGCGGCAGTCGCTCGAAACGCCGCTCACGCCGAGCAGACCCGATTTCTTGTTCACCAGGTTGTTGAACTCAGCGGTGCTCAGGTGCTCCTTGTCCATGATGAATGTAGCGGCACCCAGGTCCAAATCGCCTGAACGCGTTCCCATCACGAGACCCTCAACAGGCGTCAGACCCATACTCGTATCTACGCTCTTGCCGTCCATCACTGCCGTGCAGCTGCCACCGCCGCCGATATGGGCGGTAACGATCTTCTTGCCTTTCGGATCTACTCCTAAAAATTCGCATACGCGCGCGCTCACGTAGCGATGGCTCGTGCCGTGGAAACCGTAGCGGCGGATAGCGTATTTCTCGTAGAGCTCGTAAGGAAGAGCGTACATGTACGCGTAGTCCGGCATCGTCTGGTGGAAGGCAGTGTCAAAAACAGCCACTTGAGGCACACCCGGCAATATCTTCTCTATCGCGTCGATTCCTTTCAGGTTGGCGGGATTGTGCAGCGGAGCCAGGTCGATACATTCGATGATCTGTTTCTTTACTTCCGGAGTGATCAGCACCGACTTGTTGAATTTCTCGCCGCCATGCACTACGCGGTGGCCTACGGCGTTGATCTCTTTCAGGTCTTTGATGCAACCGATCTGCGGATCAACCAGCTTCTCCAGAATCAACTCGATACCTATGGTATGTTCCGGCATCGGCTTCTCGAATTTCACTTTCTCGCCGTTCGGCAGTTTCACTTGGAGGAACGAGTCCGGCAAACCGATTTTCTCGATTCCGCCTTGTGCCATCACTTCCTTGCTCTCCATCTCAAAGAGCTTGTATTTGATACTACTGCTTCCGCAGTTTAATACTAATATCTTCATATTGTTTGGTATTTGTTGTGTTTTTATTTATTTTTAATTCCTTTTCTATATATTTTATTTTTTCTAATGTTATCATATTTTCTTTAAAATAAGTAGATAATCTATCAAATAAAACAGATTGAATTTTATTTCCATGCCAATTATTATAACCTCTTTTATACTTATTTATGAATTCTTCTGTTGATTTGAATTCATAATGTTCAATATAATCAAAATCTTTACATTTATAAAGCTTTTTGTCAATATAATGAGGACTTTCAAAGATTATGTTTTTAATGTTTCCTTTTATAATACTTTTTCCAATTCTATAGTCGTTTTTCCTATAATAATCTGGAAATCTTTCAAATAATGTTCCATTTTCATAAAACATTTTTTCATTATCAGTATGAAGTCTCCAATTTAAATAGATTAATTGGCAATTCTCAAATTTCTTTTGAGATACATAGTTATGAATATTTGAATAATTTGTTAAATTAATATATTCATCAATATCATAGAACATTAACCAATCATATTTTTGATAATTAGCATGATAACATTCTTCAAAAAATTTTAATTGTTGTGTCTTTATTCCTCTCCAATCTATTATTTCTATAAACCTTTCATCAATATATTTGGCTGGTATCTCAAAAGTTTCTCCATTTATGTCATTATTGTCATATAAATATATTTTATCTATTCCCAACTTTTTATAATATTCAATG
>CALEPS010000060.1 GCA_937910305.1 uncultured Bacteroidales bacterium | reverse complement strand
GTGGGTGGATTCCGCGGCGCACGAGACGGGCGATCTGAAGAATACGATTTTGTTGCCGCCGCTCTATGGTCCGACACCGGTACGTTTGTCTTACGATACAGAGATCCGCTCGGCTCTCGGGCTGGATTCCGCGTGTGTAGAGGTAGAGTTTCCATTGGACAGTGTTAAGGCTGTGAAGATGGAACTGACTTCATTGGCAACAGCGCGCGGTTCGGAAGACGAACGTAGTAATGAGCGCAACAGACCTACCAGCCAGAATCTTATTCAAGGGTCCGAGTACAGCGGTCCGCTTGAGGTGGCGTTTTATTCCAATCCGACACCCGGAGTTCAGTTCTACCAGTGGAAAATATACAAATCCACCGAACTTCTGGTAACCCGGAACGCTCAGGATATCCGCTATACATTCTCCGAACCGGGAGCGTATAGGGTGGTATGCGCAGTGAATAATGCTTATTGTACATCGGATTCCTCTGAGGTGGCGGTGCAGATATCGGAATCTTATCTGGCTGTACCTAATGTCTTCACGCCAAACGGCGACGGCAAGAACGATGAGTTCCGCGTTGCCTATCGCTCGTTGAAGGAGTTCCATTGCTGGGTTTACAACCGATGGGGCAAGTTGGTTTTCGAATGGACCGATCCGGCAAAAGGATGGGACGGTACGATAAACGGCCGTCCGGCAGCAGAGGGGGCGTATTACTATGTGATACGGGCCTTGGGTACTGATGCAGCGAAGAACGCCGGATATAGTTCCAAGATCTCTTACACGAAGAAGAAACTGGGAGCAGACGAGTCGGTGATAGGTGTGTATCAGATGAGCGGAGACATCAATCTGCTGCGAGGGAAATAATATCTATTAACTTCGATATATCGACATATCGGTATATCGACATATCGAAAAAACAATGAGAAAATTGATGCTTATGGCTTTAGCCACTACCGTAATGGCAGCGACTGCTGCTACGAACCCGTTCTTTGACTACAAGAACTGGAAGACACCACACGGCACATATCCGTTTAACGAGATTCATGCGGAACATTATATGCCGGCTTTTGAAGAAGCGATGAAGCAAGGTCTGCAGGAGATAGACGATATCGTTAACAATCCGGCAGCTCCTACTTTTGCCAACACGATTGAGGCTTACGAGGCCTCCGGAGAGATGCTTTCCATCGTTGCCGGATGTTTCTATAACCTGACGTCCGCCGAGACGAACGATACGCTCCAGCAGATTGAGATGGAGTTGAGTCCCAAGATGTCGGAGTATTCCGCAACGATCCGTCTGAACGAAGGTCTTTTCCAGCGCATCAAAGCCGTTTATGACCAGCGTGCCAAACTGAAACTGAATAAGGCACAGGTCAAATTGCTGGAAGATATCTATGAATCCTTTGCCAACAATGGTGCAAACCTCTCGCCGGAGGATAAACAGATATATCGCGAGTTAAGCGCCAAACTGAGCAAACTGACCCTCCAATACGGTCAGAACGTGCTGAAAGCCACCAATGCCTGGACCATGCTCATCACCGATGAGGCACAGCTGGCGGGTCTGAACGACGACACCAAAGCCATGCTGCGTGCTAATGCAGAGAAGAAAGGGCTTGAAGGATGGCTCCTGAACCTCAAACCGACGACTACGATTCCGGTAATGCAGGATCTGGACAACCGTGATATTCGCCGTGAGCTTTATATGGCGAACGCCGGCAAATGTGTTGGAGGCGAGTTTGACAACACCGCGATTATTGTGGAGATCGTGAACACCCGTCTGGCACTCGCGAAACTCTTTGACAAAAAGAACTACGCGGAGAAATCTCTCTATAAGACTATGGCAGAGAAACCGGAGACCGTTTACAGCCTCTTGGACCAATTGCGCGATGCGTATATGCCGGCTGCACGCGAGGAGGTAAAGGAAGTAGAGGATTATGCCCATGCGCACGGATTCTATGCCAATCATCTGCAACCATGGGATTTCAGTTATTACTCCAAGAAACTGAAACAGGAGAAATATGCTATTTCAGACGATGACCTCCGGCCGTATTTCGAGTTGGAGAATGTCAAGAAAGGTGTGTTTGGCCTGGCGGAGCGGCTGTACGGACTGAAGTTCAAGGAGAACAAGAAGATCCAGGTTTATAACCCGGAAGTAACTGCCTATGAGGTATTTGACGAGAAGGGTAAATTCCTGGCTGTTTATTATGCTGATTTCCATCCGCGGGACGGAAAACGCGGCGGAGCATGGATGAATGATTTTCAGCCGCAGTATATCAAGGGTAGGAAAGATCACCGTCCGCATATCGTGAACGTCATGAATTTCACGCGTCCGACTGCAGAGAAACCGGCTCTCTTCACGTATGATGAGGTGCGCACATTCCTGCATGAGTTCGGCCATGGCTTGCATGGTATGCTGACGCGTTGCCAATATGCGGCACAGAGCGGAACCAACGTTCCGCGCGACTTCGTAGAATTGCCATCGCAGTTCAACGAGAACTTCATCGATGAGAAGGAGTTTCTTGATACTTTTGCCAAACATTATATCACGGGTGAGCCTCTTCCGCAAGAGCTACTGGATAAGATGCACGCTTCTCAGACTTATCATGCAGCGTATTCATGCGTACGCCAGCTCAGTTTCGGCTATCTGGACATGGCATGGCATATGTTAGAGAAACCATTTGAGGTAAATGAGACTATCGGTACGGTAGAATCGGTTGTCCGCTTCAGTGACGAAGCGATGAAGCAGGTGCAGGTATTGCCTAATGTACCGGGAACGCAGATGTGTTGTGCGTTTACGCATATCTTCTCCGGAGGATACGCAGCCGGCTATTATAGCTATAAATGGTCAGAACTGCTGGATGCCGATGCTTTCTCTGTTTTCAAAGCGGCACAACAAAAGAAAGGCGGCACAATCTTTGACAAGAAGGCCGCCAAACGATTCCGTGAGAACATCCTGGAGAAGGGTGGAACGGAGAAAGCGATGGATCTGTACAAACGTTTCCGCGGTGGAGAACCTACCATTAATGCGCTGTTGGAGCGCGATGGTATTAAAGCACGGGAGATAAAATAAGTTAACTACGCTAACTATGCAAGCGTGCATGAGTGCCAACGTGTGAACAAGTACAATAATCTGAGGACGACGGAGTAGTATCTCCGCTCCCTTCCATAAACAAACGCAGGACAAAATCCTGCGTTTGTTGTTTTAATTTGTAAACATCCGGTTTCATAAAGTTAATAGGTTTTAGGTTTAATGGCAATAGCCGCTGATAATTCTCTTTGTCTTAAATTCGATGCAAAGGTAGTTCTTTTTTGTGAACTATGCAAGTAAAAAATCAGAAATGTATTCACAATAAAGGTGAACACCTTGCAGGTGTATTTTATTCACAAATCTACTATTCACAAATCGCATAATACTGCTTATATTCCGGAATTTTCACAAAAAAAGACCAAAAAGAGTAGAGTAGTTATCCTTATATATAAATCACAACTGAAGTACTCCTGATCAACACTGTTTAACGCGCGCAATATACACGTATTGCGTGCATGTAAGTTATTGTAAATCAACGCGAAATAGTTTTAAGTAAAATATTACTTTAATGTGTTTCTAGAGAAATGTGTATATGTCCCAAATATCCATGTTTGCATGGTGAAAATTATAGTTAAATCACTTAAAATGAAGCGTTTATGACATTTGTGTTAAGTGTAATAGAAATATTATATGGTGCTTATGCCTGAGTATTCGGTGGCAGGCGGCTTATTGAACCAAGCAAAATGTTCCACGGATGTGGTGCTGTTATTTGTGTACACAGATGTATTTATGTGCATTTCACAAATGTATCAAAATAATTCACAAAAAGTTTTGTATATATTTGTGTATTTCGATGTTTTTTTGTATCTTTGCACACGATTTGGTATATGTGCTCTAAATCGCTGAGAATTGAATATTTTTAAAGAATTATATTATGAATGAAAGAGAACGCATTGACGCTGTGCGTAAATCGATGAATTTGTCTGCGCGCCAGTTTGCTGAAGAGATCCATGTACGTCCCGGAACGATCAGTAATATGATGGCGGGACGCAATAATCCCAGTCTGGATGTGATGAAGCGTATAATGGAGCGTTACCCTACGCTGAATCCGGAGTGGCTTATCTTAGGCGTAGGCGAAATGTGGCGTACGGCTCCTGGACAAGAAGCCGGTTTGTTTGATAGTCTGGCACCGGAAGGAAAAAGAAGCACTACGCCGTTGCGTACTGTAAAAGAGGAGCCGCAGACTCCTGCAGCTCCTCCTAAACAAATCCGGAATATCGTCGTTTATTATACGGACGGTACGTATGAAGAGTTTCTCAGAAATTAAATCTCTGATACTCTTGCCTTAAAGAAACGCGTTTATTGAAGCGCTTCTTTTAGCACCTCGCTGATGTCATGCACGTAATGCAGGTTCAGCCCTTTGAGATAAATCGGTGCTATCTCAGCCACGTCTTTTCTGTTGTCCTCGCAGAGAATGATATCCGTTATACCTGCTCGTTTGGCGGCGAGCAGTTTTTCTTTCACGCCTCCGATAGGCAGCACTTTGCCGCGGAGTGTCATTTCTCCGGTCATGGCGATACGGGGTTTGACGAGGCGTTTGGTAAACGCACTCACAAGCGCTGTCGTCATGGTTATTCCGGCAGAAGGTCCATCCTTTGGAATAGCACCTTCCGGCACATGAATATGAACCGAAGTCGTTTCAAAAACGGTGGGATCTATCTCCAGTTCTTCCGCATGTGCCTTGACATACCCCAAGGCAAGCGTGGCACTCTCTTTCATCACATCGCCTAAGTTTCCGGTCAGTGTCAGAGTCGGATTTTTAGAAGCCGAGAGGCTGGTCTCGATGAACAGTATTTCGCCGCCCACTTGCGTCCACGCCAAACCCGTCACGACTCCTACATATTTGTTGGTCTCCCAACTGTCACGACTGAATCGCGCCTGACCGAGATAGGAACGCACATCATCCAGCGTCACAGAGATATTATATTCCTCGCCAAGAGCCAGTTTGGTGTCGATCTTGCGGCATATAGTAGCTATCTGCCGTTCCAAGGAACGCACGCCGGATTCACGGGTGTAATCATCTATGATATGGCCGATGATCTCTTTCTTGAACTTCAACTGCGACGCTTTCAGACCATGGTTAGCCAACTCTTTCGGAATCAGATGCCGTTTGGCTATTTCTTCTTTCTCTTCCTGGAGGTATCCGGTCATTTCGATCAGTTCCATCCGGTCCAGCAGCGGACGTGGGATAGTCTCCAGACTGTTGGCGGTAGCAATAAACATCACTTTGCTCAGGTCGTAATCGACATCCAGATAATTATCGTGGAAAGTGCTGTTCTGTTCCGGATCCAGCACTTCGAGTAAGGCGGATGTCGGGTCCCCCTTGTAATCCGCGCCGATCTTGTCTATCTCGTCAAGGACAAAAACGGGGTTTGACGTTCCGCATTTCTTAATGCTGTCAATGATTCGTCCGGGAAGTGCTCCTATATACGTGCGTCTGTGTCCGCGTATCTCCGCCTCGTCATGCAGGCCGCCTAAAGAGACACGCGCATACTTGCGTCCAAGCGCTTCTGCAATGCTCTTTCCGAGACTTGTTTTTCCGACTCCCGGAGGGCCGTAAAGACATAGGATAGGGGACTTGGCAGGATGATTTTCCTTCTCTTTCTCGCTGCGAAGTTCCAGTTGGCGTTGTACGGCAAGATATTCGACGATCCTTTCCTTCACTTTGTCCAATCCGTAGTGGTCGCGGTTCAGTATTTCCTGTGCGTGCTGCATGTCATAGTTATCCTCGGAATAGACGGACCATGGCAGGTCCAGCATGGTCTCCAGATAATCCAGTTGGGTGGAGTAGTCCGGCGAGTGAGTTGGCATGTGTTCCAGCCGTTGGAGCTCTCTGTTGAACACTTCAGCGACTACCTCTGACCATTGTTTCTTGCTTGCTCTGTCGCGCAGTTCTTTCAGTTTCTGCGCACCGGTATCCGTGTCACCCAGGTCTTTTTTGATGGTTTCTATCTCTTGCTGCAGGAAATATTCACGTTGCTGTTTGTCCATTTTCTCGACGGTGCGGCGGCGGATATCTGCTTTGATATTCAGGATTTCGTTTTCTTTCTCCAGTGCGGCAAGTACGTTTGTCGCTCGCTCCATGAGAGAATCGATCTGTAGCAGTTCTTGTTTGTATTCCGTGCTGAAATGGTATATCGCGCACACATAGTTAACCAGCGATGGGGTACTGCTGATACTCCGGATGGTCATTCCGGCATCCACAGACGGGTTCTCTTTGTTGCTGAACAGTTGCAGCACCAGGTCGCGGATGTTATCTACGGTTGCTTCAAACTGCTTGTCGCCCGTTTTTGGCATTTCTTCTATGCAGACCTTCACGTTTGCCAGAAGCGGAAAGTTGGATTCTTTTTGAAAATCAACCACTTGTACGCGGTGTACTCCTTCAAAGATAGCCATCACATGTCCTTCGCCCAACTCCGGCATGGGAATGATCTGGAGCACTTGGGCGTATGTTCCTAACGTGTAGAGATCTCCGTCTCCGGTTGGTTCGTTTACTGATTCGTCTATCTGCGTGAGCACAATCAGCGGTTTTTTCTCCGCAAGCGCGGATTTGACCATTCTCAAACTGCTTTTTCGGGAGATAGCGATTGGCATCATTATTCCGGGGAAGAGTACTACATTCTTCACCGGAAGCACTTCAATCCAACTTTCTTCAATTTCTTTTATATCTTTCGTCTTTCTCATGTATCTGAGTTTATTATTTCTATACTATTTTACATAATCGCGATTAGGTTTTATTGACTGAGGGATTTGACCAGTTCGTCACTGATATTGTTGCCGATTTGCCGGCAGACGTCCTGGCTCCAGCGTTGCGCCATTGCGATACGGCCGCATGGATCTTGGACACCTTGCAACATCGCGTAAATATATCCGGCAT
>CALEPS010000059.1 GCA_937910305.1 uncultured Bacteroidales bacterium | reverse complement strand
CGTGGCTTTCTCTAACTTACGGATCTCACGCCGTTGCAGCAGCAGTTTGCGGTCCCGTTTGGCTTCGTGGTTAGCGAATGAGCCGAATCGGTATTCGGCTATGTGCATCTGTTTGACATACAGTTCTCCGTGCTCGATGGCGCACCACGAATCAACCAGAGAGGCTTTCCCCTCCCGGATGGATTTGATCTCCGTACCGAAAAGCTGGATACCGGCGGTATAGCGGTCTAAGATGATGTACTCAAACCGTGCCCGTTTGTTTTCTATATGTACGTTGCTGCTTTTGCGCATATTGATAGCAGGTAATTGTCGTTTAAATACCCCAGGTATGGTCTAGGTATGGTCTAGGTATGGTCTAGGGTTCAGTCGTAGCAGAGTCGGTATTTCCCGCAGATGGTTCCGGTGCGGTTTTTACTTCCACCTTTTTGTATTTCTTCTGTCTCTGTTCCCATCTCTCACGGGCGTATTGCTGCATGTCAATCACCGTGTCGTTCTCGTCTATGATCTCCAGCCCGAAAATGGTCTCGATGATGTCTTCGAGCGTCAGGATTCCGACGAACATACCATATTCGTCGATGACCTGGGCTATTTGGCTCTTCTGCTTGAGCATGGAGTCGAAGATCACTCCGAGCGTCAGGTCCTGGTCAAACGCCGGCAGCGGTCGTTTGATACTGCCGAGCGTCTTGCGGAAATGGTCCTCCGTCAGGTCCTCCAGCGCATCGTTGCGCAGGATATAACCTGTGATATATTCCGGTGCCTCCGGTTTATACAACGGGATACGCGAGAAATGGTCGTATTCGTCGTTGTCGTAATAAGCCCGGAGGGTCATGCTCTCCGGCGCCGTCTTGGCAACCACACGAGGTGTCATCACGTCGTAGGCATGGATAGAATCCAGGCGCATGAGGTTGGAGAAGATCTTATTCTCGTCCTCATCCACCACACCTTCTTCTTCGCCTACATTGACCATCGACAGGACCTCCTCGCGCGATACGGATGGTTCGTCTTCGTTATCGGGGAATATACGCGTGATCAACTCCACCAAGAGCACGAGCGGGTATAACACAAAGATCAGGATCCGGATGGTCCGTGCCGTGAATCCCATCAGTTCGCGCCAGTAGGTAGTACCGATCACTTTCGGGATGATCTCCGAAAAGACGAGGATAAGGATAGTTGTAATGGCGGATACCAATCCGAACCATTTGGAGCCGAACACCGTAGTGGCCTGCATACCCACTCCGGCAGCACCAATCGTGTTAGCAATCGTATTGAGCGAGAGGATGGCTGCTAACGGTCTTCCTGTATCCTCCTTGTAACTGCTCATGAGCGATGCCGGCCCATAGCCTTCTTCCTCCCGCAGATTGATATAGCTGAGGGAGGTGGACATCAGTACCGACTCCAGCACGGAGCACAAAAAACTGATGGCCATAGAGCCGATTAAAAACAATAAAAGTAGTCCCATAATCTAAAATCGAGTGCAAAGGTACTGCTTTTTTCCGACTTGTGCAAGATTTTAGCAGAAAAAATCGTTTGTGCTCACCCAAATCAATCCCCTTCTTCGTTCTCTTCTCTTGTTGCTCGCAGAATATTCCTTCTTGTGAGCAACATCATTTGTATGACGATAGCGGGCAGGATAATTGTTATCGTGGGAAAGAGCGTAGCATAATACTGGTCGGCAATGCGCAGGGCGTAAAAAACAGCCAGACCATAGTATAAACCGGCTACCGCTATGACGAAATGGCAAACCTTAACAGTTTTTCTCCGACTGAAGAAACAAAGCATGCAGGCAATACTGCCGAATAACATGCCCAGATAACAGTAATACAATCCGTTGACCGACATGGTGGCGGTTACATGTTCTGCGCCGGTGGCCAAATCCGTCTGGGTGACTACAAATTGGTGCCGGTCCATGCTGAAACTGCGTTCGTATATAATACCCTTGTCGCTCTGGAAGGAAAATATAGGCTTGGATGGCAAAAAAGCCGTTGCCACAATCGCTGCCAGCACAAATATAAAATGCCTAACCAGCGGTTCTTTCAGTATTTTGTATATCTTCGAAGCCATAATCCGCCGCAAAAGTACAACAAAAAATTCAAAATTCAAAATTCAAAATTCAAAATTAATGCAAATAGCACAAAAAAATCGCCCAAAGAGCGATTTTTCTTGCGAATGTTCTTGCGAACTTACAGGCAACTCCGCTTTCTTGCTTTGAAGACTCCATAGCCCAGAACCAAGAGGAGCATCCAAAGCCACGGAGTGGTGCCGAGGGGAACGGAAGGATCTTCTTGATCACGCATATAGGTCCATACTATAGGAGAGACGCTGGTACATTGATACACTTTGCCGCCTTCAATTTTAATAGCACCGACAAATAAGTCCACCCAACCTTCTTCTTCATCCCAGTATTTTCCAGAGCCGTTTGGTTCGCCCTGATATTCTCCATCGCCATTGTCTTTGATTTTTCTTGGTCCTATACCACGTGGTGCGGATGCTTCTGCTGCGGATACAGAGGACGTTGCCAACAACGAACTATTCACAGACAAAATAGGCATAGACATGCTGCCTCCGCTATAGGACATTCCGCGTGAGGAGGCTCCCCGACTGCCGGAAGAGGAAGCTGTTCCACCTCCTCCGCCACTGCCGGAACCGATGTTTTGCACCTTAGCCGACGAAGTGGTGTAGATAGGGGTTACGGTTGGCGGGGTTTGGGCGTAAGACGCATGCCCGCTATGAGCATAGCTGCGCACGGCAGTGCCGCTTACCATCGGTATAGTGCTTCTATGCGCGGTTGACACTATGGGCATAGCAACGGATGAATGGGTGCCATAGTTCGCCGAGCCGGGGCTTACCCGCACATCGTACTTCGTATATTGGGTCTCCTTATAAGTTCCATATACCGCTGTCAGCCATATAGCAGCCACGGCGGCACACAGAACCAATATCATCCCCAAGCGGGGAGTTCTCTTTTCTTGTCTCATTATCTTAGACTAATACCTTATTACTTATTTCGTTACTTGTTTTCCGGTAGCATCAAACATCTGATCATTGACGATGATATACATCTTCTGACCAATCAATACTTTACGGGCTTTTGTGCCATTAGAAGAGGAGTCGGAGACAGGTTCTAACTTTGTCGCAATGTTTGGCGCCTTAAACTGACCTTGAATGAAGAACCGTCCGCGTGTAGTGCCTTCCGGCGCATTGAATGTGTAATAGCCGTTCAGCAGGTTCAGTCGCATGCCTTCCTGTTTATCAATCAGCCATACCGACTCCATGCGGTTGAGCCAATCATTATCGCGGAGCGAGAAAGTCAGTTCTTGCGATTTCGGGCTATAAACCGTGAGGGCGACCCCGCTCTCCAGCAGCGAATCAGCCACACCGGCAAACGCCATGTCTCCGTACGCGTGCGAACTATAGATTATTGCGCGCGAAGCGGTGAGCGACTGTTTAGCCACATCGATGCCTGTCTCATAAGTAGCCTCGAAACGATCCGGATGCGCAAAGAGACTGGTATGATCTCCCTTGCCCTTCGTATCCTGGATATCAATATGAATCCATTCTGTTTCCGTCGTGCTGTTATTAGTACGACGAGCAGCTATATGCTGTGCCAATGGTGCCTCATTAAAATAGAGAGCATCACCGGTAGAAGAAGCCTGGTAAGAGAATGGGATTGCCGGCGGGATCGTAGTTGGTATCTCCTGATTATACGAACCATCATCTTGTAGCCAACTTACTTTCAGTCCTTGTACAGGGTCTACATCGGTATTAGAATAACGGCTTGTTAAAGGCGAACATATGATATTCCATCCTGCGTGAGCAGAACCCGCAGCTCCATCTGCCGTATAAAATACTCTTACAGACGTAGTGACCTGATTCAGACTAACCGGGAAATAGAACTCACGATAATATTTCGAAGCGGAATACATCTCATATCCGACACTTCCCGACACAGGCTGCGTTCCAGCAAGCATTACCCAGTTATTCCGGGTTTCAGGATCATCCGCTGCTCCGTTTTCCGCACGAAGAGATTCGCTATATGATTTCAGCATCCATGCCGAACCATAAGTAGGTGTAGATCCGTCCGAGAGGGTCACTGCATTAACATTGCAGGTTGTAGAGAGTGGCAATCCGAATTGGAAATATCCGGAGTTGTCAGCCACTTGGCGGCTATAATAAACCTTCGTAGCAGTCAGTGTGCCGGTTTTCGTCAGTATTGCTGCCGACCATGGTGAGGTACGGAGCACCAGTTTTTCTACCGTGAGTGTTCCTCCTTGAGCGATATTCAATTCCGCCTCTGGAGCCACATAGATTGCTTTAGCAGTCTGCTCTCCGTTAACCGTCAGCACACCGTTACGGACAAAGACGATACTCTTGCTGTTCGTTCCGGACAAAGTGGCGTCGGACTCATATACGAAAGGCACGTAGTAATTATGGCGGCTTAGCTCCGTAGCATAGCCTGCGCCGTTCTTTACTGAGATAATCAAAGGATCACCCGGTGCAGCAGAGTGCGAGATCGTAATGGTGCGGTCCGCATTGCACGGAGTGCCCTCCCCCGAGATCGTACGACGATAAACTACTTCATTTACTTGATAAGGCCATCCTGAGAGGGGGAATGGAGTCATGTTGATTGTGATGGAGTTATCCGCAGCGTCCACTATATCCAGATATTCTCCCGGCTCCTCCGTCCACTGCGCTGTGTAGGTCTTTGCTTCCGCCGGCATAGTAGTCGCCGGTGTCTCGTTCCAACCAGCAAAATCATAACCATCGCGAATGGCGGTAGGAGGTGTGATGGGAGCTCCGTATTTCACAGAACCGGTTGTGTAATCACCTGATAACTCACCGCCATTGGCATCCCATGTGAGGGTATAACTATTGCGGGTGTATTGGTACGTGATAACCAATGAACCATCAGCCGATATAGTTGCTGTCTGCGTAGCCGGAGCGGTGAAACCGGGATAGGATTTAACAGCCGGTGTAACACTTGCTCCCGTTGTTCCGGTAAGGTTGTCTGTCTCTTCCGGCTCGGAAGGATAAGTTCCATCTATATTCTGCAAGAAATGTTTTACTGTATAAGCAGTGTTTGTATTCGGAGCAAACGTTGCTGTATAAGTTATATTTCCAGTGATGGTAATCGAGCGCGGGTTATTCGTATTTCCATCATTCCAGTGATCAAAATGATAGCCCGTATTTGCAGTTGCAGATATAGATTGGACCGAATTCTCGTCGAATGTTCCTCCGCCGGAAACCGTACCATTGCCATCGGAAAGCACCGTTATGGTATATTGAGTAATCAACGGGTGAACGGTTGCTTTATGTACGGTTTCTTTGTTTGTATCGTCCGTTGTGGTACTCCATCCATCGAATTCGTATCCACTTTCAGGGGTGTATGTGTAGTTTGCTTGCGGCTGATTCTGTCCCAATTCGCGATGTAGGATGGTAGAACCATCCGTGTCGACCCAAATAGTAGCCCATCCCCAGTGACCATGGTGATATTCAATCGTAGTGCTGGCAGCAGTCCCCGCTGTTGCAGTATAATTATAAGGGCTGGGGTATAAAGTTTCATCGTTATGGAGTTGGGCAGGGGTAATTGGGATACTCGTATAGGAGATGCTAGTTCCGCTTTGAGTTGCCTGATAAGTATAGTCTTTCGAACCAGCGGCAGGGGTACCACTAGCCGGTGCTTTTTTCCAAATTACCTTGCCCGTACCATTTGAAGAACAAATATTGGCCTTACCTTGAGTGGTATAAAAATGTCCACTTCCAGTTGTTAACGTGCCGTTAATATCCATAACAGCATCGTTCATATTAGCATAGGTACGTGGCGTCGTAATTGTGCTCGGTGTATAATTCACCTTTTTAAACGCCACATTAGGATAGTTAAAGGCTGTAGTACCATCATTGGGCCATTCATCTTTATCATATACATACAATTCACTATCCGTTCCAAGAGAGACATTTGCACCTTCATTAACAACAATTTTTGCTCCAGGTAGTATTGCTATTTTCTGATTGCATGACATGGTGCCGGACTTAACTGTTATATTCATATTATTTGTTAAAGGAAGAACATAGTCCTGGGATTTAATGTCAGCACTCACAAAAGATACACTAACCGATATCTGCACTGTTCCTAATGCAGCATTTCCCTCTAATTGGTACATTTGCCTATCGTCAGTGTAATTATACCATTTCGTCAAAGTTCCCGATGATATTTGAAACAGTCCTGAAGTTGTTCCGACTATCTGAGCAGTAGTGGATGTCGATGTACTATTAATACTAACTGATGTGAAAGCATATTCTAAAGCCCCCGCATTAAAGATAGTTTTTGCCTCTATGTTTTGAATGTAATATTGTGCAAGTGGAAACACTTTTTTTTCATTGTTCACCATTCCGCTTGCAGCAGAACCTCCTCGCCAACATGCTACTTGGAAGTCTTCGTATACTTTCGAACCGCTTTGGGCTGTAATCTCACCTGCTCCGGTAATGTATCCCCAGCAATATAGACTGGCACCATCTTGAAGTGTAATGGTAGAGCCTGCTTTCATATCTATTTGCCCATATTTACCATGAACACTACCTCCATAAGGTTGTCCTCCTTGAGACATAGCACTTACGCTGATAGCTCCTTTATTAGCAACAGTAATTTTTGCATTATTTGCCAATGTTAGTTTGCGAAATACTCCTAATCCACTTGGGGCGACACATGGATCTTCCGGAGTCGTTGTATAGCAAGTGTATGCTGCATCAAAAGGAATCAACAATGTTACATTTGCAGGAATAGTATAATTTCCTGCAGGTACCGTACCATTGGACGTAGGAACTACAATTTTGGAACTAGAAGATGCAGCAGCAGTTGCCGCCTCATTCAAATCCGCATATACGGATGATGTTCCTTTTATAGTAAAAAGAGCTAGAGAAGAAGGTACAAAATCTACACCTATAGTTGTGTTTCCCTCCAAAGCGTAGGATGGTACAGATGTGGATAAATATTCAAAATACGTTTTTGTTGTTCCACTTAATGTATACCACCCAAACACTTTATACCCAGATGCCGGAGTTGCTGTTAAAGCAAAGTTCATGTTTGTTGTTACAGATTGCTCCGTAGTTACCGTTACTGCAGCATTGGTTCCATATTGATATGTATAAGAACCATTTGTTGCCACTTTAAATGTAGCCGTATAAGTTGGATTCGCCTCAAAGACCGCATATATTTTCCCTTCTGTAGGACTACTTTCATTTTCCGAGGCTGCTGTTACAGAGAAACTATATGGATTCTCTGTTGATGTTGAACCTGAGCCGTCTGAGTTTTTAGTCCATTTAAGAAAATGGTAACCTGTTTTTGGAATTGCCCAGCAATATTTTATCTGTGTATCATTTGCCTTAACCGCTCCACAATTCCATGTAATATAGGAAGTACTATTTGCCTCGCCGGGCGTACCTGTTGTTCCTGTTTGACCTATTCGTTCTGTTTGGGAAGTAGACACATATACCGTTCCATTCCCCAAGGAAACAGCTATCGTTTTTGCATAATCGTTTGTATTTGTCTCTTTCCCAGTACAAGCATTGGTACTATGCCCTCGTCTCGGTCCGGAGACGTATGTGGAATCGTTGGGATTGCCCACATTATCCCCTTCCTCGGCGGGAGTGAAGGACATACCGATTGTGCAGAACACAGCCAACAACAGACCAATAGAAATGGCTGTCAGTTTTGCACTACTTAAAAATAAAATCTTTTTGCTCATATCTTTTGTATTGTATTTATTCGTATCTTTGTACCTAAATGTTTATATTCAAATATTGTATAGTGCAATTTGACAATCGATATATGCTTGCACTATGTTGCCGTTGTTCGTCATTGAAACAATGTTTACCCTATTTTTTTGTGCAGAATTAACCATATTTCCCCATTAAATTTGTACTTTTTTTCATTTTTTATCCCAATACATTTGTACGATTTATTATTTTTTAGTACCTTTGCAGCGTCAAACCAATATATTACTATTCTATGAGCAATACATCCGTGTATTTTCCCCGTCTGATAGACTCAGCATTGGACGCATGGGCAGTTAACCGGCAACACAAATCACTTTTGCTGCGCGGAGCGCGTCAAGTAGGCAAATCATCGGCAGTCCGCGCATTAGCCAAACGTCATTTCACTAACTATATAGAGGTCAATTTTGAGAGCACTCCTTCAGTGAAAGAATTCTTTGAAGGCGATATTGACGTTCGGCGTATACTGCACTAATATCCGCCCGCTACCAAACGCCCCTCACTCCGGGTAATAGCCTTCTTTTTTTAGATGAAATACAAGCATGCCCGTGTGCTATCAATGCACTTCGTTATTTCTACGAAGAGATGCCGGATCTGCATGTTATTGCAGCAGGCTCACTACTGGAATTTGCACTAACCGAATTGCCGTCTTTCGGGGTAGGTCGCATCCAGTCACTATATATGTACCCTTTTAGTTTCTATGAGTATATGGGAGTCATAAATCCCACTTTACAACAAGTTTTGCTTATGGATGACCGTAATATATTATCAAGCACTCCTATTCATAAACAACTAAACCGGCATCTGCGTGATTTTATGTTAATAGGCGGTATGCCTGAAGTCATCCGTCAATGGCAGGAAAACAGGAGTTATCTAAACTGCCAGCAAATAATTGCCGATATAGTACGTACCTACACCGATGATTTTGCCAAATATAAAACGCGTGTCTCTTCGCTATTACTAAGGAAAGCGTTTGCCTCAATAGCTAATCAGGCAGGACATAAGTTTGTATATTCATCTATCAGCGAAGGCATAAATAGCTCTCGCGCCAAGGAGATGATAGAGATGCTCCGCATGGCAGGGCTGGTTATTCCTATTGTCCATTCTGCAGCGAACGGTATACCGCTTGGTGCAGAGATTAATCCCAAGTTTCAAAAACTACTCCCGATGGATACCGGTATCATGCTCTATCAATTAGGTCTGAATATCGGCGAGTTAATGCTCTTAAGCGACGTAGATTTGGTGTGCAAAGGCAGTCTGGCAGAAGTATTTGCCGGATTAGAGATATGCAAGCACTCTAATCCTCGTATTCCGACCGAACTATATTATTGGCTTCATATAAAGCCGAATGCACAAGCAGAAATAGATTATCTGATTACTAACGCCAACCAACTACTGCCGATTGAAGTCAAATCAGGAACACGCGGTGCTATGCAGAGTTTATACTATTTTCTTGAGCAGAAAAAGATTCCATATGGCATCCGCACCAGTATGGAGCCTTTCGGAGAACTGGAAAAAGTTCACATCATTCCACTATACGCATTAGGTTCCTGGTATAGCCGACTTACCAAGTAAACATTATTTCAATCTGTCAAAGATCAAATCATTTACCATTTGGTCATGTACCATTTTGGCATTTATTTGACCATTTGGTGCGCTTATTTTTCAATCCAGCGTTAGGACGCTTCTGCCGTCGGGCAAAAGGAGCGTGCGCCGGTGTGGCAACAAGGTGTCGCCGAAGATAGACATGCCTTCTTGTTGTAGTGTGCTATCTATCTGGATGTTTGCCATGTCCAATACTGACCAGAAAACATGGTCGGCACAGACTGGTTCGTCTTTATGTTTGATGAGGTTCGCTACCTTTTCGGGGTATGCCTCTTTGTATTCATCGCTATACAAGACCATCAAAGGGACGTGGTATTCCTCTTTGGTGGGGTGATAGGTGTGCCCGTGTCCGCTGACTTTCGGGCTTATATATTCGCCGTGATCAGATACAAAGAACCATGCTGCTACTTTATGCATCTGTCTTAGTGTTTCTATTTCTTTATTCAACAGCCTGTCCGTATAACGCAATGAGTTATCATAAGCATTGAGAAACAAACTGTCGCTTTTTACTTCCGGGTCTGCGTTATAGTCCGGTCGCCATACAAGGCAATCTTCCGTCCGGTTGGTATAAAACATGTGGTTGCCCAAATAATGCGTTACTGCAAACAGTTTCTCATTCTTCTTCGCCAAGTTGGCTATTTCCCGTGCTATGAGACTATCATGTTTTACAAAGATTAGCGTGTCAAAATCCTTCGCCAGATAGTCATGATAGCCGTTATTCATCAGTTGTGCCCGATGGCTGACCAATGCTGTTTTGAAGCCTGCTTCCGAGAACGCCGCCGATATCGTTTTCCGGCTGAAGTGCTTCTCAAAATCGT
The DNA here is from genome assembly GCA_937910305.1 of uncultured Bacteroidales bacterium. Lineage (GTDB taxonomy): Bacteria > Bacteroidota > Bacteroidia > Bacteroidales > Paludibacteraceae > Colicola. The sequence goes on along the minus strand of CALEPS010000059.1, from coordinate 27,917 downwards.
CTGTTTGTGCGTCTGTCAGCAGCATCGGCAAGGCGTGCTGGGTCAAGGTAGCATTGGCGTAATAGTCCGAATACAACACAAGGTCTGTCTGCTTTCCCAACAAAGGCGTTGTTTCTCTGTTGTACGTACCGTTCAGCGAGAGGTTCTTATAACGCACCGATTCGCCGAGGGACAGCACATATATCTCTTCGCCTGAAACCGGTTCCTGTTGGATGGCATTGTATCGGAATGTTTCATTGTCGTTTTGATGTTTTTCTATGTTTTGTACTTGCCGTACCACGCAGACAATCTCGTGTATCATAGAATTAGTAACATCCGGTAATACGAAAGGCACCGCCAAAACGGTGATTATTCCGATGGCAGCATATCGTGCTGCATGCGTATTTTTAATGGCGGCAAGCCACCAAACCAGTACACCTATCCCTATAAATATCAAAGAACAAATTGCCCAATAAGGCCATATATACCGCAGGCAATAATCTGCTATGTCATTTGTTTCAAAACGGTTGGCCGTTATCCATGCGAACATCTCGCCGGCAGTAAACCAATTCTCATAACTGGCGAGTGTGGTTGTTTCAATTAGTGCTGCCAGACATTCTGTCGCCAACGCCACTAACAGAAACACGTACAAACTTACTCTTCTGCCTTTTCTCATTTCTTCATCCGTCTTCTTTCTGCCCGAGTCGTTTTGACAAATAATGTAACATTTGTTTGTTTGCCTTGTTCCAACGAGCGGAAAAGCAGCCATATGGCATAGATAGCAAAAGGAATGGAGAGCCATTGTCCCATCAGTAAAATCCAATCTTGCTCTATCTCCATTTGCGGCAGTTTGACAAACTCAATTCCTATGCGGAGCAATAAGACTATCGTCATAATTACAGAGGAGAGTAAACCTTTATATTGTCCGCCGTCTCTTTTGAGAAAAAGCCACCATGCGATACCCATCGCCAACAGATAACTCAAGAGTTCGTATATCTGCGAAGGATGTCTTGGAACTGTTTCTTCCCCAAAGCAAAAGCCCCATGGCAACGATGTCTCTATGCCGCAAATCTCATTATTAATCAAGTTGCCTATTCTAACGGCTACCGCTACCCAGAACAACCCCATCATGCTTCTGTCTGTTGCGTACCACATATCGCACTTAAATATTTGAGCGCATATCCATCCTGCCACCAAGACTCCAAAAACACATCCATGGCTGGCATATCCTCCATGAGCAAAATCAAAGAATTTCCATGGGTGCTCAAAATAATAGTTTCTATAATACCAATCCATGCCAAGAGCATGAGCAGGGTTCCCCGGCAGATAGTCCCACTCGTAGAACAAGCCTTGGAACAGGTGCCCGAAGAAGATGACGCACACCAATGACACCATGAATGTGACAAGGGCGTATTGTGTAGGAACGCCGTCATGCTTGAAGGTGACAAGCAGGGTAATGAGCATACCAATCAAACCGAGCGTCCATAGCGTCCCGTACCAACCAATAGCGAAATGCTCGCCCTCATAGATGAAAGGAGAGACGTCCCATATTATATAGTTTAGTATGGACTGCATTTTTTTTGTACCTTATTTATTTTATCTACATAAGTGCAAACACACAATATAAAGCAAAGCGGCAATCCGCTTTGAGTAAATGACATTCTCCAAAAAAGATATACACATTGTGTATACCCTTCTAGGCGGAGGCCACTCCTCCCGCGTTAACGGGAGGACGCTCCGGGATTACCGCTTTGTTAAAGTGGTGACAGTAGTCACCTATAGTTATTTGTCCTCGTAGTGTCCGTAGGCTGTAATGACCAGCACAACAACCTCCGTTTCAAGAATGCGATAGACTAACCTGTGTTTTTTGCTGATTTGTCTGGACCATCGCCCTTCCGGCTTGCCCTTGAGGGGTTCCGGATGCCCGGTTCCTGTTTTCGGGTGTTCTTTTAATTCTTCAATAAAAGAAACTACCTTTTGGTACGCTTTCGGTTCACTTTTCTTGAGTCTGGCGATGTCTAGCAACGCCTGATCTTTATAATCAATATTATACATATCCCAAGCGTTTTAGCATCCCGTCTAATGTTTCATTAGGGAGCATCCTATATGTTGGTCCCTTTTCCGCCTCATCGATGCGGGCAAAGAACTCCTCTTTGGTCATACAAGTAGGGTCGTCTGTTACCTGTTTAGTTAAACGACGTATGTATTTAGCAGCCTTGTCTAACAATGCCTTGTCTTCGGATAAAATAGCTAAATTGTGATAGATGTCTGCATTAAGTTGTAAAGTTGTCATAATTAACCTCCTTTGCACCAATTTGCTGCAAAGGTACAGTTTTTTTTTGATACATGCAAGAAAAAAGTACAAAATTCTTCATTCTGTTGAAAAAATTCGGACTAAATTCTTCAATTCATTGAAAAATTTCGGTAATCCAGTATGTCAAAGACCACATTTAAGTACCAAGTGACCAAGTACAAAGTACTATTTCATTTACCATTTGGTCATGTACCATTTTGGCATTTATTTGACCATCTGGCTGTATATCCATCTTACCTTTTTTCCGCCCGGAGCATCCGATAAAGGAGGACGATATAGGCGCAATCGATGATGAAGCAGACGGCTCCTATTCCTGTCATGAAACAGTCGCGCATTCTAATCCATCCGTATAAGGTCGGTCCTAACGAACCGATACATTTGGCAACAGCTATCAGCATACTCTGTCCCCGGCTGCTCTTGCGGACAAGAAGCATGTAAACAAACATCATACTGGTCAGCAGCATGAGTGTGAAGGCGGTGTCTATAAGCCAGAGGTCGCTGTTATAGCAGAAAACCGCCTGCCATGCGCCCGCGCATAAAAAAGCGAGGACGGTACAGCCGATAAAAACAGGCTTGCTCTGTCCCGACATAGATTCAAACTCCCGGTAGCCGAACCGGAAATAAGTGGTCAGGAGCAATAAATCTATAATGCCCCATACCAGGAAAACCAGTGCAAAAGAACGGAAACCCATCGAAACGACGTACCATGTACCGCCAATGAGCACCCACATGGTGTTTAACGCAACAGACACAAAGGGCACGCCGTAGGTCTTGTCCCTCAATCCGATCCGGAAGGCATCCAGACAAGCGATAATCCAACCGATCGGCAGGGCGAATAACAATAAATCCAATATCTGCATAGCAATGTTGTTTTTATCAAAAGTGGCAGTATAGGTGCAAAAGATACAAAACGATAAAATAAAAACGCACCTATACCCACCACTATGTCAAAGAGGGAAGGACATAAAGAAAGCGGGACCGTTGCCGATGTTCCCGCTTACAAAAAGAAAGCGGGACTGCAATCTTGCTGTTCCGCTAATCGAGGCTCTGGTATTGCCTTTCGTTCCAAACAGCAACACCGAAGCCCACGCCACATGTATAATATAACCGCGCTTAACGCGTTACGTATATACATACCATGAGCATCTTAGTGCCGCAATGTCTTGGAACATTTGAATTTACCAGATTCCGATTAGCCAAAACAAAGCGTATAAGACGCCTTTTTCAATATGTCCGCACCCACCCACGACTATGAAGGACACCCCCTTAGCGTGGGCCGAATACGGCAAAACTTTTGGTTTTGCGGCGCAAAAGTACTACAATTTTCTGATATGTGCAAATTTTTTTGTGTTTTTTTATAAAATTTACAATTCATAGCACTATTATCAATTTACTCACGACTCATTTACGACTCATTCTCGAACCATTATCGAATCATTATCGAACCGTTTTCGAGAGATGGTGGGGTATCTCGGGAGGTAATACCAGTATTTTTTTTTGCCACAAATTTGCACATATGCAAAAAAAAATGTAATTTTGCAGCCGAATTTGCGAAAGACAAAAGTCAAAAATAGAAAGCCGTATGAAACAGAAACGTTTTTTGTTGGACGAAAGCGAACTGCCTCGCCAATGGTATAATATCCAGGCAGATATGGTGAACAAACCTCTGCCGTTGCTGAATCCTGCGACCAAAGAGCCGCTGAGCGCGGATGATCTGGCGCATATCTTTGCCGCCGAGTGTGCCAAGCAGGAACTGGACCAGATCCACCCATGGATTGACATCCCGGAGGAAGTACAGGAACGGTACCGTTTCTACCGCTCTACGCCTCTCGTGCGCGCCTATGCGCTCGAAGAAGCATTAGGTACGCCCGCGCATATATATTTTAAGAACGAGAGTGTCAATCCGCTTGGTTCGCACAAGGTGAACTCCGCCATTCCGCAGTGCTATTACTGCAAACAGGAAGGTGTGACCAATGTGACGACAGAGACAGGAGCGGGTCAATGGGGCGCAGCGCTGAGTTACGCCGCCAAGACGTTCGGACTGGAATGTGCGGTATATCAAGTGAAGATCTCGATGCAGCAGAAACCCTACCGCAGCAGTATCATGCGTACTTTCGGCGCCACCGTGACCGGTTCTCCGTCCATGTCCACCCGTGCCGGAAAAGATATTATCACTGCCGACCCGAACCACCCCGGTTCGCTGGGTACGGCTATCTCCGAAGCGGTCGAACTGGCAACCACTACGCCCAACTGCAAATATACGCTGGGTTCTGTGATGAGCCATGTATCGCTCCACCAGACCATCATCGGTCTGGAGGCGGAGAAGCAGATGGCTATGGCGGGCGAATACCCCGATACGATCATTGCCTGTTTCGGCGGAGGAAGTAACTTCGGCGGTCTGGCTTTCCCCTTCATGAGACACCAGTTGAATAGTCGAAAGTCAAAAGTCGAAAGTCAAAAGCAGATTGATTTTATCGCAGCAGAGCCGGCGAGCTGTCCGAAACTGACCAAAGGCAAGTTCGAATACGATTTCGGCGACAGCGCAGGTTATACTCCCCTGCTGCCGATGTACACCCTGGGTCACACTTTCAAACCGGCAAACATCCACGCCGGCGGCTTGCGCTACCACGGAGCCGGTACAATCGTCAGCCAGTTGCTCAAAGACGGATATATGCGTGGCGTGGACATCCCGCAACTGGAGTCCTTCGACGCCGGATTGCTCTTCGCCCGCACGGAAGGTATTATTCCCGCTCCGGAGAGTTGTCACGCTATCGCCGCCACTATCCGCGAAGCGAAGAAATGTATCGAGACCGGAGAGGATAGAGTGATCCTCTTCAATCTCAGCGGTCACGGCTTGATCGATATGACGGCTTACGACAGTTTCCTGAACGGCGATTTGGTCAATATCGGGTAAAATTGGCAAAAAAAACACTAATTTTTTGCGTATCTCAAAAAAATATACTAATTTTGCAGCGGATTTCAGAAAGTCGAAAGTAGAAAGTCGAAAGTAGAAAGCTAAAAGATATGACAAAATTATCGGAAATACTGGCCATAACCGGCAAACCGGGTTTGTATAAGTTGGTCAGTCGCGGCAATAATATGCTGATTGTAGAGAGTCTGGTGGACGGCAAGCGTATGCCGACTTATGCGCGTGACAAGATCGTAGCGCTGAGCGACGTATCCATGTTTACTGACGCTGACGATATATCGTTGAGCGAAGTCCTAACCAACGCAGGCAAGAAAGAGGGACTGAAGCCTGTAGCCATGGATCCGAAAAAAGCCTCCAACCCGGAGTTGCAGGCATGGTTCGACGAGGTGCTTCCCAACTGGGACCGCGACCGTGTTTATCCGTCAGACATCCGGAAACTCATCCAATGGTATAACATCCTCGTTAACGCCGGCATAACCGATTTTACGCTTGAAGAGCCGGAAGAGGAACAAAAATAAGTGCTCCTTAGGGAGATTATCAATAGCATAGAATCTGTAGCGCCACGGAGTGCCCAGGAGAATTGGGATAACTCGGGAATGCAGGTAGGTGACACGGGACGCGATATCAGCTCCGTCCTCTTGACCACAGACGTTACGCCGGAGGTGGTCGATGAGGCTATTATGCGCGGATGCCAACTCATCGTCTCCCACCATCCATTGCTCTTCCATGGACTGAAACAGGTATGCGGTCAGACCCCGCAGGCACGCGTAGTGGAGCAGGCTGTCAAACATGACATCGCTATCTATTCCGCGCACACCAGTCTGGATTCCGTGTCCGGCGGAATAAATACCCGTCTTGCCGACAAATTAGGCATAGAGAACTATAAACCCCTCTCTGTCTCTCCGCTCAAGGGAGAGTATAATTATCTCGGTATTATCGGTTCGATGCCCGAACCGATGCGCTATCCGGATTTCATCAGCCATGTGCGTACTATTCTTTCTCCTACCTATATCCGCTATACGCGTCCAGCAAGCGAAACCGTTCGGGTGGTAGCACTATGCGGAGGGGCCGGAGCAGAGTTTATCGGCGAAGCTATATCCCAGAAAGCCGATGTGTACCTTACCGCCGACTGCAAATACCATGATTTTCAGGACGCTGACGGCAGAATAGGGGTCATCGATATAGACCATTGGATCAGTGAGCGTCACGCACGCGAGATATTCCGGGATATTCTGGCGCCGCTCGGTGTAACATGCTATATATCCGAGAAAGACAGAACACCGGTTTTAATTGATAATTAATAATTTATAATTGATAATTTTATGGCAAAAAGAGAATTGACCATCGAGGAAAAACTGAAGATCCTCTATGAACTGCAGCAGGTAGATTCCAAGATCGACTCCCTGCGTACCTTAGCCGGCGAGCTGCCGCAGGAAGTGAAAGATATGGCCGACGAAGTGGAAGGTCTAAAGACCCGTCTGGCGAATATCGAGAATGACATCAAAGAGTGCGAGACCCAAATCTCGGACCACCGTGTACGTACCGAGAACGCCAACGCTTCCATCTCGCGTTACCGCGAGCAGCAAAACACGGTGCGCAACAACCGTGAGTTTGACAATCTTAATAAGGAAATCGAATATCAGGAGTTGGAGATCGAGGCTTCGCAGCGCAAGATCAAGCATTACACCGCTGAGTTGGAGGCCCGTACGGCAGAGAAAGCCAAGACGGTTAAGGACATCGAAGAGCGCACGGTTGACCTGAACCAGAAGCGTTCGGAGCTGGATCAGATTCTGGCAGAGACCAAGGCGGAGACAGAAGCACTGGTACTCAAAGCCGGTGAACTGGAGAAGAAAATCGACGAGCGTCTGCTCACCGCTTTCAAACGTATCCGTAAGAATGCGCGGAACGGTCTGGCAGTTGTCAAGATCGAGCGTGACTCCTGCGGAGGCTGCCACGCCAAGATTCCTGCACAGAGCCAGTTGGACATCCGTACACGGAAGAAAATTATTCCTTGTGAGTTCTGCGGCCGTATCCTGGTAGACCCCGATATGTAAAAACAAGCAGGGCTATTACCACGGCCAGGCTGATCAAGCCTAACCACCATGTTGTGCCGGCACCGATAGTGTCGGCATAACTTTTTTCTCCTTCTTCCGCTCCCCAAATGTAATAAGCCAGTACCGCCAGACCGTTGTTGGTGAAATGCATCACAACGGGCACCCAGAGGCTGCCGGTCCACACGAGGACGTATCCGAACATGGCGCCCATCAGCATTCGCGGCACAAAACCGTAGAACTGCATATGTATGGCGGAGAAGATAATAGCCGTCACCCAGATGGCGAGGTGAGGGGTTGAGGGGTTATGGGTTACGGGGGACGGGTTATGGGTGAAGATACCTTGCAGCACGCCGCGGAAAGATAACTCTTCTGCTATCGCAGGGAGCAGCGCCATGAGACCTATGTTAATCAGCAATCCTCCGACAGAGCCTGCAGCCAGGAAGCGTTCCGTCAAAGCCGCAGCATCGTCTTCCCGCGCTTTCATCCATTCTTCCAGTCCCCGCAGGGCTTCGGGCAGCACGATGCGGCTGTTGAGATCCGCCAGCAGGTTGATAGCCGGAATGGCACAGACCATAATCAGTATAGCCAGAACGAAGGTCCTCCAGTCCGCGCCGCGGTCCATCTTCAGCCATGCGAAAGGCTTATGTCCGGCGTCCCATATCCAGGCGCACAGTATCGGCGGAAGAAGGAATGTGCCGATCGTTTGGAGGAATTGGAGCCATTTGAGACTCTCCGTACTCTGGCTTCCATGCCATACAACAATCCATACGCCCATAGCGAGGAGCGTCAGCACAGACATGATTCCTAACCATGTCAGGATCTGTATGAAGCGATGAATGCCGTTTTTCACGCCGCAAAGGTACAACTTTTTTTTGAATTATACAAAAAAAACTTGCATATCTCAGAAAAAAGCAGTACTTTTGTACTCGTTTACCATCCTGGGGAATATTGTATCTATAAATAGTTTATGTATCCACAACAAGTAATTGATGCCCTGCGCCACGTGCGGTATCCGGGAACCGGGAAAGACCTGATAGAGAGCGGAATGCTGGAGGACGATATCCGTATCTCCGGTTTCAAGGTCTCTTTCTCGCTTATTTTTCCGAAGGACAACGACCCTTTCATGAAATCGGTCGTAAAAGCCTCCGAGGTGGCGTTGCAGACATATATTGATCCTAATATAGAAGCGCAGATCCATACGAAGGTTATTAGTCGAAAGTCGAACGTCGAAAGTCAAAAGACCGATTCTCTCGTCCGGGCGAAGCATATTATCGCTGTCCATAGCGGCAAGGGCGGAGTGGGCAAATCGACCGTGACAGCCAACCTGGCGGTAGCTCTGGCGCAAGCGGGTTACCGTGTGGGATTGCTGGACGCCGATATCCATGGTCCGTCAATGCCGAAGATGTTCCGGTGCGAAGACGCAAGGCCCTATTCGGTGGAAGAAGACGGACGGACGCTGATAGAGCCGATAGAGCAATACGGCGTGAAGATGCTGTCCATCGGGTTCTTCGTCAATCCCGAGAGCGCGGTGATATGGCGCGGCGGAATGGCTTCCAACGCTATCAAACAGCTCATAGAAGATGCCCATTGGGGCGAGTTGGATTATTTCCTGATAGACCTGCCGCCGGGTACCAGCGACATCCATCTGACACTGATATCCGAACTGCAACTGACGGGTGTTATCGTGGTTACAACGCCGCAGCCGGTTGCGCTCGTCGATGCCCGGAAGGGCGTGGAGATGTTCCGCAACGAGAAGGTGAATGTGCCTATTCTCGGACTGGTGGAAAACATGGCATGGTTCACGCCGGCTGAACTGCCGGAAAACAGATATTATATCTTCGGCAAAGACGGAGGCAAGAAATTAGCAGAGGAACTGAATGTACCGCTCTTGGGGCAGATCCCGCTGGTACAGTCTATCCGCGAGGGAGGCGACGAGGGTCTGCCGATAACGCTGCAAGCCGGACATCCCGCAGCCATAGAGTTTGACCGCATAGCGGGCAAACTGTTAAATAGTTAAGATGGTCGCTTGCGCGACGTTAAAAAGTTAAACTATTCATGAACAGAACCTCCGAACTCGGAACCGCTCCGATACATAAACTGCTTTTCAAATACGCCATGCCCGCCATCATTGCGATGACGGCTACGTCGCTGTATAATATCGTTGACACGATTTATATCGGTCACGGCTGTGGCGCATTGGCATTGGGCGCGTTGACGGTAGCCAAGCCGTTTATGGACATATGCGCTGCGTTCGGCAGCCTGGTCGGAGTGGGTGCTTCTTCGCTGCTGGCGATCTATCTGGGCGAGAAAGACTACGAGCGCGCCAACAGGGTGCTGGGAAACGTGATTGTGCTGAACGTCATCCTCTCGGCTATTGTGATGGCGGTCGGGCTGATATGGCTTGATCCGATTCTCTACGCTTTCGGCGCAAGCGAGGATACCATCCTCTACGCCCATGAATACATGGAGATCATCCTCTATGGTAATATACTGACGCATATCTATTTCGGTCTCAATGCCTTGCTGCGTTCGGCAGGTCATCCGCGTTTCTCCATGACGGCAACCATCGTAGCGGTCATTCTGAATATCATCCTGGACCCGATCTTCATCTTCGGCATGGAGATGGGCGTCCGCGGAGCGGCACTGGCTACCGTTCTGAGCCAGGCGGTGGCTGTCATATGGCAGATAACGAAGTTCTTCGACAAGAACGAGTTAGTCCGTTTTCATCGGGGGATTTGGCGGCTTAACCGGCATATCACAAGCCGTGCCTTGGCGATCGGTATGTCGCCGTTCTTATATAATATCGCCCATTGTTTCGTGGTCATTATTATCAATAACCAGCTCAAGAACTTCGGCGGCGACATGGCGATAGCGTCTTACGGCGTAATCAACCGAATGACCTTTATCTTCGCAATGATCGTGATGGGTCTGAACCAGGGAATGCAGCCTGTGGCGGGATATAACTACGGTGCCAAACAATATGATCGCGTGCTACGTTCCTTTTATATCACCTGCGCGTATGCAACGGGCGTGATGGCACTGGTGTTTGTTCTGGGCGAGTGTTGTCCGGAGGTGATGACCAAGATCTTCACGCACGATGCTGACCTGATAACCCGGACGACCCGGCCGATGCGGATTATCTGCAGTTCGATGCTTATTGTGGGATTTCAGATGGTCACGGGTAACCTCTTTACCTCTATCGGCAAGGCGGGCAAGTCGATTTTCCTGAGTCTGACGCGGCAAGTGATCTATCTTATTCCGCTGACTTTGCTGCTGCCGATGGCTTTTGCCGATCCGCTGGACGGCGTGTGGTGGTCTATTCCTGTCAGCGACACCCTCTCCGCTATCACTGCTCTCATCGTCCTCTTCGCCTCCCGCAAGAAACTGCAAGCTTAACGCTATGCAGACGGAACATAATCACAACTGTCCGGCTTCGACGAGGTTGATGACGCGCTCGGTGATTTTGTCCTTGTCCGTGGCGTCGTATTCTTCTTTCAGGTCATTGCGGAACAGCTTGGCGACGAACTGCCACCAGTTGGCTGCGGCTTTGCTCTTGTATTGCTTGATCAGTTCGTAACTGGTGCGGTCGGTCTCTCTGTCGAGGAGGATCATCAGCATCCGTCCCTGCGAAGCGTACATGCCGCGGAAGTCCTTTTCGTATTTCTTGAAGAGCAGCTTCTCGAACTGACGCCACCATTTCTTCTGCTCTTTCTTGTCCGGTATTTTCGCCAGTTCGGCATCCGCGTATTCCATGTCCTTGGAGATCATCTTGGCGTACGGCAGACATTTCTTCACGTCCCGCACGGTCCGCCAGTAGAACTTCTCCTGCTTCTTGTTCTTGAATTTCATAGGCGGATAGACCCACACCTCATGCAGCCACGCCATATACAGGGTGTCGCCGTCCTGGATCTTGATCATGCAGGAATCCACGTAGTTACGAGAAAACCCCTCTCCGGCTCTTCCCTCAAGGGAGAGGGAAAAGAGGAGAAGGGAAATCCATATTATGCGCAGTAGTCGTTTCATGTCAATAGGCTACTTGCAAAGATTATGCCAATTAGTAATTGAGGGCGAAAATAACCCTGCCTGCGGACGGTTTGCCGGTGACCATACAGGTACCCGGTTCGTTCTTGTGTCCCGGCAGGTCTGCCAGAGGGATACAACGGATAGTAGCCTTGGTCTCGTCCTTGATGCGTTGCTCGGTCTCGGCGGTGCCGTCCCAATGGGCGAGCAGGAAACCGCCTTTCTTCAGTTCCTCTTTGAACTCGTCGTAGCTGTTCACCTCGCGGGTGTTGGCGATACGGAAATCCAGCGCTTTCTGCAGCAGGTTCTTCTGGATCTCTTCCAGCAGGTTCTTCACGATCTCTACGATGCCGTCAATAGAAATGGTCTCTTTGGTCTGTGTGTCGCGGCGCGCAATCTCAATCGTGCCGTTCTCCAGGTCTCGGCCGCCCATAGCCAGACGAACCGGTACGCCTTTCAGTTCATAGTCGGCGAACTTGTATCCCGGCGTGTATTTCTCGTCCGTATCGACCTTGACGCGGATACCGAGAGCTTTGAGCTCATCCGCTATCGGGTTCAGTTTAACCAGCAGTTTCTCCAGATCGTCCTGTTTCTTGAAGATAGGTACGATAACCACTTGGATCGGTGCCAGATGCGGCGGCAGAACGAGTCCGTTGTCATCGGAGTGGGTCATGATGAGCGCACCCATCAGACGCGTTGAAACGCCCCAGGACGTAGCCCATACGTATTCGTATTTGTTCTCTTTGTTGAGGAACTGTACGTCGAACGATTTGGCGAAGTTCTGTCCCAGGAAGTGGCTTGTACCGGCCTGCAGCGCCTTGCCGTCCTGCATCATCGCCTCGATGCAATAGGTGTTGAGTGCGCCGGCGAAACGCTCGTTCGGCGACTTCACACCTTTCACCACCGGAATAGCCATCACATTAGTTGCAAAATCAGCATATACATCCAGCATCTGGCGTGCATAATCCTCCGCTTCCTCTTTGGTGGCATGGGCGGTATGACCCTCCTGCCAGAGGAACTCCGCCGTGCGGAGGAACAGACGCGTACGCATCTCCCAGCGCATCACGTTGCACCACTGGTTGCAAAGGATAGGCAGATCGCGGTAGGACGAGATCCAGTTCTTGTAGGTGCTCCAGATGATGGTCTCCGAGGTCGGACGGATGATCAGTTCCTCCTCCAGTTTGGCCTGCGGATCGACCACCACACCCTTGCCGTTCGGGTCGTTCATCAGCCTGTGGTGGGTTACCACGGCGCACTCTTTGGCAAAACCCTCTACGTGCTCCGCCTCGCGGCTCAGGAAGGATTTAGGAATCAGCAGTGGGAAATAGGCGTTCTTCACCCCTTTCTCTTTGAACCGGCGGTCCAACTCCGCCTGAATGGTCTCCCATATGGCATAGCCGTACGGCTTGATCACCATACAGCCGCGTACAGCGCTCTGCTCTGCCAGATCCGCCTTCACTACCAGTTCGTTATACCACTTGGAATAGTCCTCGGAACGAGGAGTCAATTTCTGAAAATTAGCCATTTAGTTATGTAGAATTTAATGATTATCAGTTATTTCAAGCCGGGATGTAAAATGCTGTTTTGCATACCGGAGAACTTAAGCGGGTGCAAAGATACTGCTTTTTTTTGAAATATACAAAAAAAACTTGCATATATGCAAAAAAAGCAGTAAATTTGCAGCGTAAATTGCAAAATATGGCGGATATGAAAAAGATTCTCTTTTTATCGGGCTTGCTCATAGCCTCTATGATCTCACTGAATGCCTCTGTAGTGACCTACACGCCGGACAACACCACTGTCTTCAAAAACCCTGAACGCGGTTTTACGGAAGAGTTAAACGGCAAGGTGTCGGAGAGCAGTCCTTACCGCGTTAAGAACCATATTGATTCCAATTGGGGAAAAAACGACAAGATGACCATGCCGGTTGTGCTGTACAACTTCGGCAATTTCAAGTCTCAGGATCTGCCGCAAGCAGTCCTGAACGGTTTTGACGAAGACATGCAGACGCTCCGCGACATGGGCTTGAAATGTGTGCTGCGTTTCGCCTATACCGAGCGCGAGAGCGATAAGGTGGATGCTACGCCGGAATGGGTACACCGCCACCTGCAGCAGTTGAAACCGCATCTGGAAGCCAACGAGGATGTGATATATGTGCTGGAGGCAGGGTTTGTCGGCGTCTGGGGCGAATGGTATTACTCTACCAACTATGGCGACAAGACGCAGCATATGACAGCGAACAGAAGGAAGGTGATCGAATACCTGTTCGAGAACACGCCGGCGGCTATGTTTATCTTGTTCCGCTATCCGATGATTCAGCAGGAGTATCTGAAAGACAAGACCCCTCTCACGGCGGCGGAAGGATTCAGCGGGACTCAGAAAGCGCGCATGGGATGTCATAACGACGCCTTCCTGCATGACTGGGGCAATATGGGTACGTATGCAAGCGACGACAGTGGCGACGACCCGAAAATGCGCCGGTATGTGGCTACCCATTGCCTCTATACCCCGAATGGCGGCGAGACGAATATCGATGACGACGATGCACTGGCGAAGAAAAGATATACGCAGGCTCCTTCGGAGATGGCTACTTACCACTGGTCGTTCTGCGGATCTACATACGCCACGCCGGTGACGGGCAGATGGAGAAGCAGCGGACTGTTCGACACGCTCAACGTCTATATGGGTTACCGCTACAACCTGATGAGCGCGCAGTATAGCGACCAGGCGGCTCCGGGCGGAAAGGCGAATGTGGTCATTTCGCTGCGTAATGTGGGATACGCTCCGCTGTACAACGAGCGTCCCGTCTATCTCGTCCTCAAGAACAGCAGCAAGACCTACACTCTGAAACTGAATGCCGATCCCAGACGCTGGCTGCCGAACGGAACATGGAGTCTTATCCGCGAACAAGTGGATATACCTTCGGATGTGGAGGAAGGTTCGTATGACCTGTATCTCTGGATGCCCGATAGGCATGAGTCGATCAAGAACGATCCGCGCTATGCCGTGCGGTTCGGCAACAAGAATGTGTGGGACAACAATACCGGATATAACGACCTGAATGCGTCGATCACTATCTCCAATTCCGCTCCGAAAGATCCGGGAATACTGCCGGAAGGAATAGAGGAGGTCAGCCCTCACTCGGCTGTCAGCTGTCAGAAGGTGCTGGAAGACGGCCAGGTGCTTGTCTTGACGCAAGACGGGAAGAAATATACCGTAAACGGTCAAATGGTTCAATAAATGGCTAATACTATCGTTTTTGATTTAGGCGGCGTGATCATCAACCTGGATGTGCCGCGGTGTGTGAGTAATTTCAAACGGCTGATGCCGGAGGAGAATATCCGTAATATTCTCGGTATAGACGATGAGGGCGAAGGAGTGGTGGCTGTGAGTGCCGCTTCGAAGCAGTTGATGCACGACTATGAGTACGGAAATATATCTACCGGAGAGTTTCTGGCTACGTTGCAGGAATACTGCTATCCGGGCACGACGGTCGATCAGATCCGCGAAGCATGGCTGAGTATGTTGGATACGCTTCCGCAGGAGAGGCTGGATTATATCGCATCTCTGCGGGAGAAAGGATACAGGACTATCCTGCTCTCCAATTCCAACCAGTTGCACTGGGACCCTATATGGGAGCAATACCGGTTGGGGAACTATTTTGACGCGGTCTTTGCTTCCCACCACCTGCATATGGCGAAGCCGAACAAAGAGATCTTCGAACATGTTATTCGTGAGGCGCACCCGGATGCTGCAAATACCGTTTATGTGGATGATCTGGAGAAGAATAGAAAAGCGGGAGAGCTGTTCGCCGGATGGCGGACATGTGGTTCGATCGAAGAACTGAAATCCCTAATTCCCTAACTCTCTAATTCCCTAATTCATTATGAAAGAGACAGAAATACTGAAGCATTTTGCGATCTGGAATGAGATAGAGCAACCGCAACCGCTGCGCGTAGGGTTCATCAATGACTCATTCGTCGTGCCGGCGAAACGGATAGGTGAGACCTCGTATTGCCTGCAACGCATCAACCATAATATCTTCAAGGATGTGGAGGGACTGATGCGTAATATCGAGATTGTGACCTCCCATATCCGCGAGAAGTTGTTGATTGCCCGTGAGGAAAATATCGAGCGAAAGGTCCTGCATCTGATTCCTACCAAGGAAGGCAAACTGTTTTACAAGAGTCCGGACGGCAATTACTGGCGGCTCTATGTGCTGGTAGAACCGGCTACGTCGCAGGAGAAAGTGACACCCAAGGCTGCCGAACTGACGGGCGAGGCGTTCGGACGGTTCCAATGCCAGTTGGCGGACCTGCCATTCAATGCCTTGTGCGAGTCGATACCTAATTTCCATAACATGGAGTTTCGGCTGCAGCAGTTGGATGAGGCGATAGCAGAAGCCGCAAATCGTCCCCTCTCAGATGTCCGCCGGCAGAGGCTGGAGGAGAGCAGAGATATTGTGGAAGCCATCAACAGCCGTAGAGAACGAATGTGTCTGGCGGAGATATTATTCCGCGAGGGGAAACTGAGAAAGCATATCAACCACTGCGATACGAAAGTCAACAACGTGCTCTTTGACGAAAAAGGACGGCCTATCTGTATCGTGGATCTGGATACGGTGATGCCGGGATTTGTCTTCAGCGATTTCGGCGATTTCATGCGTACGGCGGCTAACACAGGTGCGGAGGATGACCCGAATCTGGATAATATCCATGTGGATCTGGAGATCTTCGAGGCTTATACACGCGGATATCTGAAAGAAGCTACCTTCCTCACGCCGCTGGAGAAAGAGATGCTGCCGTACGGATGCCGGCTGCTCAGTTATATGCAGACAGTGCGTTTCTTCACTGACTGGCTCAATGGAGATACGTATTACAAGATTGCTTATCCGGAGCATAATCTGGTTCGTACCAAGGCGCAGCTGAGGCTGGTGGAAGAGCAAGAGAAAGTGGAAGAACAGATGAAGAGCATTATTGCCCGTTTGTAATTGATAGTTTATGGTTTACGCAATTGATCAAGTCAACTGGCGGAGCAAGTATCCCTATTGTCCGCAGACCACGGTGGAAGTGACTAACGACCACGACTCATTATACCTGCATTTCCGCGTCAAAGGCGAGCAACTGCGGGCGGTGACGACAACGGACCAAGGACCCGTTTGGGAAGACTCGTGCGTGGAGTTCTTCTGCCAGGTTCCGGGAGAAAAGCATTATATGAATTTCGAGACCAACTGCATTGGCGCAATGGTCGGTTCCAGGCGCAAAGGACGAGCCGAAGAAGTAGTGCCGTTTCCGGCGGACGAGATGGCGCGGATAGTGCGCAGATGCACGTTCCCGCGAGAGGCTTTTGAGGAGAAAGACGGACTCTTCGAATGGGAGGTGGAATTGCAAATCCCGTTGGATATGATCTTTAGGGAGAGCCGGCCTGTCTTTCCGCAGAAACTGAATGTCAATTTCTATAAATGTGCCGATAAGACGAAGAAACCTCATTACGTAAGTTGGCAGCCGATACAGCTGCCAACCCCTAATTTCCACTGTCCGCAGTTCTTCGGACAGATTGTATTGGAATAATTATTTTACATCAACCGGTTGTCCCAGTACCGAATATGTGCCGGCAGCATGGCGGATGTACAATTGACCATTTTGAAGGAATTTCTGAGCATCAGAGGTTCCTTCTATATTATCTATACCGGTATTGTCAATCACATTCTCCGAAATCCACTGTGCGCCTGTCTCCGGGGCAGACCAGTTATTGAGATCATCTGCTGCAAAAGCACCGTAGTAATATACTTGTCCTACAACAGCTGAAGCATCGTTGCATGTTTCTGCCGTTCCTCGGTATATCTCTACTCCGTCAGCCGGAGAAGTCGGAAACGCATTATCCTTGCGCACGATTACCGTTTGGGCATAATCCGGAGCAGGATAGATATCTCCGCTCATATGCAAATCATCCAGATAGAACGTACCATTGACAGAACTGCCGGTTGAGACACCGAAGGAAATCCGAACAACACCATCTACTCGGTTCTTTTCGTCGGTATTGCTGTACCAGTCAAATGCTTGCAGCGTTCTCAAGTCCAGCATGATGTCTTCCCATGTATTCTTAGCCAATGTGATTTTTTCGGTGTACCACCAGTCTTCATGTCCGGCAGACATGTTCTTGCACACGATACGCAGAGCAGTGGACGTGCCGTTTCCTTTGAGGCGAAAGGTGAGGATCGGAGTCTGACTCATATCTACGGTTTCATCAAACACGTAGTCTGCTGAAGCGGTCGCCCAAGCCTTGGAGATGTTATAATCACATTTGAGTGCTCCTTCACTAACGTTGAGTGCCATCGTAGCGCCGTCTTCTCCTTCGTTCGTCATCTTATCCTGCCCATTGCTAAAATCGGTCAGCAGGTTATCGAGATGAATGAGATGAGTAGGGTTGACCCAATACAAGCGGTATTGTCCGCTATTGATTCTACCCGTCAAATCAGATGGAGCAGGCGGAGGAGTGACATCTTCCAAGAGGTTAACCACTGCCGGTCTATTGCCCATATATGATTTTCCTCCGGAAGTGATGACTGCATAGATATAATACTTGCCCTTCGGATTGATATTCCGTGTGTGCCACATATATTTCTCTACTTTGTTGTCCAGACCGGTAACGATAGGAGTCATTCCTTCGACACTGGTAGCATTATCGGTTTGCGAGTAATAGAACGAAACGGTAGCATCTCCCACCGGATCGAAGGTAAACCAACGAAGCATAATAGAGTCTTCTACACTTACTTCCTGTGCCGGTACGGTAAAGTTAACAGCAGGGTTGATAACTTCTCCGTTCAGCAAGAAATCGTAGTTATAGAAAGGATTACCTACAGAGTCATATGCAGTCAGGTAGATATGCGAAGCATCGGCAGCCATGTCAAACGTAGAGAAGCAGGATACTTGCTTGTAGAACATGGAGTATTTGAAGTCTTTGAGTTGTTTCTGCTGTGCATAGTTGGCATCTCTTCCGCATCCCGGGCGAACATAATGCACACCGTCTTTATAGAGATGCTCGAACGAGTGGTCATCGCCTGAAAGAGAGATGATATGTTTGCCTTGCGCCGCATATTTTTCGAAAAGCGTACCCATCTGTCGCGGTTCGTCTGCCCACTGACCGTGATAGCCGGTAGTATGAACACCTACGTGATGGCAGATGAGGATCCACGGACGATCACATACATTGAGAATAGAGTCAGCCCACTTATACTGTTTGCTACCGGGAAGGAATTCCGGAGAAGAAGGATCGCCGTTGATATTCAAAATAATTACATCCGCATTACCATAAACGAAATGGAAATATGATTCTCCTCGCGGATCGATGGTGTCTCCTTCAGGCGCGCCTTCATGGCTAAACTGGTGGAAATAGTCATAGAACGAGGACCAACGATAGGTGAACGGATCACCTGTCTCATGGTTACCCGGCGAAGACATACAAGGCACTTGGCTTAAGAATTGTGCCCCCGGAGTGAAATAATAGTTATTCCAATTCCGGTCATCTCCTTTACTGGAAACAAAATCGCCGTTCATGAGTGCAATGTCGCAGTTGAGATTACAGATGAAATCCTGCATGTTCGACCAGTTATTCCGCGCATTACCGTGAATATCACTGATGGAGAAGATGCGATAAGCCGTTCCTTGTTCCGGAGCAGTCTTGGTCCAACTGATTTTCGGATAACGGCGATTAGCGTTCTTTCCGACTGTGAAATAATAGCGTGTGTTAGGTTGCAAATTCGGCAATGTAACGACATGCACATATCCTTCGTCAGCTACTACCCAACCATCGCTGGTAGCAATTTGCATATTGAGGTTTGTAGAGTCTGTTCCGTAGTAAACCAATGCCTCTGTCGGTTCAGCCTCTTCGGACATCTGCCAAATCACTTTGACGGAATTAGTAGTCGGAGCCATAGAATAGGGCTTTTTGTACGGGTCATACGGATCATTGTCATTGTTATATGGTTCTGTCGAAACGCCCCAACGCGGGTCTCCAAGATTAGAACCATCTGTAGCTGCAGCCACAGCAGAGCTGTTTGCTGCCAGTTGGAAATTGCCGTTCGCCGGATCGACGAAATACGGATTACGGTTAACGCAATTAGTCTGAGTAGCGCCGGTAGACAGTTTGACCGGAGCTAACCATGTGAGGCAGTTTTCGATATGCGATTCACTACCATACAATGCGAAACTTACTCCTCCGGCAACTTCGTTAGCGTTCATGAAAATGCAATTGGTTACATGACTTCCTCCAATATTAGCCAAATAAACGCCTCGCGTATCTGTCGTGTTATAGAACGTGCAATGGTCCACTTCGCAAACACCTTGCAGAGGTATAACTGCATTCTCATCACCTGAATGCAAGTATATTATACGTCCGGTTCCATTGACACCGCCATCAAAGGTGCTATTACGAACAATCAGGTTTCCTAATTGATTTTGGGTTTTTGTCGCAGCGATACCGCGAGCCGTATTAGCTGCCTCTGAACCCATGAGGAACACGCAGTTGTCGATAGTAAGATTGTTAATATACGGACTGGTTTGGTCTGTATTGTATGCTCGAATGAAATAACTCGGGCAACCTTTCAGTTCGCAGTCTTTCACCGTAACATTGTAAGGACTGCTTCCGGGAATCATACGAATCGCTTCGCCGGTACTTTCCAATTGTACACCTTGAAGGGTAAAATCGGCTTTAATCTCAAATCGGCTGGTGAGGCTGATGATAGGATGTGTACCTTCTGCCGCTTTGATGGTAAGAGCAACAGTCGGTTTGACGGATGATTCGGTGTACGTACCTTCTGTTAAAATCAAGATGTCACCAGCAGTAGCCGCATTTACTGCAGACTTGAGTGTTCCGCTTCCGGGTGCAACATCAATAGTCGTTGCACTCAATGTGATTGCGCATAAAACAGCGCAACAGAAAGAAATAAAACGTCTATTCATGGTAATAATTTATTGGGTTTTATAGCAACAGCCCCATTTTAGTCGGGCTGCTGCTGAAGTTATACATGATGTTTCGAATTACATCGGGTCTATCGTTCCTCCGCTTTTGCCGCCTCCGCCAAGAGTACCTCCACCGATACTCTTGCCTCCGCCACCGGATACACAAATACAACCTGAGAGATAAACTACGCTTTCTGTAAAGGGTCTGATATATTGTTTTTTCGTTGTCATAATGCTCAAATTTTTAAGTGTTAAACAATAGGATTTGCAGGTCGGATTTATTTAACCCTTATACCGAGGGCGTTATAACGAACGCCATCGCGAATGATGACAAGTTGCCCGTTTTCGATCAATTTACCATTCGTTTGTGCTTCGCCATTGACCAACTCAATGTCCGTCAGCACTTGTTCTCCCTTTACAATGCGGGCATGTTGGATAACATGTTGCGGATTAGGAACCTTTACTTTAAACCAAGCACGCATTCCTTTGATCGGTGTTGCTGTATCCGAGAAATAGAGCAAGTTATTCGGCCCGAGGAACAGGTTATCCTCTCCTGCCGGTACTTCGCTCTTGATGAACGAACCGATGAAGTCTACTATGTCTGTAGAAGTTGCCTGCCCAGTTTCTGCTTTGATTTCTACATCTGCGAATACAGGATTCGTAACCGTCTTCGATGTCTTGATGAGATAAGGAGTACCGCGATAGATGCTGGTAGCAGCCTCAAAGTTCAGATCCAATTCATTCCCATTCAATTCTGCGCTACTCATCTGTCTCAACTCTACATCGCTACCGAAGATAGCTTGCAGTTGGGTGCTGTTTACATCAAACGGCAGGCAGATGGTGTTGTACATACCGGCTACGATAGTACGGATAATCTGGATGTCGTGCGCACCGTTGCGGTAGTTGTCGTGAATCACTATGTTCGTCTCTGCAGCTTCATTCAGCACGAGAAGCGAAGGTTGTGTAACCATAAGGCTTACGATGTGGCCTTGCGACCAAGATTTAGTATTCTCCAGTTTTACGGTGTAGTTACCGGCTGCCAAGTTGAAATAGTGCTTAATTTCTACTGCTCCGCTACTATAGCCCTTAGATTCAAAAGCATCAATCTCATTGTCATTTTCATCCAAGATGGTAACTTTATATTTTTGGTCATTTGTACTGTTGGTGTTCATCGTGAAGAGGAAGGTACCTGCTTCGGCAACCTTTACATTCCACTTTGCCCATTGACCAACAGGGTTGGAGTCGCCGATTGTATTGAACCAGAGCTCGCCTGCCGTAATATGTGCCTTCTCGCTCAACATACCATCTTCGAAATTGAAGGTTGCAGGGAGAGTAGCTTGTGCGCCGTTCAGATAAGTTATAACGATGCTGGCAATTTGAACGTGAGAACTGGAAACAGTGTTAGTGATCTTAACTACGTACTCGCGATCAGCAAGAAGGATATTTCCTAAATCAAGCGCAAAATCTCCGGTGTGATATTTTCCGGAACTCGGTTCATCCAATGTGTAAATAGCCGGTTGTGCTTCATCCTCGAATACTTCCACTCTTACACCGTGTCCGTTGTCCGAAGAGATGTTTACGGCTACATGATAGTTACCATAGTCTGCACAATTTACATTCCATTTTGCCCATCCGGTAAGCGCTTTGCTTTCAGCGTGGGTAATCTTACCGCCCTCAATGCTCCAATCGTCAGAGATGATTGCATCTGCATTAGCGAGGAGGGAAGCCGGAGTGGTCTTGGACAAGTCAACTGCTGCACCGCCAGCGTAAGCGAAGTTAACACTAATTAATTCCGCATCGGAATATAGAGTAGCGTTAGTTACTTTTAAGATATAGTTACCGGCAGGAACTTCCATTGCACCCATGGACAAAGCAACCGGAGCACCCTTTGTATCGCAATCATTCAATGTCAGCGGGGTAACCACATTAGCATCGTTAGCATCAACCAATGCTACAGTATAATTTTTGCAGTTGTCTGAGTTGATATTAAGAGTTACATTGTAGTTGCCTGCGTTAGCAAAAGCAACATTCCATTTTACCCAACCATCTTGGATACTTCCGTCTGGGAAATCAATCTTACCGCCAGCGCGAGTTCCTTCAGTTGAGAACCAAGCATCGTTAATGTTGGTTGTACCCGGCATGGCTTGTACCTCGCCGCCAATATAAGAGAGGGTGATGCTATGAAGAAGATTGGTTGAATTATCACAAAGATTGGATAGTTTAATTTTGTAATCGCCCGCTTCTGATAACATTATTAAGTCAGAGATTACTTTATCACCTTTATCCCAAGAATTAGCAGATTCTCCAATAACCGAACCGACTAAAGTATTACTTGAATCAAAGACTTCTATCTGATAGCGATGTCCACTTCCGTTGTCTGCATCAATGTTAAGTGTTGCTTGTAAAATGCAACTACGTGTCGCATGCATCTTCCATATTGCAACACCATGCTGAGTGGCATCTGAAGTATTACTAAATTGCAAATAGTTAGATGCATCTGTAGCAACTTTTCCTGCGAGTTTAGCCTTGTCGCCTCTCAGCACGTATGGTGAAGCAAAATCCACTTCAGGGAGGATTTCAGCGGAGTACCAACGCGGGTCACCGAGGTCGGAGCCATCGGTAGCGGCACCACGAGCAGGAGAGATATTCATAGTGGTCCAATCGCCTGCGAGTGAGAAATTACCATTTGCTGCGTCTGCAAAAAGAGGATCGCCTGTAATGGCGTTTGTGATAGCTGGTGCACCACCGGAAGAACGATGTCCTTTACTTAAATTATAAACAAGGTTGTTAGTGATAGTTCCACCGTAGCAATTCGTTGCATAAAACTCTATTGTAGTAGGGAAAGCGAAAATGCTATTGGTGATGGAAACTTTTGTGGACTTTCTTGAACGTACGCACGAATAATCATAGTTAACAGTAGAGTTGTTGTAGAATGTGCAATGGTCTACAGTGACTTCTATATTAGCCGCTTCTGTTCCTCCGTAATTTTGCACTTCAATTACGCTACGAGAAGAAGCAGAAAGGTCATTATTAGCAAAGGTAGAGTTTCTAACAATCACAGCATCGCAGGTCTCCACTCCTTCCACTGTACTTGCTGCAAAATACACAGCGCTACGGGCGTTGTTGTGGAAATAGCAGTTGTTGATTGTACAAGAATTAGCGTGTGAGGTAGCTGTACCGCTAATGATGTCTTTCGCATTGTTATAGAATTCAGTTCCGTTGATATTTACGTCACCAAGAGTTGCGCCGTCATAGTTATCAAGAACAGGATAGCCGGTAAAGTTGTAAATTTGACCACCGTTGATTTCAAGGCTGGTTAAAGTACCTCGGTTAAGGATACCACGGCTAGAGTTATCGTGCAGGTCGCAGTTCGTGAGTTTCAAAGAATTTGCTTTCTTTCCAGTGTAAACATCAAAAATATATTTACTGATGTTTTTAAATTCGCAATCTTCAAATTCCAGATTGTTATCGGCATCATCATAAAAGCGGAAATAAAAATCATAATTCGTCAATGATGTTCCGTCAAAGGTGATACCAATGAATTTAACCGTTTTTCCTCCCGTGCTACGGAAAGGTACTTCAAGCTTTACAACAGGCTCAATTCCGTCAGCAGCCTTGATGGTAAGATTTTTTACTAACTTTGTGTAATCATCACCGGCAGTGCTAATGTACGGACCAGCGTCTGTAAGGACGAGAACGTCACCATCCTCAGTGCCCGAATCAGCAATCGTGTAATGGATAATGTTCGATGTCCCCGAGCTGACGTTAATTTCTTTCGCATACATTGCTATTGTAAGCACTAATGCGGGAATGAGTAAAAATAGTTTTTTCATAATATTAATTTTTAAAATGTTAATAATTCAAGGTTATGCATTGGAGGTAGGGGCGGGGAGCCGGATTTACCTCAAAATGCGGTGCAAAGTTACTCATAAATAATGAACGCGCGAACACAAAACGAAATGTTTTACAACATAATATAAATGTTCTTTATTTTTAAACGTACGTATAAGTCATTTAAAATGAATAAGTTGTAGTATCAAGGAAAAGGTTGTATTTCTTTTTTCGAAACGTTTTGAAAATCCCTCACTCCCTGATCCCTCCCTCCCTCCCTAATCCCTCACTCTCTAACTCTCTCATTCCCAACCTTCTCTCTCCCCTTTTAGGGGGTTGGGGGGCCTCCTCCCTAACTCCTAATTCCCAACCTCTTCTCCCCCTTCAGGGGGTTGGGGGGCCTCCTCCCTAATTCCCAACCTCTTCTCCCCCTTTAGGGGGTTGGGGGGCTCCTCCTTCACCCCCCAAAAACGACTCCGGAAAAGGCGCATTAGCGGACTATCGTTAGTGCGTTGTAGAGGAATCCTAGACTTTGTTGCTTTAAAACAACTATAACTGCTTGTATTTCACGCACTTACAAAGAACCAAAAAATCAGCAAAAACCGCATTTTTTCATTTTCATTTCATGTTTTTCGCACTTTTTTGCAAAAAAACACCCCTTGTTTTCAGTTGCTCTTCTCTCGCTCTTCTCTCGCTCTTCTCTCGGTGGCGAAAGAGGCATTATTGGAGGCTATAAGCAACGCCTTGGAAAAAGAGAAAATGGAGACTGAAACGGAAGAAAAAATGCTAACTATATTGCACAAAACGATGAAAAATGAAGATTTTTTGCATTTTCTTTGAAAAATATTTGGTCATGTCAAAAAAAAGCAGTACTTTTGCAGGCTTTTTCGCGCGAACTGTGCCTCATGTGCCTACGCGTATAAGAAATAAGCATGGAATATTTTAGTAACAATCATTAATTAACAAACAACAAAATGCCTACAATTCAACAATTAGTTAGAAAAGGAAGAGCAGAACTGGTGGACAAATCGAAGAGCCCGGCTCTTGACAGCTGTCCGCAGCGTCGTGGCGTTTGTGTACGTGTTTACACAACCACCCCGAAGAAACCTAACTCCGCAATGCGTAAGGTCGCACGTGTTCGTCTGACCAACGCAAAGGAAGTCAACGCTTACATCCCCGGAGAGGGACACAACTTGCAGGAGCACAGTATCGTAATGGTACGTGGCGGCCGTGTGAAAGACCTGCCGGGTGTTCGTTACCACATCGTTCGCGGTACATTGGATACCGCCGGTGTTGCTAACCGCCTCCAACGCCGCTCCAAATACGGAGCTAAGCGTCCGAAAGCTAAAAAGTAATAAGCTCTTTTAATTAACTAACTAAATGTTCCATATTTGGGACGAAACAATGGGTTGAGGGTTGAGTAAGGGGCTCGGGTAGCCGCTGAAGAAATCGACAACCAAAATTAAAATCAATTGAAACAATGAGAAAAGCAAAACCAACAAAACGTGTGATCCTCCCGGATCCCGTCTATGGCGAAGTAATGGTGGCTAAATTTGTGAACCACCTCATGCTTGACGGTAAGAAAAATACCGCGTATTCAGTGTTCTATGGCGCTCTCGGCGTTGTAGATGCAAAAATGAAGAGTGAGGAGAAGCCGGCTCTCGAAATCTGGAAGCAGGCTCTGGATAACATCACTCCGTTAGTAGAGGTTAAATCGAAGCGTATCGGTGGTGCTACCTTCCAGGTGCCGACCGAGATCCGTGCAGACCGTAAGGAGTCTATCGCGATGAAGAATATGATCGCCTTCGCTCGCAAGCGTGGCGGCCACTCGATGGCTGAGAAACTGGCGGCTGAGATCATGGATGCCTATAACAACCAGGGTGGCGCCTTCAAACGTAAGGAGGATATGCACCGCATGGCTGAGGCTAACCGCGCATTCGCACACTTCAGATTCTAAGAAGCCGTCAGTCATCAGCCGTCAGCCGTCAGAAAGCTGAATGCTGAGAGCTGAAAGCTGAAAGCAACAAAAAAGATTGAAACAATAAACAAATGGCAAAACATGATTTAAAATTAAACCGTAACATCGGTATCATGGCTCACATCGATGCCGGTAAGACCACGACTTCGGAGCGTATCCTGTTCTATACGGGTCTTACTCATAAAATCGGTGAGGTACATGATGGTGCTGCTACGATGGACTGGATGGTTCAGGAGCAGGAGCGCGGTATCACTATCACTTCCGCGGCTACTACCACCTATTGGAACTATGCAGGTAACAAATACAAGATCAACCTGATCGACACTCCGGGGCACGTAGACTTCACAGTAGAGGTGGAGCGTTCGCTTCGTATCCTTGATGGTGCGGTCATGGCCCTCTGTTCGGTGGGTGGCGTACAGCCGCAGTCCGAGACCGTATGGCGTCAGGCTGACAAATACAATGTGCCGCGTCTGTGCTATGTCAACAAGATGGACCGCTCCGGTGCCAACTTCTTCGATGTAGTACGTCAGATCAAAGAGGTATTAGGTGCAACTCCGTGCCCTATCCAGATCCCTATCGGCGCTGAGGAGACCTTCAAGGGTGTCGTTGACCTCGTGAAGATGAAAGCTATCCTCTGGCACGACGAGACCATGGGTGCTGAGTACGTTGAGGAAGAGATTCCTGCTAACCTCGTTGCCGAGGCTGAGGAGTGGCGCGACAAGATGCTGGAGACGGTATCCGAGTTCGACGACGTTCTCATGGAGAAATATTTCGACGATCCTTCGACAATCACTGAGGATGAGATCCGCGTAGCAATCCGCAAGGGTACGCTGGCAATGAAGATCTTCCCGGTGATCTGCGGTTCGTCCTTCAAGAACAAAGGTGTGCAGACCATGCTGGACGCTGTCTGCGCTTACCTGCCGAGTCCGCTGGACACCGAGGTGATCAACGGTACCAACCCGAACACTGAGGAGGCTGAGGTGCGTCACCCGAGCGACGAGGAGCCGCTTTGTGCTCTCGCCTTCAAGATCGCTACCGATCCGTATGTAGGTCGTCTCTGCTATTTCAGAGTGTACTCCGGTCACCTCGATGCAGGTTCGTATATCTACAACCCGCGTTCCGGCAAGAAAGAGCGTATCAGCCGTATCTTCCAGATGCACTCCAACCACCAGAATCCGGTGGAGACCATCCTCGCGGGCGATATAGGCGCAGGCGTAGGATTTAAGGATATACGCACGGGCGATACGCTTTGCGACGAGAACAAGCCTATCGTACTCGAGGCAATCGAGTTCCCGGCACCGGTGATCGGTATCTCTGTAGAGCCGAAGAGCCAGGCTGACCTCGACAAACTGGGTGTAGGTCTTGCCAAACTCGCAGAGGAGGATCCGACCTTTACCGTTAAGACCGACGAGCAGACCGGTCAGACCGTGATCTCCGGTATGGGTGAGCTTCACCTCGAGATCATCATCGACCGTCTGAAACGTGAGTTCAAGGTAGAGTGTAACCAGGGTCGTCCGCAGGTGGCTTACCGCGAGGCTATCTCTGCTCCGGTAGAGTTGCGTGAGGTTTATAAGAAACAATCCGGTGGTCGTGGTAAGTTCGCTGACATCATCGTTCGCGTTGAGCCGGCAGACGCTGACTTCCCCGGTGGTCTTCAGTTCGAAGATATCGTCAAGGGCGGTAACGTACCTAAGGAGTATATCCCGTCGGTACAGAAGGGCTTCGAGGTAGCTATGAAGAACGGTGTTCTCGCCGGCTATCCGCTCGACAGCCTCAAGGTGACCCTCATGGATGGTAGCTTCCACCCCGTTGACTCTGACCAGCTGTCCTTCGAGATCGCTGCGCAGATGGC
>CALEPS010000058.1 GCA_937910305.1 uncultured Bacteroidales bacterium | reverse complement strand
CGTATATGCTTATCCGTCAAGTGGATGCCGTTGCCCTTGTCCGCAGTTTCAGGCCTATTCCGATCGACGAGTTTGACAATCTTGCCCAACCATTGATTCTGTGAGAGGATATTAACATGGCGCAAAAGATCCAGAAAACGAATGTATGCCGGTTGCTGGATGCAGCAGGGATTGCGTACGAGTTGATTGAGTACGAGGTGGATGAGTCTGACTTGAGCGCTACACACGTGGCGGAACAGTTAGGTGAGGATGTGGATGCCGTGTTCAAAACCATTGTGTTAGAGGGCGATAAGACCAAGCATTTTGTCTGTGTCGTGCCGGGTGCGTGTGAGGTTGACTTGAAGAAAGCGGCTCGTGCCAGCGGTAACAAGTCCTGTAAGCCGATTCCGCAGAAGGAACTGCTGCCGCTCACCGGTTATATCCGTGGCGGATGTTGTCCGATTGGGATGAGGAAACCTTTCCCGTCGTACATCGACGAGACCTGTCTGCTGCATGAGAAGATTTACGTCTCTGCGGGTCAGCGCGGCATGCAACTCCGCCTCGCTCCGCAAGACCTAATCAACTATGTACCATTAACAGTAAGTGATTTGATATAGATATGACTGAATACGAAAAAATGCTGTCTGGTATGCAGTACGACTACACGGACGCGGAGATACAAGCACGCATCAAACAGACCTATTATGCAATGCGGGATTTTAACCAATGCGGGGCATGGGACATGGAGGAGTTGCGTCGTTGCCAGCAGAAGTTGTTACCTAACGCACACCCATCGACACTTGTCATCCCGCCCTTTCATTGCGACCATGGCGACCGTATCACTATCGGGGAGGGAGTAGTAATCAACTTCAATGCGGTCTTCCTCGACGGCGGCGGCATCACCATCGGTGCACACACGCTTATCGGTCCTAACTGCCAACTGCTAACTCCTGATCATCCGCATAATTATCTTGAGCGCCGCAAGACCATTGAGACCGGTCTACCGATACATATTGGAGAAGACTGCTGGCTTGGTGGAGGAGTGATTGTTTGTCCGGGCGTGACCATCGGCAACCGTGTCATTGTAGGTGCCGGCAGTGTCGTGACGCACGATATACCGGACGATGTAGTCATTGCGGGCAACCCTGCGAGAATAATCAAGAAGAATGATTAAAACAAGAGAATAACATGAAGAGTTTTAAACCAGCAGCGTGGGTGCTCCCACAACCGGTATTGATTATCGGAACATACGACAAGAATGGTACACCTAATGCGATGAATGCCGCATGGGGAGGACAATGGGATATGCACGAGATAATCGTCTCGTTGGGTTCCCATGCCACGACCGATAACTTAGCTGTCAATCCGGAGTTTACACTGGCTTTTGCCACGACAGAGACCTTGGTGGCCGCCGATTACGTAGGTATCGTCAGCGGTCGAAAAGTAACCGATAAGATTGCTCGTGCCGGATGGACGGCAGAGAAAGCACCGAACATCAACGCTCCTATATTCAAGGAATTACCGATGACTTTGGAATGCCGCGTTTCGCGTATCATTGACGAGTCAGAAGACGGTTGTTATCTTGTAGGGGAGATAGTTAATATCCTTTGCGACGAGAAATACTTAGCGGCCGATGGCAAGCCTGATGTGGAGAAGATGCAACTCATCACGTT
The DNA here is from genome assembly GCA_937910305.1 of uncultured Bacteroidales bacterium. Classification (GTDB taxonomy): domain Bacteria; phylum Bacteroidota; class Bacteroidia; order Bacteroidales; family Paludibacteraceae; genus Colicola. Next base: position 5,636 of record CALEPS010000058.1, on the reverse strand, counting down.
CGACCCGGTTCATCATTCCTATATTGAACTGGGCAGGACCGTTGGCAAAGCATTCTTAGACGGGAAGCAACTAGTGGAGAAATAAGGGTTGAATAAAAATGGAACATTTACCGCAAAACCCAGCGATACTCGTTTCGAGCGTGAACATGCTCCTGCGCGATGAAGAGTTCGACTCGCTCGAAGCACTTTGTTATGCCTTCAATCAAGAGCCGGAGCAGATAAAGGACTACCTATTCGCCAACGGCTTCGTGTGGAGCGAAGACCAGCAGCAGTTCCGACCTATTGGTTACGACGCATGATTACGAAAGAGATATGGATAAATTAGAAGAATTAATACACAACGACTTACAGCAATACTTGCTGAACGTGAATGAAGTAGACGAACGTATGCCGGAGTGCCCCGATGTGGAGGGCAAATGGGAGGCAATTGCGAATGCGTATATCCCAGACGGAGTACGTGAGTTTCAGAATTATCCGCTCGCGTCGCTCGGATGGATGATGTATATCGGCATGGCTCTGGCAAAGATGTGGGATGATGATTGGCAGTACTATGCTGCGAAGGACGATCTGTATGTTTATCTGCATGACAAACGCGGCTACGATGCCATGGACGAGTATATCCGCAGAGACGTGCTCAAACTCAAAGGCAAGGATTTTGCTGCGACCGAAGAACTCGTCAGCGAATGTGCCTCACGTGTGCATAACACCTTGATGCATCAGGACATTGAACCGGGTACGAAAGAGGCTTTCCTTGCCTACGTCGCTTGTTTGCATCAGTTATACCTTTTCGGTGCCGCTGTACAACTCAAACGCATGGCCTACCACATGACGAGAATATAAAATTCAGATAATTAACATGAAAAAACTCATGACTATTGCACTGGCTGCGACGATGTTCGCGGCGTGCGGACAGAAGAAAGATGCACCGGAGGTGCTGGTGTTGTACTACTCGCAGACCTCGAATACCAAAGTGGTGGCAGAGGAGATTGCGAATCGACTTGGTGCAGACATCGCGACGATTGAAGCAGTTGAGCCGTACGACGGAGATTTCCAAGCGACGATAGAACGTTGTTTGAAGGAACGGGAGTTGGAGGTGCTACCGAACATCCAACCATTGGCGGTTGATTTGGCAAAGTATGATGTCATCTTCTTCGGCTATCCCGTGTGGTTCGGCACATACGCGCCTCCAATGGCTGCGTTCTTGGCACAGACCGATCTAAGCGGCAAGACTATTGTGCCGTTCTGTACGTTCGGTAGTGGCGGCTTGGAATCGAGCATGAACGATTTGGCAAAGGTTCACCCCAACACAGACATCCGTCCGGGTTATGGTGTACGTGCAGCACGCTTGCAGGCTGTGCCGCAGGAAGTAGAGCGGTTCTTGATCGCCGGAGGATTCCTTGATGGCGAATTGGAGCCGTTGGCTGAGTTCCCCGAACAACATCCTGTAAGTGCAGATGAGACCGCTATCTTCGATGCCGCTGTCGATGGTTATCCTATGCTTCATGCCAAAGCTGTAACGGTGGCTTCGCGTGCCGGTTATGACGGAACGGAATATGTATTCACGGCAGAAGACCTCCCGCGTGAAGGCGCACCGGAAATGCCCAATCACAAAGTGCAAGTGTATGTATTAGTCGTTGACGGCCAAGCACCGGTATTCACGAAAGTAGTGAGATAAGATATGAGCCGCAAAGAAACAATCATAGCAACAATCTTGCTAATCATTTTCGGAACGAGTATGCACTTTGTGCATCATGTACCGTTCTTCAATCATTTTCTGGGCTATATCTTTCCCGTGACGGAAAGTGTGATGGCGCACATGAAGATGGTGTTTTACCCGATGCTTTTGCTGGGCATCTATCTGTGCATTTCGCGTCGCGATATCCGCGAGATAGGCGCACCTATATTGGGTGCATTGGCAGTTATGCCGCTCATCGTAGCCGCATTCTTCGGTTATTGGTTCTTCGTGCGCCATGAGTTGATGCTTTTGGATATCGTTATCTATATCGCTTCGATGGTCGGCGCAGTACATCTTGCTAATCGTTGGCGGACTTGTTCGTTTGTGCAGCGCCTCTGGCCGTTATGGATAGTGCTCATCGTGCTGGCTATCATTGCCATCGGCGTCCTGACTTACCACGCACCTGACTGGATCATCTTCGCAGATTTAGGATAATATGAACTGAAGTATGACACCCAAACTATTCTTTCAAGCACTAACGAAGTTCGTTATCGGGCTACTGCTTATCGGACTACTGTTATTCCTTCCTGCCGGGACGTTTGACTTCTGGCAGGCGTGGCTGTTTATCGGAGTGTTGTTTGTACCCATGTTTATTGCAGGAATCGTGCTGATGATTCGTCAGCCTGAGTTACTGCGCAAACGGTTGGATGCCAAAGAGCAACAGCAGGAACAGAAATGGGTCGTCGCCTTGAGCGGATTGATGTTTATTGCTGTATTCGTTGTGGCAGGACTTAACCGCCGTTTTGGATGGTATATGCTGCCCGATTGGGCTGTATATATAGCGACGGCTATCTTCCTTGTTGCATATGCCATGTACGCCGAAGTAATGCGTGAGAATGTGTGGCTGTCACGGACGGTCGAAGTACAGGAGAACCAACAAGTGGTAAGTACCGGTCTGTATGGCATCGTTCGCCACCCCATGTATGCAGCCACATTGTTACTATTCCTCTCCATGCCGTTAGTGCTCGCCTCGGCGTGGTCATTTGTCATCATGCTCATATATATCCCTATCATCGCACTTCGTATTCGCAACGAAGAGCAGGTGCTTGAACGTGAGTTGAAGGGATACACAGAATACAAACAACGCGTTCGTTATAAAGTAATTCCGTTTATTTGGTAATATGAACACCTTTCAAAAGATATTAACTTTGTTCATAGGCATCGGCGCAGTAGTCGGTGCGGTAATGATGTGGGTTGACCCGACGGGAGTTGCATGGGGCGGAGAACCATTATTAGAATTGCTCCGCGCAAAGATGCCGTGGCCGGATGTGTTCTTTCGCAACTTTATTCCGTCCGGTATAGTACTATTGGCGGTAAACGGTCTTACGCAATTCGTAGCAGCTTATCTGCTTTTCAAAAACCATCCGCTGGCATATTGGGCAGTACTGGTTTGCGGTATTATCCTGATGCTTTGGATTGCGCTCGAATGTTGGATATGGGGCTTCAATCCTGTCGGTAATTTTTACTTCATCCTTGGCCTCGTCGAAACCATTTCAGCAGCAATTAGTTTGCATGGAAACAGATATTTAAAATAATGTCCGTTTTTTCATAGTGTATGTCGCCTGAAAGCAGTACCTTTGCGGCATTGAAACGTATAATAAAGATAGTATGGAACAGAAATTTTGCCAGAGCTGCGGATGCCGCTCACAGAGCAAGTCCTCGGAACGAACGCCGACGGGAGTAAAAACGCGGATTACTGCATATATTGCTATAAGGACGGCAAGTTCTTGCAGGACTGCACAATGGACGAGATGATTGAGCATTGCGCTCAGTTTGCCAATGAAGTTAATAAAGGGTTGCAGCAGCCTATTACGAAAGAAGAGTACATCGGACAGATGAAGATGTACTTCCCGCATCTAAAGCGTTGGCGTAAGTCTCTTGCCATAAACAACGATGAGGCTATGCCTGAAAATCCGGCACTTTCTGGTGTAAAGGAATTGATAGCCACGATGGCCGACACGCTGCCAATCACCTATATCTCGTCAGTCGATGAAGAGGGATTCCCCTGCACCAAGGCCATGCTGTCACCACGAGTCCGCGAGAGCATCAAGACGTTCTATTTTACCACAAACACCTTCTCCCTCCGTGTGGCTCACTATAAGGCCAACCCAAAGGCCTCGATCTATTTCTGCGATGCCGAGGGCTTCAAGGGTATGATGCTGCGCGGCACGATGGAGGTACTGACGGATGCCAAGAGCAAGGAGATGATTTGGCGCGATGGCGACGAGCAGTACTACCCAAGTGGCGTTACCGACCCGAACTACTGCGTCTTGAAGTTCACCGCCACTGACGGCCGCTTCTACAGTGATTTCTATCCACGTAGTTTTGTGATTGAGTAAATGAAGAACAATAAAGCACTTGTCGTTATCGACATTCAGAATGATATTACCAAACGATTACAAACAATGAAACAAAGGTATGTGCTATAGAGAAGAAGCTATCGAATGTGTAAAAGATCATGTTCTCCAGATACATAAGCAAATATATGCCAAGTATGAGGGGGATTTTGACAGGATCTATACGGAAGGGTACAACAGCAAGTCCTATACGGGTAGGGTGATTGAAGCAGGAAAGGTTTATGAACTGAGTTATCTGGAATGTACGTGCCCTAAAGTTAAATGTGGGCTGAGAAACCATCCGCAACAATGTGAGTGCTCGCGACAGAGCATTCTATATATCTTGTCGCAGCTGGAACCGGATAGCCAATTCGAAGTTCGGATTGAGAATACGATTCTCAGGGGAAGCGACCGCTGTACTTTCAGAATAACAAAGCATAAAGATGTTTAAGTCATTCGAGTTATGACAATAGATAGAATAGATATTACCGCTCAACTATTTGCTTTGCAAGACAAGGCGTATGCGGATTTCCAGAGCAAGTTGCTGCCGACGGTTAAGCGCGAAACGATTATTGGTGTACGGACACCGGACTTACGCAAAATTGCGAAGCAAATCTGCAAGACTCCTGCTGCGCAAGAGTTCTTGCATAGTTTGCCACATCGCTATTTTGACGAGAACCAATTGCACGCGTTTATCCTGTCGGAAGAGAAAGATTTCAACATCTGTATCGCTAATCTAGAGCAGTTCCTGCCGTATGTAGATAACTGGGCGACCTGCGACCAACTATCGCCTCGTTGCTTCAAGAAACATACGACGGAGTTATTACCGTACGTTCGCAAGTGGATGAGGAGCAAACACACCTATACGAAACGCTTTGGAATATGCACGCTGATGCGCCACAAGTGAAAAAGTGACAAAAAAAATAAAACGAAGTGAAGATTCGATGTATAATTTAGATAACTTAGAAAACGATTTAGATTTTTCGACACGACAAGAGAAAAAAAAATTATCGAAAAAAAAGAAAGAAAAAACTTTGCAAAATATAATTGTAGACGATATAGAAAATATTTATATATCATTAATAGGCAAATTCAGTTTTAAATTGGTGCTACAAACAATAATAATTTTAACTATATCATTCGGAGTTAATTTATGTCATTGGCTTTATTTATTTGCAATGAAGACAAAATTAGAAAATAATTATTGTTTATCTAAATTAAATCAATTTGATAATTGTATTCCAGAAGAACTATGCGAAAATTACGAAGAAAAATTAAATTTATTTTTATACAATGACACTTTGGATATTCATGATAATAAATTAAACGAGCATCAGAATTTCATTATCGAGCAACATGAAATAAATCGTTTTTATAAACAATTTTTCGTTTCGCATAATTATAACATATCAAAAGATAAATTAATAACAAATATAGATATGACAAAACATAAAACAGAAAAAATAAATTTCGTAATAATTTTAACAAAACGAGAAAAATATGATATGTTCCTCAAATATTTTAATATTTGTTTAAAAGAAAAATTAAATTTTTATTTCATTATT